>NZ_JBSGJA010000016.1:0-251938 GCF_053605345.1 Amycolatopsis sp. NPDC003865 | reverse complement strand
GACGATTTCGGCGTCGGGAAAGGCTTCGAGCACGGCGTCCTTCGCCTGAGCGAGCCACTCCTCGGCCCGTTCCGCGAGACCGGCAGCCAGTGCGTACGACTGGGCGGCGAGGGCGAAGGTGAGCTTGTTGTAGGCGGCGAAGGCGAGCTTGAGCGCCGACGCGCGGCCGACCGGGCCGGCCAGCACGACGGGCCGCATGTGCGTGTCCGCGAACAGCTCCGCCAGCCGCGTGACGGCGGGTTCGGGCCCCGACAGGTAGAGCCGGGTGGTCCCGGCCGACCGTGGTGGCGGTCCGACGATCCCGCCGTCGGCGACCGTCGCCCTCCCGCCGAACAGCGCTTCGACCTGCTCGGCGTGCCCGGGGCTGATGGCGTTGGCGTCGAGGTAGACGCCGCCGAACCCGCCGGCGGCCACCGCGCGGGCGACCTCGAGCGCGGCGGCGGGCGGGCAAACGCTGAGGACGACGTCGCACCCCGCCAGCGCGGCGACGTCGGGCACCTCGGTCAGCCCGGCTTCTCCGGCGCGGCGGCGCGTCGCGGGCCCTCGCCCGGCCGCGACCCAGGAGACCGGGGTCCCGGCGCGGGTGAGCACCGCTCCGACGGCGGCGCCCATCGCGCCGGGGTGCAGCAGTCCGACCGAAGTCACGGCGGCTCCTTCCACGAGAGCCCCCATGATCGCGCGGTCAGCCGGTCACGCGCAGGCCGCGGCGCAGGGCGTCGACCTCGTCGGCGAACATCCGGCGCGAGATCGCCGCCGTCTCCACCATGCCCGAGCCGTGGAACGTGCCCGGGTAGTGCCGCAGCTCCGTCGCCACGCCCGCGTGCGCGAGGCGTCGCGCGTACTCGATCCCCTCGTCCCGCAACGGGTCGAACTGGCACGTCGTGACGAACGCGGGCGGCAGCCCGGCCAGGTCCGTGGCGCGGGCCGGGGCCGCGTACGGCGAAACCCCGTCGCCGCCCGGTTCCGCGCCGAGGTAGCTGGTCCAGCTGAACACCGCGTTCGGCCGGTTCCACAGCGGCGTGTCGGTGTAGGCCGTCATCGACGGGGTGCCCAGGCGGTCGTCCAGCTCCGGGATGCCGAGGTACTGGAAGCACAGGGCCGGGCCGCCGCGGTCGCGCGCCAGCAGCGCGACCGCCGCCGACAGGCCGCCGCCCGCGCTTTCGCCGCCCACCCCGAGCCGGGCCGGGTCGATGCCCAGCTCCGCCGCCTTGGCCTCGACCCACTGCAGGGCCGCGTAGCAGTCCTCGACCGGCGCCGGGAACGGGTGCTCGGGGGCGAGCCGGTAGTCGACCGACACGACCACGATCCCCAGCTCGTCGACCAGCCGCAGCAGCGAGGCGTGGAACATGTCCAGGTCGCCGAGGACGAACCCGCCGCCGTGGATGTAGAGCAGGCCGGGCACCGCGCCGGTGCGGTTCGCCGGGGAGTAGACGCGCACCGGGACCTCCGGCGCGTCCGACGGCCCGGGCACGGTCGTGTCGCGGACGTCGACGGGGTGCACCGGCTCGTAGGCCGGCAGGACGTCGCCCACCTCGCTCATCGAGGAGCGCGCGGCGACCAGGGCGTCGTAGTCGGTCAGGGTCACGCCCGGCAGCATGTCCAGCCAGGGCAGCAGCTCGGGATCGATCGCGTAGGTCATGACCCGATCTTCGGCCGCGGGACGCGGTCGCGGCCACCGCCACGCGGCGGGCGTTGGGCGTGCGGACCTCGCCATCCGGCGGCGGGCGCGCCTATCGTGGCGGCATGAAGGGGCTGCTGCTGCGGCTGTCCGGGCTCGACGCCGACGCCGAGAACGCCGTGCGGGTGATCGGGTTCTTCGACCGCCTGATCACCGGCCGGGCCGGCCTGGACGCGCTCGTGCGCAGCACGGCCGAGCTCGCCGGCTGCCGGGTCGGCGTGCACGCGCCGGGGCAGGGGACGTCGCTGCGGGCGGAGCCGGGCGGGGCCGTCGCGACGCCGGGCACGGCACCGGCGGGAGCGGCCGTCCGCCGGCTCGAGGGCGGCGTCGAGGTGTGGGTGGCCCGCGACGGCGCGCCCCTCCCGCTCGACGACATGCTGCTCGAACGGTTCGCCATCGCCACCGCGGTCCTGCTGGAGCAGAACGGCGTGCCGCGGCCCGAACTCGGCGACCCCGCGCTCGTCGAGCTGGTGCTGTCCGCCGACGCGGGCACCGCCGAGCGGTCCCGGGCCCTGCACCTGCTGGGCATCGCGCCGTCGGCCCGGCTGCGCGTGCTGGCGGGCACCGGCGTCGACGGGCTCGCGGGGCGGTCGGTCCCGCTGGGCGGCGTGCGCGCGATCCTGGCCGAAGCCGTCCCGGACCGGTTCCCCGGCGGCGGCCGGGCGGGCATCGGCCCGGAGCTGCCCGCCCTCGACGCGGCCCGCTCCTGGACGGCCGCCCGGACGGCGCTGCGGTTCACTTCGGACACCGAGCCGGTCGTGTGGTGGGAGCGCCTGGGCAGTCTCGGCGCGCTCGGCGCGCTGCTCGACGGCCACGATCTCGCCGACCTGCCGGACGTGCGCGCCCTCGACCGGCTGGCGGCCGAACCCCACGGCGCGGACACGCTGTCGGCGCTCGACGCGTTGTGCGCCACCGGCTCGGCCCGCAAGGCGGCGGCGGTGCTGCACCGCCACCACAGCACGATGCCGGCCCGGCTGGCGCGCGCCGAAGCCGTCCTCGGCTTCGAACTCGACTCCCCCGCCGGCCGGTTCCGGCTGCACCTCGCCCTGATGCTGCGGCGGCTGCGGGACAACGGCGAAGTCAGCTGAACGTCCTCTGTGGACGGCGGACCAGGTCTTCCGCCGCGGCCGGCCAGTACGGGTGCTCGAAGGCGAATCCGGCGTCCAGCAACCGGCCCGGCACCACCCGCCGGCTCTTGAGCAGCAGTTCCGTGTCCGAGCGCAGCGCGAACGCGCCGATCTCGGCCAGCCACCTCGTCGCCGGGAGTCCGAACGGGACACCGGCCGCCGCGCGCAGCGCGCGCATGAAGTCCCGGTACGGCAACGGTTCCGGGGCCGCCAGGTTGACCGGCCCGCTCAGGTCGTCGCGCGCGACGAGGAAGTCGAGCGCGCGGACGAGGTCGTCCTCGTGGATCCACGACAGGTACTGCGCGCCGCCCGCGACCGGGCCGCCGAGGCCGAGGCGGGTGAGCCGCAGCAGCATCGCGAACGCGCCGCCGGGCTCGGGGCTCATCACCATCGCCGTCCGCAGCGCGACCTTGCGCGTGCGCGGGGTGTTCGCCGCCTCCTGCTCGCGCTCCCACGCCCGCGCGAGGTCGACGCTGTAGGCCCAGTAGGCGGGCACGCCCGGCTCCCCGCCGCCGAGGACGCCGGTGGTTTCGTCGTTCGGGGCGTCGAAGCGGTGCGCGTAGACGGTCGCCGTGCTCATCTGCAGCCAGACCCGCGGCGGGCGCGCGGCGCGTTCGATCGCGCCGCCGACGACCCGCGCCGAGTCGATCCGCGAGGTCCACATCTCCCGCAGGTTCGCCCGGGTGTAGCGGCAGTGCACCGACCGGCCGGCCAGGTTGAGCACGACGTCGCAGCCGTCGAGCTCGGCGGCCCACGGCCCCGCGGCGCGCCCATCCCAGTGGACGTGGCGCACGCCCGCCTCCGGTGCGGCGTCCCGCCGCGTGAGCACGACGACCTCGTCGCCGCGGCCGGCGAACGCGCGGCTCAGCACTCGCCCCAGGTGCCCGGTCCCGCCGGGTATCACGACCTTCACGAACCCCACCGTACCGAAGTTTTTGAACGCGTTCAAATATCGGCGGCCAAGAGGTCGAGCAGCGTTCTCAGCGCGCGGCTCGGCGGTTTCGCGGCCGAGGTGACGACGTTGAGCGGCCAGTCGAGGCCGGCACCGGACAGCGGCACCACGACGACGCCCGGCCCGGCCGGCGCGGGCAGGTCCGGCACGACCGCGACACCCAGCCCGGCCGTGACGTACCCGGGCACGGTGCGCAGGTCGGCGACCTCGACGGTGACCCGGCGCGGCGACCCCAGAGCGTCGAAGGCGCGATCCATGGCGACCCGGTTGCCGAACCCGCGCGGGGTGTCGACGAAGGACTCGCCGGCGAGCTCGGCGAGACGGACCGCGCGCCGGCCCGCCAGCGGGTGGGTTTCCGGCAGCAGCACGACGAACGGCCGGGTGTCGACGCGCAGGACGTCGAGCCCGGCGAGGTCGGCTTCGGGCAGGCCCACCACCGCGACGTCGAGCCGGCCCTGGCGGACCTCTTCGGCCAGCCCGGTCGAGCCGGTGAGCGACACGGTCACGTGGATGTCCACGCGCGGGTGCCGCCGGTGGAACGCCCCGAGCAGCCCGGGCAGGTCCACCCCGCCGATCGAGGTGAGCGTGCCGATCCGCAGGCTGCCGCGCAGGCCCTCCGACGCCTCCTGGACGGTCGCGCGGGCGCGTTCGAGCGCCTCGATCGCGCTTTTGGCCTCGGGCAGGAACGCCGCGCCGGCCGCCGAAAGCGCGACGCGGCGGGTGGACCGGTCGAACAGCTTGGTGCCGAGCTCGGTTTCCAGGGCGCGCACGGCGGCGGACACGGTCGACTGGACGGCGAACATCCGCCGGGCGGCCCGGGTGAAGCTGAGCTCCTCGGCCACGGCGACGAAGTACTCGAGCTGACGCGTCTCCATTCATCGATCGTAGCGATAACTCTGGCCAGGACTTTTCGTTGGACTTGCTGAGTCGGCGGGGACATCGTGGACGTCGGAAGATCCCTCGACGTCCCGGAAGGTCCCGATGTCCGTCACCCTCGCCCCCGCCCGGCTCCGGATGAGCCGTGGCTGGGGGTTCCGCGTCGTCGCGGTCGCGTTCGCGACGGCGCTCGCGTTCTCCACCGTCCCGACCCCGCTGTACGCGCTTTACCAGCAGCGGGACGGGTTTCCGGCGTTCCTCGTCACCGTCGTCTTCGCCGCGTACGCGGTCGGCGTGATGCTGAGCCTGTACCTGGCCGGGCACGTCAGCGACTGGCTCGGCCGCCGCCGTGTGCTCGTCGCCGGGCTGCTGGCCGAGGCGCTTTCCGCGGCACTGTTCCTGCTGTGGCCCGAGGTGCCCGGCTTGATCGTCGCCCGGCTGGTGAGCGGCGCCGGGATCGGGGTAGTCACCGCGACCGCCACCGCTCACCTGTCCGAGCTGCGCGCGCAGGCCCGGCCCAGGCTCGCCGCGACGGTCGTCAACGCCGGCGGCCTGGCGCTCGGTCCACTCGTGGGCGGGCTCTTCGCCCGGTTCGCCGACCAGCCGCTGCACACGCCGTTCGCGGTCTTCCTGGTGGTGCTGCTCGGCGAGGCGGCCGTGGTCAGCCTGGTGCCGGAGACCGTCGAACGCCGGGAGGAGCGCCCGGCCTACCGGCCCCAGCGGCTTTCCCTGCCGGCCGCGGCCCGGTCCGCGTTCGCCGGGGCGGCGATCGGCGCGTTCGCGGCTTTCGCGCTCAGCGGGCTGTTCATGGCACTGGCACCGACGTTGCTGGCGCACGAGCTGCACGAACCCTCCCGTCTGCTCGCCGGGCTGGCGCCGTTCACGATGCTGGGCAGCGCGGCGCTCGCGCAGATCGGGCTGGCGCGCCTGAATACGGCCTCCCAGCTGCGGCTGGCGTACGCGCTGATGGGCACCGGGCTGGTGCTGCTGGCGTTCGCGGCGTCGGTGCCGCTGTTCTTCGCGGCGAGCGCCCTGGCCGGGGCGGGGTTCGGGCTGGGCTTCCGCGCGGCGGTCGCGACGGTGGCCGCGCTCGCGGACGACCTCACCCGGGGCGAGGTCCTGGCCGCGTTGTTCCTGGCCGCTTACGCGGGGCTGGTGCTGCCGGTGCTGCTGACCGGGCTGGCGCTGCTCGTGGCGTCCGGAACGGTGGTGGTGGCCGGGTTCGCGGCGCTGGAGCTGGGTTTGCTCGGCTGGTCGGCCCGCCGCACCCTCGGCTCCCCCGGCGACCGGCGCGGCTGACCGGGCCCGCGATGCCGCCGGCCCGGTGGTGGTGGCTGGGTCCGCCATGCTGGAACTCGGCTGGCCGACCCGCCGCACCCCCGGGTCCCACGCCGGCCAGCCCGGCTGACCGGGCCCGCGATGCCGGAGCCGGTGGTGCCAGCCGGGTCCGCGATGCTGGAACTCGGCTTACTCGGCTGGCCGACCCGCCGCACCCTCGGCTCCCACGCCGACCGGCGCGGCTGACCGGGCCCGCGATGCCGCCGGCCCCGGTGGTGGTGGCTGGGTCCGCGATGCTGGAACTCGGCTGGCCGACCCGCCGCACCCCCGGCCCCCACGCCGGCCAGCCCGGCTGACCGAGCCCGCGATGCCGGAGCCGGTGGCGCCAGCCGGCTTCGCGGCGCCGGAACTCGGCTTACTCGGCTGGCCGACCCGCCCCACCCCCGACTCCCACAGCCACCAGCCCGGCTGATCGGCCCCGCCCGCCCCGCCCGCGGGCTTACAGTCGGCGGATGACCGCTGCAGCCGCGCCGCCGATCGTCACCGGGGTGGACGGGTCGGCCGAGTCCCTGGACGCCGTCCGGTGGGCCGCGCGGACCGCCTGCCTGCGGGACGCGCCCCTGGAGATCGTGCACGCCCTCGACGTTCCCGCGCTGCTCGCGGGCGGGGTCGTGCCGCCGCCGGAGGAGATGATCGACGCGCTGCGCGCCCGGGGGCGGCGGGCGCTGCGGACCGCGCGGGAACTCGCTGCCGCGCAAGGGGTTCCGGACGCCGCCACCCGGCTCGACCCCGACCGCGCCGCCCAGACCCTGATCGAGGCGTCGCGCACGGCTTCCCTGCTCGTCGTCGGCGCCGCCGGGCACGGCAGGCTCACCAGCCTGCTCGCGGGCTCGGTCGCCGCGGCGCTCGGGACGCACGCTCGCTGCGACACCGTCGTCGTCCGCGGGGACAGCTGGGACGAACCCGGCGCGGGCGAGCGGCCGGTCGTCACCGGCATCGACGGCAGCGAAGCCGGCACGCGGGTGCTCGCGGCGGCCCTCGCCGAAGCCCGCGCCCGCCGCGCGCCCCTGGTCGTCCTGCACGCCTGGACCGACACCCCGCCGCCGCGGCCGGACCCGCGGTGCGTCGGCGACGCGGGGCGGCGGCTGCTCGGCGAGCGGCTGCACGACCACGACACCGGCGACGTCGCCGTCGAGGAGGTCGTCGTCCACGCCCACCCGCGACGCGAGCTGGTCGACCGCAGCGGCGCCGCCCAGCTGGTCGTCGTCGGCGACCGCGGGCGCGGCGGCTTCCCCGGGCTGCTGCTCGGCTCGACCGGCCAGGCGCTGCTGCACCACGCGGCGTGCCCGGTCCTGCTCGTCCGCACCGCCCTTTGAGCGGAAGCGCGACGGAAGCCGGACGCGGCAGGATGGCGGGGACCGAGAGCGAGGAACAGATGAAGACAGTGGTGCGAGCCGGGCTCGTCGCGATCCTGGCCACGGCGCTGGCGGCCCCCGCCCAGGCGGCGACCGTCAAACAGGTCACCAGCACCTGCCGCGCCGGCGACTTCGGCGGGACGTTCACGCTGCGCTACGAGACGTCCGGCGGCTACCACCACCCGATCGGCTCGATCACGACGTCGGGGCCGTACATCGGGGACTCGGGCACCCAGACGCTGCGGATCTCCTACACCGACGGGCTGGGCACGCACGCGGTCTACAGCCGGACCGGCCCGGCGACGAACGGCACCCAGAGCCTGCCGACGGGACTGGCGATCCCGGCCACCGCACGCGGCACGGCGTCCACGAAGTTCGACAACGGCACGACGTCCTGCACGGCGACGGTGCCGATCACCTAGACCGTCACCGGCCGCGGCCGACGTGGCCGCCCAGGAAGCCGCCGGCGACGAGGATCGCGGCGCCGCACCGGCTCAACCGGATGCCGGTGCGCTCCCGGCCCCGCGCGCGGGTGGCCCAGGACGCGAAGAAGACGGCGGTGGCGGCACCGGTCGCCGCCGCGTGGAGCACGCCGACCCGGCGGGTGGCGTCCGGGCAGCCCGCCCACTCGGCCCAGCCGGTGACCGCGGCCGGCGCGGCGCCGAGCAGGCCGAGCCCGACCAAGCGCCGGGCGGCGCGGCGGGAATCCGGGTAGAGGTCGAGGAACTGGGCCATGAACCAGGCCCCGAACGGCGCGTCCTTGACCACCAGGTGCAGCGGGACGCCGGTGGCGTCCCCGGCGAAGAACCGACGGAGCGGTTCCCGCGCGACGAGGCCGCGGGCCGGCCGGTCGGCGAGGCGCGCGAGGCGGTCCAGCGCGGGCGATCGCTCGGCCCGGCCGAGCAGGCGAAGGTACGGGTTCGGCACGGTCCTCACGTCCCTTCTCGACGGAGCCCGCACGACGTTACTCCGTCGGTAGTGCCTGGTCACGGGCGTGGATCGGCGAGCGGGCGGCCTCCGGTGCCCGCCTCCCCGGACCGGCGCGACCGGTCCACGCTCACCCCACCGGCTCGACGGCGGCCCGGAAGATCGCCCGCGCCGAGGCCGCCAGCACCTCCACCGCCCGTTCGCGGTCCAGCCCGCCGATGTCGGTCAACCACACCAGCGACTCGATCCCCGTCGCCGAGCGGATCGCGACCGCCAGGCCGTGCACGTCGAGCTCCGGACGGGTTCGGGCCAGCGGTGCCAGCGCCTCCTCGATCCACTTGATCGCCCGGCCGCCGCGCAGCACCGGCTGCCGCGCGCCCGGTTCCAGCGACAGCCGCAGCTGGGCGCGCAGCTGGGGCTCCCAGCGGACCGTGAACGCGAGGAACTCGCGCATCACCAGCTCCAGGCGCGCGGCGGGGTCGGCGGGCGCGTCCGCCGGGAGCAGGCCCGCGTCGGCGTCGATCTGCGGGTACGCCGCGAGCAGCAGCGCGCGCTGGTTGGGGAAGTACCGGTACGCCGTCGTGCGGGAGATCCCGGCCGCCGTCGCCGCGTCTTCGACCGTCGGGGCGTCCCCCCGCGCCAGCAGCTCATGGGCGGCCTCCACCAGCGCCGCCCGGGTCCGGCCCTTCTGCCGGCGCCGGCCCGTGGACTCATATGGCACTTCCATGCCATCATGGTACTCAAGTCCCATAAAGGAGGCTGCCATGACCGGTGATCCGGCCGAGACGAACCCCGAGCTCTACCGCGTGGTCCTCGAGAACGACCGGGTGCGGGTCCTCGAATACCGCGACCGGCCCGGCGACCGCACCGCGCCGCACCGGCACCCGGACACCGTGATGATCACCCTCGGCTCCTTCAGCCGCCGCATCTCCACGGGCGGCCGCGAGGTGCTCGTCGACCTCACCGCCGGTGAGGCGCGCTGGGTGGCGGCGCAGGAACACGCCGGGGAAAACGTCGGCGACACGCCCAGCCACGCCTTTTTCGTCGAACTCAAGGAGCCCGGGAGCACGGCCGCGGCGGGCTCCGCCCTGGGGCCCGCCGGATCGTGACCCGGAGCGGTTTCCCCACCGGAAAACCCTTACCAGGCACAGAATCGCGGGTTTCCCGGCCGCCCTCCCGGACAACCGAGGGCAGTCACCTCCGCTGACCGGTCGCGGGCGGGCCCGGCCCCGACCGTCGACAGTTCGCCGACGCCCCTTTTCCTTCCTGTCGACGTATCTCGCGCGCCCCACCGCGCTCTTGTACGCCTGAGCGCGGACGCGTCCGCGGCGGAGAGGCGGGGATGGTCGGGAACACCACCGGCGGAGTGGACCTGGGAGTGCTGGGACCGTTCGAGGTCCGGATCGGCGGCGCGCCACGGGACGTCGGCGGTCCGCGGCTGCGGGCCCTGCTCGCCGTGCTGACCGCGGAGGCGGGCCGCGTCGTGAGCGTCCCCGCGCTCGGCCGCGCGCTGTGGGGCGAACGGCCACCCGAGCACGCCGACCGCACCGTCCGGACCTACCTCTCGCGGCTGCGCGGATCCGTGGACCCGCACCTGATCCTGACCCGCCCGCCGGGCTACGTGCTGCACATCGCGCCCGAAGCCCTCGACGCCGCACGGTTCGAGCAGCTCGCCGCGGAGGGCCGGCGCGCGCTCGCGGCCGGTGAGCCCGGCGCCGCGCGCGAGCACCTGGCCGCGGCGTTGGCGCTGTGGCGGGGAAACGCGTACGAGGAGTTCGACGGCGTCGAAACCCTGAAGGCCGAAGGGATGCGGCTGGACCGGTTGCGCCACAACGCCGTCCAGGACCGAATCGACGCCGACCTCGCGCTCGGCGAGGACGCCGGGCTGATCGCCGAGCTGGAAGCGCTGACCGCCGCCTACCCCGGGCACGAACGGCTGTGGGCGCAGCTGATGACGGCGCTCTACCGCGCCGGGCGCCAAGGCGACGCGCTGGAGGCGTTCCGCCGGGCCAGGCACGGCTTGGTCACCGCGTCCGGGGTGGAGCCGTCCCCGGTGCTGGCGCAGGTGCACCGGCAGGTCCTCGCCCACGACCCGGGGCTGCTCGCGGTCCGGGCCGGGGTCGTGGCGACCGTCCCGGACGACGCGCTCGCCGCCGGGGAGCACGCCCTGCTCGAGGACGGCGACCTGCGCACCAGCCGCGAGCACCTCGAGACCGCCTACCGCCGCGCCGAACAGGCCGGGGACACCGACGCGCTCGCCCGCGCGGCACTGGGCCTCGGCGGGGTCTGGGTGCACGAACACCGGACGGCCGCCACGTCGGCGTTGCTGCGGACGCGGCTGCGGTACGCGCTCGAACGGCTCGACCCGGCGTCTCCCCTGGCCCAGCGGCTGCGGACCCGGCTCGCCGGCGAGGAGGACTACGAAGCCGGGACGCACGAGAAGATCCTGGCCGTCGTCGAGCGGACGCGGGCGGGCGGCGACCCGGTCGCGCACGCCGAGGCGCTGAGCATCGCCCACCACTGCCTGCTCGGCCCCGACCACACGGCCGCGCGGCACACCCTGGCCACCGAGCTGGTCGGGGTGAGCACCCGGTCCGGGCGGCGCACCGACCTCGTGATGGGCGTGCTGTGGGAAACCGTCGACCTGTTCCTGGCCGGCGACCCGCACGCGCAGCGGATGCTCGGCGAGCTCGACGATCTGCTGGCCGCCCGGAAGCACCTGGCGGCCGGGTTCGTCGCCGACGCCATGAAAGTCATGCTCGCCATCCGGGCCGGCCGGTTCCGCGAGGCCGAACAGGGCGCGCGGGCCTGCGCGGAACTCGGGCAGGCGGCCGGCGACGTCGACGCACTGGGCTGGTACGGCGCGCAGCTGGTGGCGATCCGGTGGTTCCAGGGCCGGCTCGGCGACCTGGTCCCGGTGCTCGACGGGCTGATGCACTCCCCCACGCTCAGCGCGAGGGACAACTCGTACTACGCGGCGCTGGCCGTGGCGGCCGCCTCGGCGGGCGACCGCCGCACGGCCGCGGGCGCGCTGGCCCGCCTGTGCGGCGACGACCTGGGGGCGCTGCCGCGGTCGAGCACGTACCTCGTTTCCCTGTGCGGGGCCGCGGAAACGGCCTACCTCCTCGACGACGCCGCGACCGCGGCGCGGGTGGCCGAGCTGCTTCGCCCGTTCGCGCAGCTGCCGGCGATGGCGAGCCTGGCGATCGCATGCTTCGGGTCGATCCACTACCCGCTGGGCACGGCGGCGCTGACGACGGGCGAGTTCGACCGCGCGGTCGCCCACCTGCGGGCGGCGGTCCAGCACAACCTGGCGCTGGCCCACTGGCCGGCGGTGGTGTTCTCCCGCCGCCGCCACGCGGAGGCGCTCGTCCGGCGCGGCGGCGTGGGTGACGCGCCGGCGGCGGAGCAGGAACGGGCGGCGGCGGACGAGGAGGCCCGCACCTTCGACGATCAGGGCCGGTGACGGCCGGGCGCGGCCCGGCGGTCCGATCGCCGGCGGCCGAGACAGTGCCGAAAACAGCCGTTGCCGTGGTTATCACCCCGGCGCCCGGGAATGCGGTGGCTTCCGGCCACCGGTTCCGCCCGGGAACCACCGGCGCCGAAGAAAGGCCATCCGCGCGTGTTCCGTCACACGAAGCTGCTCCAGTTCGAAGCCAAGCCCGAAAAGCCCGACGCCGTCTACGCCCGCAAGCTGCAGGAACTCATCGGCGGCGCCTACGGCGAAATGACCGTCACGATGCAGTACCTGTTCCAGGGCTGGAACTGCCGCATCGAAGGCAAGTACAAGGACCTCATCATGGACACCGCGACCGAGGAGATCGGGCATGTGGAAATGCTCGCCACCATGGTCGCGCGGCTGCTGGAAGGCGCGCCCGCCACCGCCACCGCCGAAGCCGTCGAGGATCCGGTGATGGCCGCCGTCATCGGCGGGATGGACCCGCAGCAGGCCATCGTCGCCGGCGGCGGCGCGCTGCCCGCCGACAGCAACGGCACTCCCTGGAACGGCAAGTACATCGTCGCCTCCGGCAACCTGCTCGCCGACTTCCGCGCCAACGCCGCCGCCGAAGCCCAGGGCCGCCTGCAGACCGCGCGGCTCTACAACATGACCGACGACCCCGGCGTCAAGGCGATGCTGAAGTTCAACCTCGCCCGCGACACGGTGCACCAGAAGCAGTGGCTGGCCGCCATCGAAGAGCTGAAGGCCGACGGGCTCGAGGAGGAAATCGCACCGAACGCCCTGCTCGACGAAGAAGACCAGACCCACAACCACACGATCTGGCACCTGTCCGACGGCCCGGACGGCGCCAAGGGCAGCAGCTGGACGACCGACGCGGGCATCGAGTACCTGATGGATCCCGAACCCCTCGGCGGTCCCGGCACCGCGCCGAAGCCCGACCCGGCGCTCTACGGCACCTACGCTCCGCTGCAGGACGCCAAGGGCACCGCGAAGGGCAAGGCCAAGGCCGTGAAGAAGAAGCTGAAGTGACCGGAGGGCCCGGCGCGTCCCGCGCGCCGCGCCGGGCCCTTCCGTCTCCCGCCTCCGGCTGCCGCGCGACGGCCGCTCGTGGGGAGCCGGCGGTCCGGCCCACGCCGTCGTGACGCGGCCGCCTCGCGACCTGGTCCTGGAGGCGGGCCAGCTCGTCGCGCGCCGGATGCGGTGAACGACGTGGTCACCACGGCCGCCACCCCGTTGAGGACACCGGCCGGACCGGGACGCCCCCGCGCGCCGAGCCCAGGTCGGTCAGTGCCACCCGCTCCAGCCCGTTCCCGGTGCCGCCGTCGCTGGTCACCGCCAAGGCCAGGGTGTTGCGGCCGTGCGGGTCGAGGATCCCGTTCGGCAGCGCGAACGTGTGCTGCGGCCCCACGTCCGCGACGTACTGGCCGACGTTCCAGCCGTTGAGGAAGACCAGTACCCGGTGGTGCCCGCCGGAACGCGGCCGCGCCGGGTCGCCGAGCGTCAGGCCCACCGACGTGTCCTGCCCCGCCGGCACGGTCAGCGAGAACGTCGTGCGGTACCACGTCGTCCCCGGCTCGGCCGTGGCCGAGGGCACCGTCGCCGGGGGCCAGCCGCGGTCCGGGAACCCCGGCAGGGTCCAGCCCGCGCGTTCACCCGCGAGACCGCCGTTGTTGAGCGGCCCGCGCACCGGGTCGGCCGTCCCGCCCCGGAGCTTCCACGTCACCCCGGTCAGCGACGACGAGATCAGCCCGCGGCCCTCCTTGTGCGCGTCGTTGACGCCGCCGTCCTCGTTGTGGCCGTTGTCGCGCACCATCACCGACAGCACGTGCGGACCGTCCCCGCGCAGTCCTTCGGGGACCGGGAACGTCGCGGTGCCGGTGGTCGGCGGTGCGGCGAGCGCGGACGGCAGGACGTTCTCGCCGAGGTACTCCCCGTCCAGCCACGCCTGCACCATCCCGGCACCACCCCCGCCGTAGCGCAGGCCGACCTGGTCCCCCGGCGCCCCCGTGAACCGGCCGCGGTACCAGACGTCGCCGGTGCCGAAGCCGTAGTCGTCCGCCGTCAGGACCGGCTGCCCGGCCGGCGGTGGCGTCGTGCTGTTCGTCGCCGTCTTGTCCGCGACGGCCCACGCCGCGTCGTCGTAGCCGGGTGCCGACTCCGGGGAGCCGGGCGCGGACCGCCAGCCGGTCAGCTCCGGCAACCGCGGGTCGGCGGGGCCGGGCAGCGGCCGGACCGCCAGCAGGCTGCCGGACGTCGTCGGCCGCATCGGCACCACCGCGCCGTTCCACCGGACGACCGGGCCGCGGGCGCCCCACACCTCGAGGTCCCTGGTGCCCTTCGTGTCCCCGGTCAGCGAGCCGCCGTCCTGCGCGGTCCGCACCAGGTCCGGCCCGCGCACGAGCAGGCCCGACACCGACCAGAACGTGCCCGCGGTGGCGTCGTCGGCGAGCAGCAGCGTCACCGCCGGGCGGCCGCCCCCGCTGATCCGGACCCGCGCGAGCCCCTCGTGCCGGTAGGCGAGCTTCAGGTCGTTCCCGGACCAGCTGGTCCCGACGTCCCCGGCGAGGACGTCCACGCGCGGTCGCGACGGGTACCGCAGCACCGTTTCGCCGTCCTCACCCGGTCGTCCGTGCAGCAGCACGGTTCCGGCGGTCCGGGCCATCAGCTCCGACGTCGAATAGACCAGGTGTTGGCCCGCGACGTCGAAGTTCGCCACCAGCTGCTTGGCGTCCTGGCCGTTGACCCGCAGCGGAACGGTGTAGGTACCGTCCGGTGTGGACAGTGGGAAGGTGAACCTGTCGTCCGTCGTCAGGTTGGACGGTGAGTGCATCGGCACGTACAGGTGCACACCGGTGTCCGGGTTGACGTTGTGGTAGACCTTCACCGCGGCCGACGACGGCGTCACCGGATCCCCGCGGTCCATTTCGGCCACGTCGGGAACCGTGGCGAGGAAGTAGCCCAGTTCCTTCATCGTCAGCGCTTTCGGCCGCAGCTGCCGTCCTTCGTCGATCGCCGCGCCGTAGTCGTACGACGAATAGACGACCGGCGCGGGCAACCAGCCCCACGACGTCCCGCCGAAGGTCATGTAGAAGTTCTGCAGCGTCAGGCCGTTCGCCAGGTTCGTGCCGTAGAAGACGCGCTCGTAGCCCGGTCCCTGCCGGACGGCCGTGCACGGGTAGGTGCCGTTGCTGCCCCAGTAGTCGAACCAGCCGCCGCCGAACTCCGCGACGAACCCGGGGGTGTTCGGGGACGCGCTCGCGCCGCCCTTGGCCCCGCCCGGCCCGTAGGTTCCCCAGTCCGGCGCGGCGTTCGGGCTGCCCGGCGTCGCGTCGGTGCGGCAGGTGCCGCCGGGGTAGCCGTCGAAGGCGTAGAGGTCGACCTTGCCCGGCACCGTGCCGGGCACGCCGGAGTCCCCGGGGACCCAGATGCCGTTGCGGCCCTTGTCGTTGTGGAAGATCGGGACGGTGATGCCGTCGGCCCGGACCTTGTCGTTCAGGTGCGCGACGTAGTTCCGCTGCGCGGTGCCGGTCGCCGCCAGCTCGTTCTCGATCTGGTAGAGGATCACCGGACCGCGGCCGTCGGTGTACTGGTGCCGCCCGATGATCCGGTCGATCCGCGACAGCCATTCGTCGGCCGCCGAGAGGTAGTCCGGCGCGTCGCCGCGCGCCCGCCCGGCTTGGGTGCTCAGCCACGCCGGGAACCCGCCGCCGGTCACCTCGGCGTTGATGTACGGTCCCGGGCGCGCGATGACGTACAGCCCGGCCTCGGCGGCGAGGTCGAGCACGCGGTCCATGTCGCGGACGCCGCCGAAGTCGTACACGCCGGGCGCCGGCGAATGGTAGTTCCAGTCGAAGTAGACCGAGACCGCGGTGTAGCCGGTGGCCTTCATCTTCTGCAGCACGTCGCGCCAGAGGTCCGGGCTGGGCAGCCGGAACGGGTGGAACTCGCCGGACCACACG
Organism: Amycolatopsis sp. NPDC003865; assembly: GCF_053605345.1. NCBI lineage: Bacteria > Bacillati > Actinomycetota > Actinomycetes > Pseudonocardiales > Pseudonocardiaceae > Amycolatopsis > Amycolatopsis sp. NPDC003865. The sequence continues at coordinate 236,266 of NZ_JBSGJA010000016.1, read as the reverse complement.
ACCTGGCGGCGGCCGTCCAGCAGCAGCGAGTACTTGTCGAAGGTGACCTGGTGCTTCGCGCGCACGGGCTCCTCCGCCGACGCGGGCGTGGCGCACAGCCCCGCCGTGACGAGCAAAGCGAAGACCAAGGCGGGCAAGCGGCGCGTGCTCCCGCGGCTGCGCGGCATGGTGGACCTCCGGGGACTCAGTAGACGTAGGGCCAGCCGGCGCTGTCGTAGCCGACGAGGTTGATGCCGAGCTTGCCGGTCAGCGGCGTCGCGTCGGAGTAGTAGTAGTAGTAGTAGTGGTAGACCAGCACGTCGGCGTCGGTGTCGTGCAGGACCGCGACGTGCCCCGGGCCGTGGACGTCCCCGTGGCTCGCCAGGATCTGCGTGCCGCCACCGGCGGTCATCCGGACCCCGGCGCGGTCGGTGTACGGCCCGGTGATCGACGTCGAGCGCCCGGCCATCACCCGGTAGGTGCTCTTCGTGCCCTGGCAGCACAGGTCCCACGAGACGAACAGGTAGTAGTAGCTCCCGTGCTGGACGATGTACGGCGCTTCCTCGGCCGTCGTGCTGCCCGTGCGCTGCGCGATGCTCCGCAGCGCGGTGTCGGACGTGCTGCGCTTGCCGGTGCCCGGGTCGAGCCGGATCAGCTTGATCCCGGTCCACCACGAGCCGAAGCTCAGCCACCAGCGGCCCGAGGAGTCGACGAACAGGTTCGGGTCGATGGCGTTGTAGTCGTTGCTCGTGCTGGTCTGCACGACGATGCCCTGGTTCGTCCAGCTGCCCGGCAGTCCGGTCGTGCTGGTGGCCAGGAAGATCGCCGAGTTGCGCGAGCCCAGCGTCGAAGCCGCGTAGTACAGGTAGTACCTGCCGTCGTGAAACGAGATGTCCGGTGCCCACAGGTACCCGGGGTCGGCCGGGTCGGTGAAGGGTGCGGTCCACGGCGCGCCGCTCGGGAAGACCGATCCGATCCTGGTGAAGTGGATCCGGTCGGTCGAGCGGCGGACCTGCAGGTACTGGTCGGTGGAGTACAGCAGGTAGCTGCCGTCGGCCGCGCGGATCATCGACGGGTCGTGCACCGCCGTGATGTCGCCGGTCACGTAACCGGGGTTCGGGTAGTCCGCGGCCTGGGCCGCGGGCACGCCCAGCAGGGCGGCGGCCACGGCGGCGACGGCGGGCAGGCGGCGCAGTCTCATGGTGTCCTCGGTTCGACGCTGATCCCGGAGTGTTAACGCTAACAGGAACCGGGCGGTACTTTCGTCGGGTCAGTGGACGGGGTTCCACCCGTCACTTCCGGCGAGGTAGCGCTGCGCGGTGAACGTCGCGGCCTGCGCGGTGGTCAGCTGCGGCCGGTCGGTTCCGGTGCCCGCGCCCGGGCCGGTGTTGCGGTACTCGAAGAACCGGGCGTCCCGCCACGAGAAGCCGGACATGTCGGTCCACGGCGTGGCTTTGATCGCCGCCGGCAGCGCGGTCTCGCGGATGACGACCTGCGCGATGGCGTCGGCGTCCCCGCCGGGGTGCCACGGCCGGCCCAGGGAGAAGCTCCCGTTCGCCGCCGTGCTGAGGACTTTGCCGCCCACGACCAGGAAGCCGTACGGGGTGCTCCGGCGGGTGCCGGCCGCGGTCAGGTAGCCGTTCGGGTTCGAGCCGCGGTCCAGCGCGGTGATCGTCGCCCGGTCGAACACGGCGGTGGCGCGGCCGAAGAGGAAGTCGACGTCGCCGCTGATCGCGCAGTTCCGGTAGTACTGGCGGCCGATCGTGCCGGTCGCCGCGGTGTCCGCGTAGAGCGTGTCCTGGTGGCCGGTGGTCTTCACCGCGACGGCCTGGGTCGCGGTGATCTCCGGCTGGGCCGTGCGGTCGAACGAGTTGCGGAAGGTCAGCGCGGTCGCGGTGAAGCCGTTCGCGGCGATCGTCGCGGTCGCGCTGCCCGACGTGCCGTACGTCGAGCCGTCGGGTTTCTTCGTGCCGCCGGCGTTGTCGTAGTCGAGGACGACGTCGGCGGCCCGGCCGGTGGTGCCGCGCAGGGTGAGGCCGGTCTTGGCCGCGGGAACGGTGAGCACCTCGCGGTAGGTGCCGGGCTTGACCGAGACGGTGCCGCCGGCGGAGACGGCGTCGATCCCGGCCTGGACGGTGGTGTAGTCCCCGGAGCCGTCCTCGGCCACGACGACGTTCGCCGCGGCGGGCGGGGCCAGTGTCGCCCCGGTCAGGATCGAGGCGAGGAGCAGGGTCGTGAACACGGCACCTCCACGGGGACGCCGGGGGTGCCGGACGGCGGCCGGCACCCCCGGTCGCTTATCGGTAGGTGATGTCGGCGCTGGTGTAGAGGCAGTTCGTCGAGTCGGGCCCGCTGCCGGTCTTCGTCGGCTCGCCGCTGGTGACGCCCCGGTACTTCTGGCAGGGCTCGATCTTGCGGCTCGAGTCGCCGACGACGGTGATCCGGGTCAGCTTCGCCGTGTCGCCGTAGTTGGTGTTGATGCCGACGAGCGCCTTGCCCGGCACGGTGGCGGTGACGTTGTCGACGACGACGTTGCGCCGGTACTGCGTCTTGCAGTTGCCGCAGGAGCGGTACAGCTTGCCGAAGTCGTCGACCTGGAAGTTGCGGATGTACATCGTGCCGGGACCGTTGTGCTGGAAGACCTTGTCCGACGCCTTGCGCGCGCCGCCGCCGTCGATGGTCATGGTTTGCGACGCCGAGGTGCCCTTGAAGGTCGCGGCGTCCTCGCCGACGTCCTCCCACCAGACGCCGAGCAGCGTGCAGGTGCCGAGGCAGTGCACGCCGTCGGCGGCCGGGCTGCCGAGGACGACGTTCTTCAGCGTGGTGCCGTTGGCCAGCTCGAAGATCGGGCCCTGGTCCTCGTCCTGGCCGCCGGTGCCGAGGTCGCCGGTGCCGTAGAACCGCTTGAGGCCGCCGTCGTAGGTGCCGCTGGTGACCTTGATGGTCGCGCCGACGGGCACGCTCGTGCTCGGGTTCGGCCAGGACGCGGCTCCGGCGGCGGTCGCGCCGGCGCCGACGGCCGCCGCGAGCGCGACGGCGGCGACGACCGCGACCCGGATCGCCCGGGATATCGGGGACATGCTCATCACTCCTTGGTTCTTCCCGTGCGGGAAATGATCCTCCTGAGTGCTGAAAGCGCTTTCTCAGTCTCGGGTTCAGCGCTTGCCGGTGTCAATGCCGCCCGCCGCAGGGACGCGCCTGTCCCCCGGACGGCCGCCGAAAGCGTCGATTTTTCGGAAAACGGGACCGGCGCCGGCGGTCACCAGCGCCGGGACGGCCCAGGTCGGGTCGAGCCGCTCCACCAGCGTCGGTGTCCAGCCCACGTCCGGACCCAGGTCGGGGTCGTTCGCCGCGTTGTACGCCGCCGGCAGGTCCACCGGGTGTGGCCGGGCCGCACCGGAGGAAACCAGCGTCCCGGTCGCGTGGAGCACCGTTCCCTTCCAGTAGTGGACCAGCGCTCCCAGCGGCACCGAAGCCGGGAGCCGGAAGAAGTTGTTCTCCGCGTGGATCCGCGATTCGACGCCGACGCCGAGCGAGTACGTGTACGCGGCCGCGTCCCGCACCACGTACAGGTTGTCGTACACGTGCACCTGCCCGTACCGGACCCGCGGCGCGCGCTGCCCGATGTCGGAGAACAGGTTGTGGTGCACCGTGACGCGCAGCTTCCCACGTCGTACGCCGGCTTGTCGGTGTTGCCGATCAGCATCGTCTTGTCGTGGTCGTGCAGGCGGTTGTCCGACATCGTCACGAGGTCCGAGCCGTCGACGATGTCCAGCAGTCCGTCGTGGACTTCGTACTTGCGCCCGAAGTACGTGGTTCCGCAGGATCACGTTGTCGCCGGTGACGCGCAGGGTCAGCCCGTGCAGGGTGGCGCGCCGAGGCCGTGGACCGTCGTGTTCGGGCCGACGTCGACCACGACCTGCGCGGCCTGGTTGGCCCGCGACCGCGCCCGCGCCTCCTCCAGCGGCCCCGACGGTTCGACCTTGCGCCAGGTCGCCGGGTCGTACGCCGCCAGGTACGCGGGCAGGCTGTAGGCCGGGTCGGCGAAGTCCTCGCAGCTCCGGGGCCGGTCGGCGGCGTCGACGTTGCCCTCTCCGCCGGTCGTCCCCGCGCCCCAGCCGTCGTGCGCGCCGAGCACGACGCGGCCCGGGTCGTGGCCGCGGGCGTCCGCCGTCCCGGCCGTGAGCGTGAGCCCGAGCAGGGCGAGGCACCCCGCGAAGGCCGTCCAGCGCATGTCGGCTCCTTCTACTCGGCCGCCCGGGCCGCGAGCTCGGCCAGCCGGGCGGGCTCCGGGTCGCCGTCCACGACGACGACGTGGTGGGTCAGCGTCAGCTCCTCCTCCGGTCCGAACTCCCACGGCCGGTGGTACGTCGTGGCGAAACTGACCACCGGGAAAGGCTCGGCGCGGACGTACCAGGCGGTCGGGAAGCCGGGGTTGGCCGGGCTGTCGGCGAACAGCAGCGTCGAGGTCTTCAGGCTCTCGTCGTGGCGGCCGGTGAACGCGAGCCACGGCGCGCGGTGGCCCATCGCGGCGTCCGCCGGCCTGCCGTCGGGTGTCCGGACCGTGCCGCCGACGAACGAGCGCGGACCGCGCCAGAACAGCCCGCCGTACCCGGCGGTCTCGCGCCCCTCGGTGACCGGGCTCCCCCAGCGCAGTCCGCGGCCGCTGGTGTTGCGCAGCCGGCTCGACCACGTGAGGGTCCAGCTGCCCGGCGAGACGTCGCCGAAGCGCAGCGTGCGGTGCTCGGTCAGCCACTGCCGGCCCGACGCGGTGCGCCACGCGAGCTCGTGCCGCAGTTCGCAGTGCGCGGGCGCGCTCGCGATGCTCTCCCAGCGGACGTGGCCGACGGTGCCGTTGTTGTCCAGCGGGGTGTACCCGCGACCGCGCACGTAGGTCCGGCCGCCCCAGAAGTTCTCGCCCGACAGGTGGGCCATGGTGAACTGCAGGCCGTTGTGCCAGGTGTGGTCGTGCGGCCGGATCGCGGTCACGATCTCGCCCGCGGTGCTCCGCAGCGGGTGCAGGTACGGCTTCGGCGAGTCCCCGGCCGGGGTCGGCGGCGCCACGACGTACTCCGCCAGGACGAGGTCGCCGCGGCGGACGCGCACCGCGCCGTCGTCTTCTTCGGCCAGGTCCAGCTTCCCGTCGTTCACCGCCGCGCGGCTCACGCCCGGTCCCCGGTTCCGGCCAGGAGCCCGGCCACCGGGACCGGGCGGCCGGTGGCCAGGGACCGGTCGGCGCCCAGGCCGGTGAGGAGTGCCCGCAGCCCGGATTCGTGGTCGGCGGCGCAGCCCAGCGGGTCCGGCTCGGCGTCGCCGAGCAGCTCGGCGAGCATCCGCTCGTCCCCGCCTCCGTGCCCTTCCCCGAGGACCCCGTCGAACACGACCTCATGCGGTGCCCAGTGCCGTTGCACGGTCAGCCGCGCGCGGCCGGGCTCGGGCACCGGCTCGGCCCCGGCCGCGAACTCGTTCTCCCGGACGTCCAGTTCCAGCCGCCCCGCACTGCCGGCGAACGCGACGCGGTAGCCCTCGCGGGGCGAGTAGGCGTGCAGGTGGTAGTTCAGCACCACCCCGCCGTGGTACCGCACCAGCACCGACACATCGTCTTCGATGCTGACACCGGGGGCGAACACGTCCTGGTTCCGGACGTAACCGTCTTCGTGCTCCGCGTCGCGGTAGAGCGCGCGCAGCCGGGGCGAGGCATCGAGGTCGAGGGCGAACCGCTGGTCGGGGTGCCCGGTCCCGTCGCCGTAGAAGAACAGGCGGCCGAACGCGAACACCGTCTCGGGGTCGCGGCCGAGCCACCAGCCGACCAGGTCGAAGTGGTGCCCGGACTTGTGGACGAGCAGGCCGCCGGAGTTCGCCTTGTCGCGGTGCCAGCGGCGGAAGTAGTCGGCGCCGTGCGCGGTGTCGAGCAGCCAGCCGAACTCGACCGACCCGATCTCCCCGATCGTGCCCGCGGCCAGCAGCTCGCGCACCCGCCGGTGCACCGGGTTGTACCGGTAGTTGAAGGCGACGCGCACCGAGCGTCCGGTCTCGCGGCGGGCCGCCAGGATGCGCCGCGCGCCGTCGACGTCGGTCGTCATGGGTTTCTCGGTGACGACGTCGCAGCCCGCGTGCAGCGCGGCGACGACGTAGTCCGCGTGCGTGTGGTCGGGCGTGCACACGACGACGACGTCGACGCGTTCTTTCGCCAGCATGGCGGGAAAGTCCTCCGGCCGGTAGCCGGGCACCGCCGTGCCGAGCCAGCCGTTGTGGACGCGCATGCGGGTCTCGTTGCGGTCGCAGAACGCCACGAGTTCGGCTCGGGGCGAACCGGCCAGGGCCCGGGCGAACAGCTGCGCTCGGGAGCCCAGCCCGACGATCGCGTAGCGGCGCGTCACCATCACGTCTCCTCTCGGGCGGGAGTCCAGGGCAGGGCGAGTTCGGAGAAGAGGGCCAGCCGCTCGGCCGCGGCGTCGACCGCGCGGTCGACGCCGGGCACGACGAACCGGCGCTCCGGCCCGGCGCCGACCGCCCGGGCCTGGAGCAGCCGCCTCGGCTCCGGCGCGTCGCCGACGGCCTCGACCAGCGCGGTGAAGGCGCGGGTGGCGGCCAGCGGGGCGAGCAGCGGCGCGCCGTCGCTCACGTGTCGGACGAGGTTCGCCAGCAGGTCCTCCGGCGGGCCCACCCGCACCGGCTCGCCGCGTACCCGGACGACGTCGGTCTTGTAGTGCCACCGGATCCGGCCTTCGGTGCCGTGGATGAGCACGTAGGGTTCGTGGTCGGCTTCGGCGGCGAGCGTCGCGGCGGCGACGACGTCCGGCGCGCCGGCGAAGCACAGGCGGGCGCACGCCGTGTCGTCGGACTCGATGTCGCGGGCGCGGTACAGCTCGACGGTGCTCCGCCCGGGCAGCTCTCCGGCGGTGCCGTCGAGCAGCAGGGCGGTCGCGACGGCGTGGGCGAACGGGTTGGTCAGCGCGCCGTCCACCACGGCTCGGCCGGCGAGCCGCCGACGGCCCGCCCAGGCGGTGCGCGCGAAGTAGCGGTCACGCCGGATCCACGCGCCCGCGGCGGCGATCCCGGTGACCGTCCCGATCTCGCCCCGGGCCAGCGCGGCCCGGATCACCCCGACCGCGGGCGAGCCGAAGCTCTGGAACCCGACCTGGCAGGCCCGGCCGCGGGCCCGCCCGGTCAGCTCGTCGAACGCCGTCAGGTCGAGCACCGGCGGTTTCTCCACGAGCACGTGGCAGCCCGCGGCGAGCGCGAGGCGGGCCAGCGGCAAGTGGGTGTGCGGCGGGGTGGCGATCACGGCGATGTCCGCCGGCACGCGGGCCAGCAGCTCGGCCGGGTCGCGGGCGAACACCGGCACCAGCCCGGCCGTCCCGTCCGGGGGTTCGCGGACGTCGCACGCGCCGGCCAGCACGATCTCGCCCCGGTCGTGCAGGGCACGGGCCCGGCGCAGGTGCGTGCGCGCGTACCCGGCCGTGCCGAACACGACCACCGAAGGGGTCACCGGGGCCCGCCGGTCGCCACCGCGGCCAGTGCCAGCGGTCCGGCCACCACGAGCGCGAGGATCGGCAGCATCCCCACGAGCACCACCGCGAGGCCGGCCGCGCCGGCCAGGAGCAGCGCGTTCCACGGCGCCGCCGCGGACTCCCGCGCGGCCGTCACCGCCGCGCGGAGCCAGGACGGTTCCCCGGTCGCGACGACTTCGCAGGTACGCACCGCGACGACGACGCCCGCGGCGGCCAGCACCCACAACGCCGGTCCGAGCACTCCGGCGCCCGGCATCGACCGCACGACTTCGAGGTCCACCGCGAACACCAGCACCGCGGCGAGACACCCGAGTGCGAATCCCGAACCGCCCCGGGCGCTGCCGCGGAAGTCCGTCCAGAACGTCGTCCACAGTGGACTACCGAGGCCGTGCCGCGTCCGGTCCAGGGCCCGGCAGCCCGCCGCGAACGCGGGAGCCGCGGTCACCACCGGCACCGAGGCGAGGGCGACGAGCAGCCCGGTCAGCAGGCAGTCCGAAAAGTCGGCGAGCCCGGTCCGCCACGAGGTCGTGCGCATCGTCGTCACCCCTTCAACCCGCTGGTGCTGACGCCTTCGACCAGCAGGCGCTGGAAGGCGAGGAAGAACAGGACGATCGGCACGAGCGCGAGCGCCGACATGGCGAACATCGCGCCGAAGTTCGACTCGCTGCTGGTGTCGACGAACAGCCGCAACCCCAGCGGCACGGTGAACTTCTCCGTGTCGTTCAGGTACACCATCTGCGTGAAGAAGTCGTTCCACGTCCAGATGAACGTGAAGATCGACGTCGTGACCAGCGCCGGTTTCGACAGCGGCAGCACGACGTGCCAGAACGTCCGGTAGACCGAGCAGCCGTCGATGGTGGCGGCTTCGTCGAGCTCGCGCGGGATCCCGCGCATGAACTGCACGATGAGGAACACGAAGAACGCCTCGGTCGCCAGCAGCTTCGGCAGGATCAGCGGGACGAACGTGTCGACCAGGCCGGCTTGCTGGAAGATCACGTACTGCGGGATGAGCGTGACGTGGTAGGGCAGCATCAGCGTCGTGATCATGAACGCGAACAGCGCGCCGCGGAACCGGAACTCCAGCCGCGCGAAGGCGAACGCGGCCAGCGAGCAGGACAGCACGTTCGCCACGACCGACAGCCCCGCGACGAGCACCGAGTTGAGGAAGAACCGGCCGAACCCGACGTCGGCCGCCCCTTCCCAGCCCTTGGTGTAGCCGTCGAAGACGAACCGCGTCGGCAGCAGGGAAAGCCGGGACAGGATCTCGTCCGGCGGCTTGACCGACGCGAACGCCAGCCACACCAGGGGGTACAGCACCACGGCGACGATCACCAGGCACAGCACGTGCCACCCGAACGAGCGGGCCGTGCGCGGCAGCGCGGTCATGAGCGCTCCTCGGCGTCGTCGTAGAACACCCACAGCTTCGCGGTCCGGAAGACGATCGCCGTCACGATCGCGATCACCGCCAGCAGTACCCACGCCATCGCCGACGCGTAGCCCATCCGGAAGTCCTGGAACCCGACCTCGTACAGGTACAGCGTGTAGAACAGGTCCGCGTCGGCCGGGCCGCCGCGGCCGCCGCCGATCACGAACGCGGGCGTGAACGCCTGGAACGCGTGGATGGCCTCCATCACCAGGTTGAAGAAGATCACCGGCGAGAGCAGGGGCAGCGTGATGTGCCGGAGCCGCCGGACGGAGCCGGAGCCGTCGATCGCCGCCGCCTCGTGTAGCTCCGCCGGGATCTGCTTGAGCCCGGCCAGGAAGATCACCATCGGCGCGCCGAACTGCCAGATCCCGAGCAGCACGATCGAGGCCAGGCTGAACCGCGGGTCGTCCACCCAGCTCGGCGTGTGCCAGCCGAAGAAGGCCAGCACCTCGTTCACCGGGCCGCCGCCCGTGAACAGCGCCCGCCACACCAGCGCCGCCGCGACGCTCGCGCCGAGCAGCGACGGCGCGTAGAACGCGGCCCGGTAGAAGCCGCCGGCGCCGCGGCGGGTGTTGAGCAGCATGGCCACCAGCAGTGAAACGGTGAGCTTCAGCGGTACCGAGACCAGGACGTAGATCAGCGTCACCTGCACCGACTGCAGGTAGCGGTCGTCGTCGGTGAACATGTGCGCGAAGTTGCCGAAGCCGACCCACTTCGGCGAGGTGAACAGGTCGTAGTCGGTGAAGGACAGGTAGAGCGAGACGACCATCGGGCCGACGGTCAGCGCCACCGCGCCGAGCAGCCAGGGCGTCAGGAACGCGAAGGCCTCCGGCCGGCTCCGGCGCCGGTGTCCGGCCGGGCGGTCCCGGTGCCGGACGCGCGCGGCCGCCTCGGTGGCGACCGGCGGATCCGGGGTGCGCACGGTCGTCATCGGCTAGCCCAGCGCCTTGCCGGCCTCGGACAGGAACCGGGTCACCGCGTCGTCGACGCCCATCCGGCCGAACGCGACCTCCTCGTAGGTGCGCTGGAGGAGCTTCTGGATCGCGCCGGCGCCCTTGGGCGGGACCGGCGGCGCGGCGCCGAGCTTCGGCTCGAGCGCGGCTTCGTAGTCGTAGAGCGTCTTGTCGGCGCCCTTCGCGCTCGCCGCCAGCTCGGCGCGGACCTTCAGGTTGGGCGCGAGCCCGCGGTCGGTGCCGACGATCTTGCCCACTTCGGGGTCGTTGACCAGGAAGTCGACGAGCTTCGCCGCCGCCTCCTGCTGCGGGCTGCGCGCGGACACCGCCAGGAACATCGACGGCCGCCGGTACTGCCCGGTGTTCCCGGCCGTGTCCGCCGGGTACGGCGCCACGTTCAGCGGCTTGCCGTTCGCCTTCTGGTAAGCGGGCAGCAGGTTGTCGTAGGCGAACTCGGAGCTGGTCAGCTTCTTGCCGAGCGGCGACTGCTCGGGCGAGGTGTTGTAGGAGGCCGTGACGTCGGCGGGGGACGCGCCGTTGCTGTCGCGGAACCGGCCCGCGAGCTGCCAGTACCGGCGCAGGTCGTCCGCGGTGAAGCCGAGCTTGCCCTCGGGGCTGTAGAACTGCTTGCCCTGCTGGCGCAGCCAGATCTCCAGGGTGGTGTCGAGGATGCCGAAGTCGGTGGTGCCGCGGGCGCCGCCGGCGGCGCTCACCTTCCGCGTCGCGTCGGCGTACTGGTCCCAGGTGAGGCCCTTCGCCGGGTCCGCGCCCGCCGCGGTGAACGCGGCCGGGTCGTAGAGCATCGCCGGGGTGTTCTGCGCCCACGGCACGGCGTACCGCTTGCCCTGGTAGACGCCGGTGGCGGCGAGCTCGGGGTTGACGTCGGCGAGCGACACCGACTTCCCGGCGCCCTGGTTCAGGTCGGCCAGGACGCCCCGGCCGCCGTACTCGGCCAGGTAGCGCGTGTCGACGTTGAGGACGTCCGGCGGCTTCCCGCCCGCCGTCTGCGTCGCCAGCTTTTCCCAGTAGGCGGCGTACGCCGAGAACGACGTCTGCACCTTGATCTTCGGGTTCTTCCGCTGGAACAGCTCGACGGCCTTCTTCGTCAGGGTGGCCCGGCCGTCACTCCCCCACCAGACGAAGGTGATCGTCACGTCCCCGCCGTCGCCGGAGTCCGAGCCGCACGCGGCCACCCCGGTCAGCAGCAGCGGCACCACCGCGGCCAGCGCGACGAGGGTCCGCCGCGGTCTTGTCCGACGCATCGAGCTCTCCGTTCCCAGCCGGTCAGCACTTTTCCGAAAACGCCGTCAGCGGGGTCACGGTAGGCAGCGCACGCGACTCGTGTCAACGGGCGCATCACCGCAACACCCCTTGTGCAGCAACGCTTTCCCTTGAAAACGGGCAGCGCGAGAAAGCGCTTACAGCAATCCCGGGTGGACACGGGGCTGCCAGCGCTGGGGCACCGGGGTTCGTCACCCAGTGCGTTCCGCCCACGGGACGCCGACGTCGGAGAACAGCGCCGGCCGGCCGGCGGCGACCTCTTCGCCGATCCCGCGCACCACCGCCGGATCACCCGCGCCCGCCCGGGGATTGCGGCGGCAGCGGGCGTCGGTGCGGATCCACGCGCCGGCCGCGCCGGCCGCGCCGGTCACGGCCGGCTTCGGTGGGTCCGCGACGGTGCGGCGCCTGCTCCCCGACATGGGTCTCCGATCGGCACGGCCGGCTCCGGCCGTGCGGGAACTGACGAATGGGCAGTTCGGGAGAAACTTCCGATGGTCACGGTAGGGCGTTCGCGACAAGTGTGTCAATGTCCGGGACGCGCCCTCGAATTCGTCGAAAGGAGGGTACTCCGAACGGCGGTCGCCGGTTCGAGTAAGCGCTTACTCGAACCGGAAACACGACTTTGTCCGCGAATGCACGGCGGAATCGGTGACCGAACGGAAATAGTTGCCAGGCGTTTCCGTGATGGTGCGGTCCTCATCGTCCACGCGACCACGGCCCCGCCGGCGGCGCTAGTCCCCGAAGACGTGCCGCTCCAGGAACGGGTTGCGGAACTTGCCCCCGGGATCGAGTTTCCCCGCCAGCGCCCGGAAATCCGCCAGCCGCGGGTACTCCCCGCCGACCGCGTGGAAGAGCTTTCCCCAGTGCGGCCGGGCCCCGAACGGCGCCAGGCGCTCCTCCAGCACCGGCAGCACCGCCTCGACCTCGGGCTGCCGCGGCTGCCACGTGAAGTGCAGCGCCACGCGGTCACCACCGTGGCACGGGCTCAGCCACAGCTCGTCGCCCGCGATCGCGCGGATCTCCGACACCAGCAGCAAGGGCGCCACGAGGTCGCCGATCTCCCGGACCGCCTCGATCGCCGCCACGGCGTCGGCGTACGGCACGAAGTACTCCGTCTGCAGCTCGTCCCCGACGCTCGGGGTGAAGGCGAGCGCGAAGTGCGGGAGCCGCTCGTGCCACGGGCCCGGCACCCCTTGCTGGGGAGTGCCGTTGTCGGCGGCGATCCCGGCCGCGTGCGCCGGATGGCGGGGGCCGTCGGCCGGCACCGCGCCGAACAGGCCGGGGCGCGCGGTGAACGCGTCCACGCGGCTCTTGACCCACACCTGGTCGATCGTGTCGTTCACCCAGTTCGTGAACATGCTCACGCTGTAGCCGGCGTCCTCGATCTCGTCGAAGTGCCGGGACGCGGCCTCCCAGGGCAGGGCGTCGAAGACGTCCTGCCGGACGTCGAACGCGGGCACGACGTCGAGCGTGAGCCGCGTGACGACGCCGAACGCGCCCAGCCCGACGACCACGCCGGCGAACTCCGGGTCGGCCCGGGTGAACGTCCGCAGGTCACCGTCCGCGGTGACCAGCTCGACCCCCGACACGGCCGCGGCGAGCCCGGGCTGCCGGCGTCCGGAGCCGTGGGTGCCGGTCGCGACGCTGCCGGCCACCGTGATGTGCGGCAGCGACGCGAGGTTCGGCAGCGCGAAACCCGCGGCGTGCAGCTGTCCGGCGAAGTCGCCGTAGCGCGCGGAGCCGCCGACCGTCACGCTGCCGTCGTGGAACTCCAGAGGGACCTCGAGCGCGCGCAGGTCGAGCAGGACGCCGCCGGGTGAGTCCGCGATGTCGTTGAAGCAGTGCCGGCTGCCCAGCGCCTTGACGCGCGACGCGCCCGCGACGGCCGCCCGCACCTCGTCGACCGTGCGCGGGGCCACCACGGCGTCCGCGGCGTAGGCGTGGTTGCCCGCCCAGTTCGACTCGCCCAATGTCCCTCCACAGTGCCGGATCCCACTGCCGGATCCCAGTGCCGGATCCCCGCCACCGACCCTACGCGGCCGCCGCGCGCCAGAAGTCGCGCATCCACTCCGGCGGTACCGGGTCGTCCGCGCCGACCTGGGTCAGCAGCACCGCGACCGTGCCGGTCGAGGGGACGACGTGGGCGGTCGTGCCGGTGCCACCGACCCACCCGTAGCGGCCGGGGACGGTCCACGGCTCGACGGCCGCGACGTCCACCGTGCCGCCCATCCCCCAGCCCTGGCCCGCCAGGAACAGCGCGCCGATCTCGCGCTGGGCCGCGGTGGTGTGGTCGGTGGTCAGCGCGCGGACCGATTCGGGGCTGAGCACCCGCCGGCCGTCCGGGGCGGCACCGGAGGCGAGGAGCATCCGGCCGAAGGCCACCCAGTCCCCCGCCGTCCCGGCCAGGCCGCCGCTGCCCAGCGGCAACGCGGGCATCGTGCGCCACTGGCCGTCCGGCGGATCGGCGAGGACGAGACCGTCCGCCGTCTTCTTGTAGCAAGCGGTGAACCGGTCGCGCCGCTCCGGGCCGACGACGAACCCCGTGTCCGCCATGCCCAGCGGTGCGAAGATCCGCTCCTCGAACAGCTCCGGCAGCGACCGGCCGGACGCTCGGGCGGCGAGGATGCCCTGGATCGTGGAACACGTGTCGTACAGCCACGCCTCGCCCGGCTGGAAGGCGAGCGGCACCTCGGCCAGCCGCTCGAGCCAGACGTCCGGCGGCGGGAAGCTCTGCACCTCCCGGCCGTCTCCCTGCACGGGGAACAGCGCCTGTACCGCCGGGAGCGTGAAGTCCGACGCGAAGCCCCAGCCGGCTTGGCCGGTCAGCACGTCGAACACCGTGATCGGCCGCTTCGCCGGGACGACGTCGGCCACCGGGCTCGACGGCGTCCGCACCACCATCGGGTCCGCCAGCTCGGGCAGCCACCGGGTGATCGGGTCGTCGAACGCCAGCGTGCCGTCGTCCACGAGGGTGAGGACCGCGGCTGCGGTGATCGGTTTGGTGATGGACGCGATCCGGAACAGCGTGTCTTCGGCCACCGGCCGGCTGCCTTCGACGTCGGCCGAGCCGACCGCCACGACTTGCCGGTCTCCGCCCCGGTCGACGACGGCCACCGCACCGGGCAGCGTCCCGGAGTCGACGTGGCGTTGCAGGGTTTCCCGCAGGCTCATGATCCTCCCCAGGTCCGTGCCCGCACGATAGTCAGCGGGCGGGGATGATCGCCTGGTGGGTGCCGCCGAGGCCGTGCGGGCTGAGCAGCCGGCCCATCCGCTTCGGCATCCGCAGCGTGATCGCGCGGTCGAGGACACGCGCCCCCGGGGCCGCGGCCGCCAGGCGCTGCTCGTAGCCCGTGCAGCCGGCCGGCTCGCGCAGCCACGCCGACACCACCAGGTTGCCCTCCCCCACCACCGCGGCCGAGAGCCGGGTTTCCGGCAGCTGCGCGATCGCCGTGCCCGCGCGGTCCAGGTCGGCGGCCGCGAGGTCGAGGCGGTAGCCCGCGATCACCGGCCAGCCCGCCGGGACGTGCGCGAGGTCGCAGCGGAAGTCGAGCTCGTGGTTGCGCAGCATCCGCGCCAGCGTGCGGCGCACCGCGGACTCGCTCATCCGGCAGTCGCGGGCCAGCTCGGCGTAGCTGCGCCTGCCGTCCTCGCCGAGGGACTCGACCAGCGCGCGCACGTCCCGGTCGTCCCACTGCTGCGGGACGACCAGCCGGGCCTGCACCGCCGTCTCGTCGAGCACCGCCCGCTGTTCCGGCGCCAGCGCGTTCACCAGCCAGCCGCTGCCCTCGCGGTACACGCGCGTCGCGACGGCGAAGCGGACCTCGCGCACGCCGGGCAGGGCGCCGAGCCGGCCGGTGACCAGCTCGTCCAGCGCGTCGAGGTCACGGGCGGCCAGCGAGAGGAACAGCGCGAAGCGGCTGGTCGTGCGCTCGACGCTGAACACCGCCGGCCAGCCGCACAGCTCGCGGGTCAGCTCGGCCAGCGCGTCCGGGCGGCAGGCCAGGTCGACGTAGCCGACAGTGGTCGTCGGAGCCGTCGCGTAGGCGGTGAGCCAGGCCAGCCCGGCCGCCTGCAGCCGGTCCCAGCGGCGCGCGGCCGTCGTCGCGTCGGTGCCGACGGCGGCGGCGATCCGCGTCCACGGCGCCCGCGGGTCGCGCTGCAGCGCCTCGACCAGCGCGAGGTCCGACCCGGTCAGCCGCGCCGGTTCCGGCTGGGCCGCCGTGGGAACGGGCATGGCGCATTGTGCCCCGATCATGATCACCTGCCAAGGGACCGCCGGACGTGCCGGCGGCCCCGCTGCCCTACCGGCGCCGCAGCCTCGGCACCACGACCGCCCCGGCCACCAGCACCAGGGCACCGCCGAGCACGAACGGCAGCACCGGCACCCCGTCGGCGTCCGCGGCCGGCACCGCGCGCTCGCGCCCGCCGTAGCCGCCGCCCGCGCCGTCGCGGTCGTAGGCCGAGCCCGGCAGCTTGTCCGCGTACCGCCGGTGCAGCTGAGCGCGGTAGTCGGCGAGCGCCAGCCGGGTGCCCGCGGCCAGGCCGGTGACCGAGCCGTCGAGCACCGTCACGGTGTCGCCGTGCACCGCGTACCAGGCGTTGACCTGGGGTTCGTGCAGCAGGTAGCCGCCGGCCGAAGCCTCGGCGTACTTCCGTTCGTAGTCACCCGAGGCGACGTTGACGACGGTCCACGCCGCGCCCTGCCGCTCCGCCCAGACCGTCGCCGTGGTGCCGTCGCCGGTCCGCGCCGGCACCGCGACGTAGGCGAGCGCGGCCGGGACGTCCGAGGTCCCGGCGACGAACGCCGCCGTCGGCTCGTACACGGCGACCTGGGTGCGCGGGTCGGCGTCCGCGCTGCTCGACGCGGCCGCGCGGGCGCCGGGGAACTTCGTCCCGGCGAGCCGGTCGAGGGTCTGCCTGCCGCCGGCGACCTGCCCGATCGCGGCGGTGTCGGCCGCGGTCGGGGTGCCGGCGGGCCCGGTCGCCGCACCGGCGGCACCGGCCGTGGTGAGCATCGCGGCGCCGGCCAGCACGGCCGCGCCCAGCGCTTTCTTCAGCACGCTCATCCCTCGATCCCGTACAGCGTGTGGGTCCACTGGAACTGGTTGTTCGAGCGGTAGGTGTCGTAGTTCATCGAGTTGTAGCGGCTGTTGTTCGGCCACGGGTCGCCGTATTCGACCCGGGTCGCGCCATTGGCGTTGTCGTAGCCGTAGAGGACGTGCATGTGCCCGCCGCCGGAGCGCCAGCCGATCCGGGTGCCGATCGGCTGCCCCGCGTCGATCTGGTTCTTGATGGTGGTGAAGGAAAGGACCTGCCCGTTCGAGTTGTACGACCCGACGTTCGTGAAGCCGAGCCAGCGGAAAACGCGCTGCTGGTCGGACAGGTAGCCCTGGTTGTTGGCGCAGTCGCTGCCGGACTCGTTGTGGGCGACCTGGCAGAACTTCGTCTGGGTGAGCGAATATCCCCAGTAGTCGGCGATGGTGTTGCCGCTGGCGTCCCAGCACCACTGGTCCTTCTGCTGGGCCTGCATGGTGATGCCGAGATCGGTCCGCGCGGCGGCCGCGGTGGCGGGCGCCTGCAGCGCGACGACGGCCACCGCGGCCGAAACCGCCGCGAGTCCACGTAGGACTCCTGAAGTGGTTTTCACGAAGTGGTCCTCCAGCCGGTGAGGATTCGACCTGGTGGCAGGGAATACTCCGCGCACCGCGGCGAGCCCGGTACCTACTAAGGGAGGATCACGTTGGGAGGGAACGGTTTCCGGCGGATCCCGGCATTTCCCGGGCGCCGGATTCCGGCATCGGCTCCGGCCCGCCGGGCGGATTCCGGCGGGCCGGGCCGCGCGGGTCAGCTCACCGTCGTCGTGCCGAGGGTCGCGTCCTGGTCCGGCGGGTCGAGCGTCAGCGCGACGTCGAACTCGCCGAGGCTGCTGTCGGTGACGACGTGCGTGGTCGCCGCGGCGTCGACGCTGCTGGTGGCCTCCCCGGCCGGGGTGCCGGCCGGGACGGTGAAGTCGACCTGGCCCTGGGCGGTGAACTTCAGGCTGCCTTCGGCGGGGACGGGCGTCTCCGGGATGGGCAGCTCGATCGGGATGGCGACCGACTGGCCGGCGATCGCGACGTTCACCTGCGACTTGATGGTGCCCGAGATCTTGGTGGCGCCGACGAGCCGCAGGCCGTCGCCCGCCGCCTGGCCCGCGTCGACGTCGAGGCTGAACGGCACCGAAACCGGGGTGCCCGCCGTGGCGGTCGCGGGGATGTCCGCCTTGACCACGACGGTGACCTGCTGGTCGCCGATCAGCGGGAAACCGCCCTTGTAGGTGAGCGATTTCTCGGCCGCCGCGGCCGGTCCCGCGGAAACCACGGCCAGTGCGCCCGCCAGGAGCGCGGCCAGCCCCATTCCTCGGAACCTTTTTTTCCGCACGAGGGTTTCCGTCATGTCTGGTCCTTTCGTCGTCGAACGGCGTTTCGAATGCTAGGCGGAAACTTCCCAACCGGCCAATGCGCTTTCTCGTGGTTGCATAATTTGTCACATGCGATGACGGTGACGGCTTTGTTTTTTGTCATGCGCGCCTTCCGGCGTGACAATTTCCCGGTTCCGCGCGCTCACGTGCGTCAGCGTCGCGAGAGCGCGGGTGTAGTGCCGGTGTAGGGGCCGCGCGCAGGGTCGTCCGGGTCGGAAACCCCGTCCCCGAGGGAGAAGTGATGCGCACGATCCACCCGGCGGCCACGCTCGCGGCCGCTTTGCTCGTCGGCGGCGCGACCGTCGCTTCGGCGGCCCCGGCCGACGTCTACGCGGAGGTGACCGCCGCCGACGTCGCCGACCCGGGCGCGGTGATCGTCGACTCCCCGGCCGCGCTGGCGGCCGCCCGCACGGCCGCGCAGGCGATCGCGTGGTACTCGAGCCGCAACGGAAGCACGGCGTACCAGGGCTACTGCGAGAAGGCGGCGCGGCTGGCGTGGAACCGCACGACGCACCACCCGAGCGCGATCGAGCACTGGCGCTCGTCCGACGGCGCCCGCCACACGACGGGCACCCCGCCGCGGGGCGCGTTCGTGTTCTGGAACATTTCGGCCTACGGCCACGTCGGCATCGCCGACGGCAGCGGCGGGGTCTGGGCGACGAGCGTCAACGGCGCGATCGGCCACGCCCGGCAGGGGTACTTCGCGAACTACCTGGGCTGGAAGCCGGGCAACGGCAACTGACCGAACCGACGTGCGCGGCTCGTTCCTGTCATCTGGCGACGGGAACGAGCCGTGCACTACCTCGCCGCCGGAGTCCTCGCCCGCCGGACCCGGTCCAGCAGCTCCAGACCCGTCGTCTCGCCCTGCCGGTTCCCGGTTTCCCGGAACACCCGCACCGCCCGGTCGCACACCCCGCGCGCCTGGGTCCGCTCGCCGGCGGCCAGCAACGTCTGCCCGATGCCCAGCAACGCGTACGCGCTGCACCGCTCGTCGTCCAGGTCCTCGAGGATGCCCAGCGCCGAGCGCAGGCACGTCAACGACTCCGGCAGCCGGCCCCGTTCCCGGTGCAGCGTCCCCAGCTCCGTCAGCACCTTCGCTTCGCGATGGGGGTCCTCGATCTCCCGCGCCAGCTCACGCGCCTGCCGCAGCCACGCGTCCGCCTCCTCGAACGAACCCAGCAGCGCGTACGTCGTCCCCACCGAGTTCCGAAGCTGCGCGACGCCCCGGCGGTCGCCCGCCCGCTCCAGCCCGGCCAGGGCCCGGCGGTAGAACCCGAGCGCCGCGCGCGGCCGGTCGCGGACTCGCGCCACCGTGCCCAGGCCGGCCACCGCCAGGGCTTCCCCGCGCACGTCGCCCAGCGAAGCGAACAGCGACGCCGAGCGTTCCATGTCGCGGACCGCCTCCGCGTATTCGTCGTGGTAGAGCCGCACCTGGCCGAGCCCGCGGTGCAGCACCGCCACCCCGAGGCGGTTGCCCGCCGCCTCGGCCGCCGCCAGCGCCGTCAGGTGGCTTCGCCGCCACTCGTCGTACGCGCCGCGCAGGTCGTAGAACGGGACCGCCGTCGCCGTCAGCTGCCAGGCCAGCTCGTCGAGGCCCGCGTCCGCCGCCAGCTGGACCGCGGCCGCCAGCAGCTTGCGCTCCGCGGTGAACCAGCCCAGCGGGTCGGCGGGCCCGGCCGTCGCCACCGGCGGGCCGACCGGCGGCCCGGTCATCGCGCCGAACGCCGGCGGCAGGCTCGCCGCCGCGGTCTTCGCCAGCGCCAGCAGCGCCGTCAGCACCCGGGTGAGCGCGTCCCGCCGCACCGCTTCCGGCTCCGCGGACAGCAGTTCCGCCGCGTGGCAGCGCAGGAGGTCGTGCAGCCGGTACCGCGGCCGGTCCCGGGAATCCCGCCCCACCAGCGCGACGAGGTTCGCGTCGACGAGCACGTCGAGGACCTCGTGCGCGTCCGCGCGGTCCAGGAGCGCGTCGACGACCCAGCTCGGGAAGTCCTGGGCGCCGAGCACCGCCGAGCGGCAGAACGCCGTCCGCGCGGACGCCGGCAGCTGGCGCAGGCTCAGCTCGAAGCTCGGCCGGACGCCGAGGTCGCCGACGCGCAGCTCGTTCAGCCGGCTCGATTCGTCGGCCAGCCGCTCGTGCAGGGTCCGCAGGCTCCACGCCTGCCGCCCGGCCAGCCGCGCGCCCGCGACGCGGATCGCCAGCGGCAGGTAGCCGCAGCAGCGCACGATCGCCGCCGCCGCGGCCGGTTCGCCGGCGACCCGGTCGCCGCCCGCCACCGCGGCCAGCAGGTCGAGCGCCTCCCGCTCGCCGAACACCGGCAGCTCGAGGTGCTGGGCGCCGGCCAGCTCCGGCAGCCGCCCGCGGGTGGTGACCAGCACCGCGCACCCGGCGTCCCCGGGCAGCAGCGGGCGGACCTGCGCGGCCGACGCGGCGTCGTCGAGCACCAGCAGCACCCGCCGCCCGGCCAGCCGCGAGCGGAACACCGCGGCCCGCTGGCCGAGCCCGGCCGGGACGGTGGTGCCGGTGACGCCGAGGACGTGCAGGAAGTCGGCGAGCACCTCGGCCGGGTCGCGTGGCGCGCCGGTGCCCGCGAGGTCGACGTAGAGCTGCCCGTCCGGGAACCGGCCGGCCAGGCGGTGGGCGACGTGCATGGCCAGCGCCGTCTTGCCGGTTCCCGGTGCCCCGGTCAGCACGACGGGCGCCGGTCCCAGCGCGGCCGCCAGCTCGCGGACGTACTCCGCGCGGCCGGTGAAGTCGGGCAGGTCGGCGGGAAGCTGGCGCAACGGCGGGGAAACCGGCGACGGCGGCACGGGCTCGTCCGCCAGGATCGCCGTCTGCACCGCCCGCAGCTGCGGCCCGGGCTCGACGCCGAGTTCGGTGACCAGGCGCTCGCGGGCCGTCGCATACGCGCGCAGCGCTTCGGCTCGGCGGCCCGCTCCGGTCAGCGCGAGCAGGTACTGCCGCCACAGCCGTTCCCGGTACGGGTGTTCGGCCAGCAGGACGGTGAGCTCGGCGATCGCCGCGTCGTGGCGGCCCAGCCGCACCTGCAGCGCGAGCCGTTCCTCGACGGCGGCCAGCCGGTTCTCCACCAGCCGCCCGAGTTCGGCGTCCCACGCCGGCGCCGTCGGCAGGTCCTCCAGCGGCTCGCCGCGCCACAGCGATTCCGCGTCGGCGAGCAGCGTCACCGCCGTCTCGGGCGCGTCCGCCCGCTCGGCGTCGGCGACGAGCCGGGCGAACCGGTGCGCGTCGACGGCGCCGGGGTCGACGGCCAGCGAGTACCCCGGGCCGTGGGTGCGCAGGGCGGCGGCGCCGTCGGGCAGCAGCCGGCGCAGGCGCCACACGTAGGTCTGGAGGTTGGCGGTGGCCGACGTCGGCGGCTCGCCCGGCCAGATCGTGTCGACGAGCTGCCCCGGCGGGACGGTCCGGTTCGCGTTGAGCAGCAGGTGGGCCAGCAGCACCCGCTGCTTCGTCCCGCCGAGCGGCACCGGCCGGCCGCCGACCGTCACGGTCAGCGGTCCGAGCAGCTGAAACCGCACTTCAGGCTCCATCGCGCACCCCGTTCCCGCGGCCACCCCCAGGCGGCACCCCGTGGCCGGACTGTAACCGGGGGTGGCCGCGGGACGGGCGGGATTCGCGCACTTTCGGGACAGCGCGCCAGAACATGTCACCGGCTGCGCCGGACGGCCCACGACGAAAGTCGCGTTGTGGATCAACCGACTATCGGCGGGTTTCGGAGATTCACCCACAGCGGTGACGGTAGGTGCGTCCTTCACCACACGTCACCCGCGAGACCCCCGGTCCGCGGCAGGAGGTTGATCCTAAAGTGCGTATCGCGCGAACCGGCATAGTCGTCTCCGGCGTTTTGTTCTCGGCCCTCGCGGCCGCGGCGCCCTCTTTGGCCGCCCAGCCGGCCATCATCGACGGCGGCAACGCCGACTCGCTCCACTCCGCGGCCCGGATGTTCGCCGGTGGCCAGGAGATCTGCTCGGCGACGATCATCGCGCCCGACTGGATCCTCACCGCCCGCCACTGCACGCAGGGCGCCGACGGCCAGCCGATCAGCTTCCACGTCGGCGACCTGGACCAGACGAAGGGCACCACGGTCAACGCCACGTCCGTGCACGAGGCGCCCGACTCCGACATCGCCCTGGTGCAGATCGACCAGCAGGTGCAGACGGAGTACGCGCCGCTGGGCAGCGAGGGCGACGTCAAGGTGGGCGACCAGGCCGAGGTGTATGGCTGGGGCGCGACCTGCACCGACAAGCCCGAGATCGAGTGCCAGTCGCAGCTGCTGAAGGTCGCGAAGGTCAGCGTGACCTCGATCGACTGCCCGGACGGCGCGGCGGGCGTCTCGGTGTGCGCGAACCGCGGCGACGGCATCACGGCCGGCGGCGACTCGGGCGGTCCGATGTACGCGAACGGCAAGCAGGTGGGAGTCGCTTCGACGAGCGACCGGCAGTCCTACACCGCCTACATCAACATCACGAAGTACCGCGACTGGATCTCCTCGACCGCGGGCGTCTGAGCCGCTTCCCGACCGCGCCCGCCGTGTCCACTGTGGACACGGCGGGCGCGGTGGCGTGGCGGCCCGCGCGCGGCCCGGGTAGCGTCCACGTTCCGTGGGAGAAGTCCTCGAAGCCCTGGCCCTGGCCGGGTCGATGACCTGGGAGATCCTCTGGGCCCTGATCCTCGGGTTCCTGCTCTCGGCGGTCGTGCAGGCGGTCGTCCGGAAGTCGACGATCGTGCGGCTGATGGGCGACGACCGGCCGCGCACCCTCGCGGTGGCGTCGCTGCTGGGTGCGGCGTCGTCGTCCTGCTCGTACGCCGCGGTGGCGCTGGCGCGGTCGCTGTTCCGCCGGGGCGCGCACTTCACCGCCGCCATGGCCTTCGAGATCGGCTCGACGAACCTGGTCGTCGAGCTCGGGATCATCCTGGCCCTGCTGATGGGCTGGCAGTTCACCGCGGCCGAGTTCGCCGGCGGCCCGATCATGATCGTGCTGCTGGCCGTGCTGTTCCGGATCTTCGTCCGCCGCCGGCTGCTCGACCGGGCCCGCGAGCAGGCGGACAAGGGGCTCGCCGGATCGATGGAGGGCCACGCGGCGATGGACATGTCGGTCCGGGGCACCGGCACGTTCCGGCAGCGGCTGTTCTCGGCCGACGGCTTCACGGCGGTGGCGAACGTGTTCGTCATGGAGTGGGCGGCGATCCTGCGCGACCTGGTGATCGGGCTGCTGATCGCCGGCGCGGTCGGGGCGTGGGTCCCGGAGTCGTGGTGGCGGGCGCTGTTCTTCACCGACCACCCGGTCGCGTCGGCGATCTGGGGGCCGATCATCGGGCCGCTCGTGGCGATCCTGGCGTTCGTCTGCTCGATCGGCAACGTCCCGCTGGCCGCGGTGCTCTGGAACGGCGGCATCAGCTTCGGCGGCGTCATCGCGTTCATCTACGCGGATCTGCTGATCCTGCCGATCCTCAACATCTACCGGAAGTACTACGGCGCCCGGATGACGCTCGTCCTGCTGGGCACGTTCTACGCGGCGATGGTCGGCGCCGGCTACCTCGTGGAACTGCTCTTCGGCGTCACGGGCCTGATCCCGGCCGAGCGCTCGGCGACGGTGATGCACGAAGGCATCGCGTGGAACTACACGACGTGGCTGAACATCGCGTTCCTGCTGCTCGCGGCGGCGCTGGTGGTGCGGTTCGCCCGCACCGGCGGCCTGGGCATGCTGAAGATGATGGGCGGCTCCCCCGACCACGAGCACCACCACGGCCACGAGTGAAGGCCTTGCCGGCCCGGCGAGAGTGAGTGTACAGTCACTCACATGACGAAACGCGGTGCCACGCTCTCCACCTCCGACGCCCGGCGGGACGTCGTCGTCGACGCCGCCATCGCCGAGTTCGCCCGGGGCGGGTACCACAGCACGCCGATCAGCGCCGTCGCCGCCAAGGCCGACATCTCCCCCGCCTACGTCTTCAAGCTCTTCCCCGGCAAGGTCTCCCTCTTCGTCGCCGCGCTCGACCGGTGCTACGAGCTCGTCGCGCACGCCCTCTCCAACGGCGCCGCGCGCGCCGAGGGCGGTGACCCCGAGAAGATCCTCCACGAGATGGGCGGCGCCTACGCCGAGCTCATCGGCGACCGGAACCTGCTCATGCTGCAGGTGCACGCCCAGTCCGCCGCGGACACCCCCGAGATCGCCGACGCCGTCCGCCGCGGCCTGGCCAAGGTGACCGAGCTGGCCAAGGCCCGCTCCGGCGCCGAAGACGACCAGGTGCAGCGGTTCATCGCCTACGGCCAGCTCTGCCACCTCATCGCCACCCTCGACCTCGACGAGCACACCGGCCAGTGGGCCGCCCTCCTCGCCGCCGGCATCCGCCACCCCGGCAAGAACTGAACCCGGCCGCCGGCCCCTTTTTCGCGCCCATCAAGTGATTGACCAGTCACTCACAACCGGAAGGAACCACCATGACCGTCACCGAAATCGTGCTTCCCGGCCTCGTCGAGCCCGACGGCCTGCGCGTCGAGCACCGCGCCCTCCCCAAGCCCGGAGCCGGAGAGGCCTTGATCCGAGTCGAAGCGAGCGGGGTTTCGTTCGCCGAACAGCAGATGCGGCGCGGCAAGTACTACGACCAGCCGCCGTTCCCCTTCGTACCCGGCTACGACGTCGTCGGCACCGTGCTCGAAGCCGAGAACCCCGCGCTGGTCGGCCGCCGGGTGGCCGCCATGACCAAGATCGGCGGCTGGAGCAGCCACCTCGTCCTCGCGGAAGCCGACCTCGTCCCCGTGCCCGCAGAACTCGACGCGGCCGAGGCCGAAACCTTCGTGGTCAACGGCATCACGGCGTACCAGATGCTGCACCGGTGGGCGAAGGTGCCGGCCGGCGGCACGATCCTCGTCCACGGTGCGAGCGGCGGCGTCGGCACGACGCTCGTCCAGCTCGCCCGCGCCGCCGGGATCACGGTGATCGGGACCGCGTCGGCCCGCAACCTCGACGCCGTCACCGCGCTCGGCGCGACCGCCCTCGACTACCGCGGCGACGTCCCGTCGCAGGTCCGCGCGCTGGCGCCGGGCGGGGTCGACGCCGTCTTCGACCACGTCGGCGGACCCGGCATCGTGGACTCGTTCCGGTTGCTCGCACCCGGCGGCGCGCTGATCGCCTACGGCAGCGCGTCCACCAAGGACACCGGCGGCAACCCGAGGCCCGCCGTGCTGAAGCTGGTCGCGCGGCTGCTGTGGTGGAACGCGCTGCCGAACCGGCGCCGGACGCACTTCTACAACGTCTGGGGCGGCAAGCGGAACCTCGCCCGCTTCCGCGCGCGCCTGGCCGAGGACCTCACGGCCGTTTTCGCCCTGGCGGCGAAGGGCGACCTCAAGCCGCAGGTGGCCGCACGGATCCCGCTCACGGAGGCCGCGAAAGCCCTGGCGCTGGCGGAATCCGGGACGGTGACCGGGAAGGTCGTGCTCGTCCCCTGAACGCACCGAAGGCCACCACGCAACCGTGCGTGGTGGCCTTCGGGTCGAGCGCGGATCAGTCCGTGCCGAACTCCATCGCGGCGCTGTCGAGCAGCTCGACGTCGTCGGTCTTGCCGCGCGAGGCGATCGCCTCCGCGCCACCCTCGGGCATCGCGCCGATGAGCCCGGTCGACGCGGCCTGGGCGGCGCCGATCAGCTTCGGGTTCGAGCCGCCGACCATGCCGAGGCTCGCGTACTGCTCGAGCTTCGCCCGCGAGTCGGCGATGTCGAGGTTGCGCATGGTCAGCTGGCCGATGCGGTCGACCGGGCCGAACGCCGAGTCCTCGGTCCGCTCCATCGACAGCTTGTCCGGGTGGTAGCTGAACGCCGGGCCGGTCGTGTCGAGGATCGAGTAGTCCTCGCCGCGGCGCAGCCGCAGCGTCACCTCGCCGGTGATCGCGGTGCCGACCCAGCGCTGCAGCGACTCGCGCAGCATCATCGCCTGCGGGTCCAGCCAGCGGCCTTCGTACATCAGGCGGCCGAGGCGGCGGCCTTCGTTGTGGTAGCTGGCGAGGGTGTCCTCGTTGTGGATGGCGTTGACGAGCCGCTCGTAGGCGGCGTGCAGCAGCGCCATGCCCGGGGCCTCGTAGATGCCGCGGCTCTTGGCCTCGATGATCCGGTTCTCGATCTGGTCGGACATGCCGAGGCCGTGCCGGCCGCCGATGGCGTTGGCCTCCAGCACCAGGTCGACGGCGGTGGCGAACTCCTT
The DNA here is from genome assembly GCF_053605345.1 of Amycolatopsis sp. NPDC003865. Classification (NCBI taxonomy): domain Bacteria; kingdom Bacillati; phylum Actinomycetota; class Actinomycetes; order Pseudonocardiales; family Pseudonocardiaceae; genus Amycolatopsis; species Amycolatopsis sp. NPDC003865. The sequence goes on along the minus strand of NZ_JBSGJA010000016.1, from coordinate 210,439 downwards.
GCCGTTGATCGTCACCGGCCGGCCCTGCTCGAAGCCGATCGTGACGTCTTCGGCGGGGATCTCGACCTCGGGGTCCCAGAACGCCACGCCCATGATCGGCTTGACGATCTCGATGCCGGTGTCCAGGTGCTCCAGGGACTTGGCCTCGTGCGTGGCGCCCCAGATGTTGGCGTCGGTCGAGTAGGCCTTCTCGGTGCTGTCGCGGTAGGGCAGGCCGTGCGCGAGCAGCCACTCGGACATCTCCTTGCGGCCGCCGAGCTCGGTGACGAAGTCCGCGTCGAGCCACGGCTTGTAGACGCGCAGGGAGGGGTTGGCCAGCAGGCCGTAGCGGTAGAACCGCTCGATGTCGTTGCCCTTGTAGGTGGAGCCGTCGCCCCAGATCTGGACGTCGTCCTCGAGCATGGCGCGCACCAGCAGCGTGCCGGTGACGGCGCGGCCGAGCGGGGTGGTGTTGAAGTAGCTGCGGCCGCCGGTGCGGATGTGGAACGCGCCGCAGGTCAGCGCCGCGAGCCCCTCTTCGACGAGGGCTTCCTTGCAGTCGACGAGCCGGGCGATCTCGGCGCCGTACTGGCCGGCGCGGCCGGGCACCGAGTCGATGTCGGGCTCGTCGTACTGGCCGATGTCGGCGGTGTAGGTGCAGGGCACCGCGCCCTTGTCGCGCATCCACGCGACCGCTACGGAAGTGTCGAGGCCACCGGAGAAGGCGATACCGACACGCTCGCCGACGGGCAGGGAAGTGAGCACCTTGGACATGCGAATGATTATGCACGCCCATGCATCGTCGTGCAATCCGGGGGTGCGCCGGGTCACGGAAATCCCGTTGACCTGGGTGGTTCGGTGGGATCATGCGGATGCACGCGGATCAGCACGCCATCGACACCGGCCTGGTCCGGCGGCTCGTCGACGGGCAGTTCCCCCGGTGGGCCGGGCTGCCGCTGGTTCCCCTGGCCTCCGGGGGCACGGTCAACGCCGTGTACCGCCTCGGGGACGAGCTGACCGTCCGGCTGCCGCTCACCGAGGGCGGCGCCGGTGACATCGCGAAGGAACAGCGGGCCCTCACCGCGCTCGCCCCGCTGCCCGCGGCGGTGCCGGCCGTCGTCGCCATCGGAGAGCCCGCCGAGGGGTATCCGTGGCCGTGGGCGGTGCACGGCTGGCTCGACGGCGCACCGGCGCTCGAAGGCCACGCGGTCCACGGCCTGGCGGAGTTCATCCTCGCGCTGCGGGCGAACACCGCGGCGGGGCCCGCGGCCCCTCGCGGGTGGCCGCTGTCCACCGTGGACACCGCCACCCGCCGGGCGATCGGCGAGCTGAGCCGTACCGTCGAGCCGTTCGATCCGGAGGCCGCGCTCGCCTTGTGGGCCGAAGCGCTCGACGCTCCACAGTGGACCGGACCGCCGTGCCGGCTGCACGGGGACCTGATGCCGAGCAACCTGCTGCTGCGCGACGGCCGGCTGACCGGAGTGCTCGACTGGGCCACGGCCGGGCTCGGCGACCCCGCCGGCGATCTGGTCCCGGCGTGGAACCTGCTGACCGCCGGCACCCGGCCCGCCTTCCGCGACGCCCTGGCGCCCGACGACGCCACCTGGGTACGCGGGCGGGGCCGGGCGCTGTCGATGGCGGTGATCCAGCTGCCGTACTACCGGCACACGAACCCGGTCATCGCCGCCAACGCCCGTTACGTGCTCACGGAGCTGGAGTGCGTCCCGGCTCCGTGAGCACGCCGGATCAGCTCGGCAGCAACGCCGGCGCCGCGAGGCGGGTGGCGTTCGCCGCCGCGTCGTCCGGGGCTTCCTGGGCCGAGCGCTCCGCCTCGACGCGGGCCAGGTAGTTCGCCACCTCACGGTCGGTGCGGTGCGAATCCCAGCCCAGCCGCGGTGCCATCAGCGCGGCCACGACGGGCGCCGCCGCGACGCCCCGGTCGCGCTCCTCGATCGAGATGCGCGTCCGCCGCGTCAGGACGTCCTCCAGGTGCAGCGCGCCTTCGTGGGAGACCGCGTAAACGGCCTCCACGCGGAGGTACTCCGACGTCTCCGTGATCGGCGAAGCCAGCGAAGGATCCTCCTCCATCAGCTCGACGAGGTTCCAGATCCGCGTGCCATACCGCTGCAGGAGGTGCTCGACCCGCGTCGACGAAAGGCCGGTCCGCGAGGCGACGGAGTGCCGGTCGGCCCACAGCTCGTGGTAGCCCTCGGCCCCGGCGATCGGCAGGCGGTCGGTCCACGACGGCGGGGCCGGGCGGCCGAGCTCCTCGACCACGACGTCGACCGCGTCCGCGGCCATCACCCGGTACGTCGTGTACTTGCCGCCCGCCACGATCACCAGGCCCGGCACCGGGTGCGCGACCGCGTGCTCCCGCGACAGCTTCGTCGTCGCGGCCGCCTTCGCCGCGAGCAGCGGCCGCAGGCCCGCGTAGACGCCCTCGATGTCGTCGTGCGTCACCGGCGTCCGGAGCACGGCGTTGAGGTGCTCGAGCACGTAGTCGACGTCCGCGCGGCTCGCCGCCGGGTGCTCGCGGTCGAGGTCCCACTCGGTGTCGGTGGTGCCGACGATCCAGTGCCGTCCCCACGGGATCACGAACAGCACGCTCTTCTCGGTGCGCAGGATCAGCCCGGTGTCGAGGTCGATCTTCTCCCGCGGCACCACGAGGTGGATGCCCTTGGACGCGCGGACGGTGAACGGCGCGGGGATCCCGGCCGCCTCCGCCATGTCGTCGCTCCAGACACCCGTCGCGGCGACCACCGTCTTCGCCCGCACCTCGATTTCGGCGCCGCTCTCGCGGTCGACGACCTTCGCGCCGACGACCCGCTCGCCGTCGCGCAGCAGCGAGGTGACGCGCGCCCGCGTCAGCACCGAAGCGCCCTGCTCGGCCGCCGTCCGCGCGATGGTCATCGTGTGGCGGGCGTCGTCGACCTGGGCGTCGTAGTACTGGATCGCGCCGATCAGCGCGTCGTCGGCCAGGCCGGGCGCGGCCTTGAAGGCGCCGCGCTTGGACAGGTGCCGGTGCCGCGGCAGCGCGCGGGCGCCGCCGAGGGTGTCGTACAGCGTGACGCCGGCGCCGATGTAGCCGCGCTCCCACACCCGGTGCTGCAGCGGCACCAGGAACTTGACCGGCCGCACCAGGTGCGGGGCCAGCTTCTGCAGCAGCAGCCCGCGCTCCTTGAGCGCCTCGCGCACCAGCTTGAAGTCCAGCTGCTCCAGGTAGCGCAGGCCGCCGTGGATCAGCTTGGACGACCGGCTGGACGTGCCGGCGGCGAAGTCGCGGGCCTCGACCAGCGCGGTCGAGAGCCCCCGCGACGCGGCGTCGAGCGCGACTCCCGCCCCGGTCACTCCCCCGCCGACAACCAGGACGTCGATCTCTTCGTTCGCCAGCTTGCGCAGCGCGTCGGCGCGGTACTGCGGGGAAAGTGCGGTCACGGTGTTCCTCCTCATCATCACTGCACGTCGACCCAGTCGAGCGTGCGGCCGACGGCCTTCTGCCAGCCCGCGTAGCCCTCGGCGCGCTGCTCGGCGGTCCACGTCGGCGCCCAGCGCTTGTCCTCGTTCCAGTTCTGCTCGAGCTCGTCGGTGGACTTCCAGAACCCGACGGCCAGCCCGGCCGCGTAGGCGGCCCCGAGCGCGGTGGTCTCGGCGACGACCGGCTTCGACACCGGCACGCCGAGGATGTCGGCCTGCAGCTGCATGCACAGCTCGTTGGCGGTGACGCCACCGTCCACACGCAACACGTCGAGTGTCACGCCGGAGTCGTTCTGCATGGCCTCGACGACGTCGCGGGTCTGGTAGCAGATCGCCTCCAGGGTGGCCCGCGCGATGTGAGCGTTGGTCGAGGCCCGGGTGAGCCCGACGATCGCGCCGCGGGCGTCCGAGCGCCAGTACGGCGCGAACAGGCCGGAGAACGCCGGCACGAAGTAGACGCCGCCGTTGTCCTCGACCTGGCGGGCCAGGCTCTCGCTCTGCGCCGCGCCGCTGATGATGCCCAGCTGGTCGCGCAGCCACTGCACCGCCGACCCGGTCACGGCGATCGAGCCTTCCAGTGCGTAGACCGGCTTGTCGTCGCCGAACTGGTAGCACAGCGTCGTGAGCAGGCCGTGCTTCGAGCGGACGAGCTCGTGGCCGGTGTTGAGCAGCAGGAAGTTGCCGGTGCCGTAGGTGTTCTTGGCCTCGCCGGGCCGGAAGCAGACCTGCCCGACGGTGGCCGCCTGCTGGTCGCCGAGGACACCGGTGAGCGCGACCTCGCCGCCGAGCGGGCCGTCGGCGCGGGTGGTGCCGAAGAAGCCGGGGTTCGACGACGGCCGGATCGCCGGCAGCATCTGCTTCGGGACGTCGAAGAACGACAGCAGCTCGTCGTCCCAGTCGAGGGTCTCGAGGTCCATCAGCATGGTGCGCGAGGCGTTGGTCGGGTCGGTGACGTGCACGCCGCCGTCCGGCCCGCCGGTGAGGTTCCAGATGAGCCACGAGTCCGTGGTGCCGAAGAGCGCGTCGCCCTTCTCCGCGTCCTCGCGCACGCCGTCGACGTTCTCCAGGATCCACTGCAGCTTGCCGCCGGAGAAGTAGGTCGCGGGCGGCAGGCCGGCCTTGCGGCGGATGACGTCGCCCTTGCCCTCGCGTTCCAGCGCGGAGGCGATCCGGTCGGTGCGGGTGTCCTGCCAGACGATCGCGTTGTAGTACGGGCGCCCGGTGCGGCGGTTCCACACGACGGTGGTCTCGCGCTGGTTGGTGATGCCGAGCGCGGCCAGGTCGCCGTGCGTCAGGTTGGCCTTGTTGAGCGCGGTCGCGATGACCGAGCGGGTGCGTTCCCAGATCTCGGTGGCGTCGTGCTCGACCCAGCCCGGCTTGGGCAGGATCTGCTCGTGCTCGAGCTGGTGGCGGGCGATCTCGTTGCCGCCGTGGTCGAAGATCATGAAGCGGGTGCTCGTGGTGCCCTGGTCAACGGCGCCGACGTAGTCAGGCATGGGTGTTCTCCGTTTCAGTTGGCGGGCTCGAAGTCCTTGGCGGGCATGGCGTCCAGGGGCTCCCCGGCGGGCAGGTGCCGCTCGATGAGGAACTTGTAGATCGCGCCGCCGATCACGGCGCCGATCACGGGTGCCACGATCGGGATCCACCAGTACGGGAAGCCGTACTGGTCGGACCACGCCGTGTCGTAGCCGGTGAGCCAGGACGCGAACCGCGGGCCGAAGTCGCGGGCGGGGTTGATGGCGTAGCCGGCGTCGGTTCCCCAGGCCATGCCGATGGCGACGACGAGGAAGCCGACGACGACCGGGGCCAGGTTCGCGCCCGGCGAGGTGTTGCGGAGGTCGGTGATGGCGAAGATCACCAGGACGAGGATCGCGGTGCCGATGATCTGGTCGCGGAAGGCGCCCCAGTCACCCACCGGGAGCGTGCCGTTACCCGGAAGGGTGGAGAAGACACCCTGGGTCTTGATCGTCAGGCCGGGGTCCTTGGCGTTGAGCACCTCGGTGTAGTTCCAGCGCACCAGCAGCGCGGCGAGGAAGGCGCCGGCCGTCTGGGCCAGCGCGTAGGGGGCGACCTTGCGCCATTCGAAGCCCTTGAAGACCGCGAGCGCGACGGTCACGGCCGGGTTCAGGTGCGCGCCGCTGATCCGCGAAGCGACGTAGACACCGAGCGTGACGCCGAGTCCCCAGGCCCAGGCGATGCTGTCGTGGTCCCCGATGCCCGCGGCGACGACCTGCGCCACCACCCCGCACCCGAAGAGGATGAGGATCATCGTCCCCACGAACTCGGCGGCCATCTCGCCGGCGAGTCCGTGGGCCTTGAGGTTTCGCACCATTGCTTCCTCCACAAAGGACCGTTCATTCCCCCTGGTGAAGGAAAGTTAAGTTCGGGTTGCGGAGCGGTCAACGGACGCCGGTCGGCATTGTCGAACGACCGGTGTGGATGTTCGACATTGTCGAATCAAGGCCGGTCGGGTTAGGTTGGCGGCGTGCCCGGTCCGATCCAGTCCATCGAACGCGCCGCCGCGATCCTGCGGCTGCTGGCGCGCGGCTCGGGCCGGCTCGGGGTCGGCGAGATCGCCGAATCGCTGGAGCTGGCGAAGGGCACCGCGCACGGGATCCTGCGCACGCTGCAGGGCGTCGGGTTCGTCGAGCAGGACCGCGACACGGGCAAGTACCAGCTCGGCGCGGCGCTGCTGCACCTGGGCACGAGCTACCTCGACGTCAACGAGCTGCGGTCCCGCGCCATCAACTGGGCGGACGCGCTGGCCGCGCGCAGCGGCGAGGCGGTCCGGATCGGCGCGCCCCTGGAAGGCCGGGTGCTGGTCGTGCACCACGTGTTCCGGCCGGACGACAGCCTGCAGACCCTCGACGTCGGCACGCTGCTGCCGCTGCACGCGACCGCGCTCGGGAAAGTGCTGCTGGCCTACGACACGACTCTCGTGGCATCGTTGCGCACCGGCGACCCCGAGGCCTACACCCGCCGGACCCTGGTCACCCAGACCGCGATCAAGCGCGCCTGCGGCAAGGTGCGCGAGGCGGGCTGGGCGGCGGAGAACGGCGAGATGATCACCGGCGAGGCGGGGATCGCGGCCCCGATCCGCGGCCACGGCGGCATCGTGGTCGGCGCGATCGGGGTGTCGGGCGCGGTAGAGCGGATCTGCGAGCCGGACGGCAGCCCGAGCCCGCGGCTGCTGGGCCACGTCCGCGACGCGGCCCGCGCGGTTTCGCGCGACCTGGGCGCGTCCCGGTGGTGAAGGAGGTGGCGAGCGTGAAACACCCGCGGCGCGACCGGGATCCCGCGAGCCCGCCCGGCGCCCGGCTCCGGCGGCCGGCGCCCGCCGGGGCGGCCCGCCCCCAGCTTCCGCCGCCCACGGCCGGCCCCGCCGCCCCACGGCGTTCACGGCTCAGGGCGCACCCGGCCACCACCAACCCCCAACCCACGCCACCCACGACCCACCCCGCCACCACCAACCCCCAACCCCCGCCCGCCGCGGCGCCGGCTTCCGCCCGCGCTGCCCGGTCCGGCGCCCCCGTGCACCGCCGGCTCCGCCGCACGCGCCCCGCGCCGGGCGTTCCCGATCCGATGGAGGTGAGCAGGTGGTCCAGCGGTACGTGATGTCCATCGACCAGGGCACCACCTCCACCCGGTGCATCCTGTTCGACGCCCGCGGCCGGCTCGTCTCGGTCGTGCAGCGCGAACACCAGCAGCACTTCCCGCGGCCCGGCTGGGTCGAGCACGACGCCACCGAGATCTGGCGGAACCTCTCGCGGATCGTGCCGCAGGCGCTGGCCGACGCCGGCGCGACCGCGGACCAGGTCGTCGGGCTCGGGATCGCCAACCAGCGGGAGACCACCGTGCTGTGGGACCGGCACACCGGCAACCCCGTCGGGCGGGCGATCGTCTGGCAGGACACCCGCACCGACGCCATGCTCGAACAGCTCGCCCGCGAACCCGGCGCCGACCGCGTCCGGCAGCTGTGCGGCCTGCCCCTGGCGACGTACTTCTCCGCGCCGCGCGTGCGCTGGCTGCTCGAACGCACGCCCGGCCTGCGGGAGCGCGCCGAGCGCGGCGACGTCCTCTTCGGCACCATCGAGAGCTGGCTGATCTGGAACCTCACCGGTGGCGCCGAGGGCGGCGTGCACGTCACCGACGTCACCAACGCCTCGCGCACCATGCTGATGAACCTGCGCACGCTCAGCTGGGACGACAAACTGCTCGACTTCTTCGACGTCCCGCGCGCGATGCTGCCGGAGATCCGCTCGTCGACCGAGGTCTACGGCACCACTTCGCGGGTCGTCCCGGGCATCCGGATCGCCGCGGCCCTGGGCGATCAGCAGGCCGCGCTCTTCGGCCAGACGTGCTTCGCGCCCGGCGAGGCGAAGTGCACGTACGGGACCGGCAGCTTCCTGCTGCTCAACACCGGTCCGACACCGGTGCTCTCCACCCACGGCATGCTCACCACCGTCGGGTTCAAGATCGGCGACGAGCCCGCGGTGTACGCGCTGGAAGGGTCGATCGCCGTCACCGGGTCGCTCGTGCAGTGGTTCCGCGACGGGCTGGAGCTGATCGGCAGCGCACCCGAGATCGAGACCCTCGCGCGGACGGTCGAGGACAACGGCGGCTGCTACATCGTGCCCGCCTTCTCCGGGCTGTTCGCGCCGCACTGGCACAGCGAAGCACGCGGCGTGATCGCCGGGCTGACGTCGTACATCACGAAGGGCCACCTGGCGCGGGCGGTGCTGGAGGCGACCGGCTGGCAGACGCGCGAGGTCGTCGACGCGATGAACGCGGACTCCGGGCTGGCACTGTCGTCCTTGAAGGTGGACGGCGGGATGACCGCGGACAACCTGCTGATGCAGTTCATCGCCGACGTCCTCGACGTGCCGGTGGTCCGCCCGATGGTCGCGGAGACGGTGTCGCTCGGCGCGGCGTACGCGGCGGGGCTGTCGGTCGGGTACTGGCCGGACCTGGAGGGGTTGCGGCGCAACTGGCACCGGGCCGGGCAGTGGCTCCCGGCGATGGACCCGGCCCGCCGCGACACCGAGTACGGGCACTGGCGCCAGGCGGTGGAGCTGACGTTCGGCTGGATGCGCCCGGGCCCGGCCGCCGCCGCCCCGGGGTCGGACCTGGTCGAGGTGCTGCTGGCCGACCACCGCCGGTTCGAGCAGCTGCTGCGCGACCTGCGCAACACCGAGGCCGACCGCCCGGCGTTGGTGGCGGAGCTGTCGGCTCTGCTGGTGGCCCACGCGACGGCGACCGAGCGGATCGTCCGCCCCTCCTCCCCCGGCGCGCCGTTCGCCGACGACCTGCTGGCCGTGGTGGACGGCGAGGACTTCGAGAAGGCGTTGCTGCGCTTGGAGAACGTGATCGACGGGCACGTGCGCGGCGAGGAACGCGGGCTGCTGAACGACCTGCGCCGGAGTATGTCCACATCGGACCGGACGGGCCTCGGCCGGGCGTTCGTCGCGGAACGCCGCCGCCAGCTCGACCTCGGCTGCGGCGAAGCGGACCACATCCGCGCCCTCGGCGATCGCCTCACGCTCTGACGCGGCGGCCGGAGCCGGGCCTGCCATCCGGGTGAAGCGCGTCCCGATCCCCTGCCCCGGCGCTGGGGCCGGGAGAAGACTGCGGGAACCGGTTCGCCACTGGAGGGAGCACCATGTCCGCAGCCGCCGACGAAGCCCTGCTGTCCCTGTCCACCCCGGCCGGGCTCGCCGATCCTTACCCGGTCTACGCGAAGCTCCGCGAGGAGACGCCGGTCTTCCGCAGCGAAGTCTTCGACGGCTGGGTTCTCACCCGGTTCGCGGACTGCCAGCAGGTCCTCGCCGACGGCGAGACGTTCCCGGTGCTGGACGCCTCGTGGCGTGACCGGCACCGGCCGGGCTGGCGCGAGAATCCCGCGATGGTGTTGCTGACCGCCCTCCTGCCGTGGAAGAACCCGCCGGAGCACACGCGCGAGCGCCGTCTGCTCGTCCGCGACTTCACCGTGCGGCGGGTCCAGGAACTGGAGCCCGCCGTCCGCCGGGCCACCGACCGGGTGCTGGACCGCTTCGCCGACGCCACCGCGGACGGGACCGCGGCGGAGTTCGTCGGCACCGTCCTCTACCCGCTCGGGATGGCCGTGATCGGTGACCTGGTCGGCGTGCCCGAAGCCGACCACGACCGGCTTCGCCGCCTCACCGACCTGATCGGCAAGCAGGTCGACCCCGCGATGTCGCCGGCCCTGCGCGCCGAGGTCGACGCCGCCGCCGTCGAATTCCGGGCCTACTTCACGGAGCTGATCGCCAAGCGGCGTGCGGACCCGGCCGGCGACCTGACGTCCGCGCTGCTGGCCCGGCCCGCCACGGGCGCGGAGCTGATGTCCGAGGACGAGGTGCTCAACGCCCTCGTCGTGCTGTTCGGCGGCGGCTACGAGACGACGGCCGGTGCGCTCGGCAACGGGGTGCACGCCCTGCTGACCCACCCGGACCAGTACGCCCTGCTCGCCGGCGACCCGGGGCTGGCGGCCGGCGCGACCGAGGAGATCCTGCGGTGGGACGGGGCGGCCCAGATGAGCCAGCGCGCGGCCGCCCGGCCGGCGGTGCTCGGCGGCCGGGAGATCCCGGCGGACGACGCGGTCGTGCTCCTGACCGGAGCGGCGAACCGGGACCCCGCGCGCTTCCCGGACCCGGACCGTTTCGACATCACCCGCGACGACGGCCGCGGGCTGTTCTTCGGGCACGGGCTGCACCTGTGCCTCGGCGCGGCCTTGGCACGGTCGGAGATGACGGTGCTGCTCGAACAGCTGGGAAAGCGGTTCCCGGCGCTGCGGATCGGCGGCGAGGTGGTGCGCCGCCCGAACCCGTCCCTGCGCGGGCTGGCGGCGCTGCCCCTGACCCGGTGATCGGCGAGCCCGCGGCGGCCCCGCGCGGAGAGCCGACGGCACCCCGCCCTCGCGGCAGCGGATGCTGAACCGCACCCCGACCGCGGCCCGCGTCAGGTCCCTTTGAGGCAGCGGCTGCTCTCCCGCACCACCAGTTCGGCCTCGACCGTCTCCCGCACCGGAGCCGCCACGCCGTCGATGCGGGCCGCCAGCACCGCCAGCGTCTGGCGGCCCGCCGCCACGAAGTCCTGGCGGACCGTCGTCAGCGGGGGCTCGAAGTAGGCCGCCTCCGGGACGTCGTCGAACCCCACCACGTGGGCGTCGCGCGGGACTCGCACCCCCGCTTCCGTGAACGCCGACAGCAGACCCAGTGCCATGTGGTCGTTGGCCGAAAACACCGCGCCCACCCCCGGTTCGGCCGCCAGGGACTGACCCGCGCGGTAACCGGACCGGGCGGACCAGTCGCCGCGGACCACCGGCGGTACCTGGGCGCCGTGGTGCTCGAGGGTCTCCCGCCAGCCGCGTTCGCGGGCGCGGGCGATCGGCCCGTCTTCCGGGCCGCCGAGGTGCCAGACCGTCGGATGGCCCAGCTCCAGGAGGTGCTCGGTGGCCCGCCGGGCACCTTCGCGCTGGTCGGCCGACGCGGCCGGGACCAGCGGGACGCCGTCGACCGGTGGCAGCTCGGCGACCAGGTGGGGGTCCACCACCACGATGCCCGACACGCCCTGCAGCAGCAGGCCGGCCGCGGCGGCGGGCACCGCGGCGCGGCCGCGGCCCGGCACGCCGAAGACGACGAGGGCGTAGCCGTGCTCGTGCGCGGCGGTGCGCAGACCGTTGAGGACCGGCCCGGAGGCGGCGGTTCCGGTGGTGATCACCCCGAGGGTGCCCCGGCGCCGCATGCGGAAAGAACCTCTGGGACCCGCGTCGTCCTCGGTCATGCCGGTGATGTTAACGATCACACCACCGGACGTGAACTTCCTTCACCTTCCATAAATAACGAAAAGGTAACGCGGATGAGCCGCTTTGAACCGGGCTTCCGCCACGGCCGTTTCAGCCAGTGCCGGAACCAGTGACACCGGGCGCGGTTCCCCGATTCCCGCGCCCGCGGTGGCACTCCCCCGGGTTCCGCGCGTCTCCCCTCGGGCACGCAGCTTTCCCCGTCGTGCCCGGAAAACCGAAGAAGGTGACCATGCCCCGGAAAAATTCCCCCGCCACGGGCAGACATCGCATCAGCCGCCGCACCAAGATCGCGACCGGCGGCCTCGCCCTCGCGCTCGCGGTCGGCGGCATCGTCGTCGCGACCACGGCCGGGCGGACCGGCCAGGCCAGCGCCGATCCCGCCGACGCGTCGTTCTTCATCGACATCGCGAAGGTGCCATCCGGTGTTAACGTGAACAGAGCGCTGCAGCGGAAAGGCGCGCGCGGCACGTTCACCGTGGACTGCGGACGCAACGAGAACCAGCACTTCAACCCCGACAACTTCATCGCCCAGCCCGGGATCAAGAACGGTGCCCAGCACCTGCACGACTACGTCGGCAACCTCTCCACCAACGCCGACTCGAACAACAAGAGCCTGGTCAAGGCCGGCACCACCTGCAAGAACGGCGACAAGTCCGCCTACTTCTGGCCGGTCGTGCGCATCGACACCGGCGACGCCGAGAAGAACCCGCCCGCCACCCAGCCCGACCGGGCCGGCAGCGCCGAGGACAAGGCGAGCGCCCAGGTCGACTGCCCCGACGTCGCGAGCAAGCTGCCCGACGTCCCGGACCAGGCCATGGACGAGGTGAACCGCAACCTCGACCTGCTCGACAAGCAGATCGACGAAGCCAACAAGCGGATCGCGAACGGCGACCTCAAGACCCCGCAGGACATCCAGAACGCCGTCGTCGGACCGCTCAAGGACAAGCGCGCGGCCACCATCGACCGCATCGCCATCGCGATCGGCCGCCGGGCCGCGAAGCCGACGAACCTCGGCGGGCTCGCGCAGTGCGCGCTGAAGCAGAACGGCAAGGGCGGCCTCGACAACGGCGGCCAGAACAGCAACGGCCAGCCCGCGGAGCTGCCCGGCGTCAACGACAAGAACGAGGTCGGCGACAACGACGGCGAGATCCAGCGCGTCCAGTCGGCGACGATCACGTTCACCAGCGGCGGCGCGCAGAAGGTCGTCGCGATGCCGCAGTTCCTCCGGATCTTGTACGGCGACGCCAAGCAGAGCACCAACGGCCCGGCCAACGCCCGGCCGAGCTGGACCTGCACCGGCTTCGAGGACCGGCTGACCGACCACTACCCGATCTGCCCGCAGAACAGCAAGGTGGAGCGGATTCACGCCTTCCCGAACTGCTGGGACGGCAAGAACATCGACAGCACCAACCACCGCACGCACATCGTGTTCGCCGACCAGCAGGGCAAGTGCCCGCAGGGGTTCAAGAACGTGCCGCAGCTGGTGATCAAGCTGGTCTACGACATCCCGCACGACATCCAGGTGAAGGGCCAGTACAAAGTGGACGCCTTCGCCCAGGAGAAGCACAACCCGCGTTCGGACCACGACGACTTCGCCAACGTCATGGGTCAGCGCCTGATGAACCAGGTCGTCAACTGCATCAACACCGGCAGGCGCTGCAACCAGTAGAAACGCTGTGCGGGGCGCCTCGGAAGAACCACCCCGAGGCGCCCCGCACAGACCACCCGGCTCAGGAAGCCGCGCGGCGCTTCGTCCAGATGTCGTACGCCACGGCCGCCAGCAGCACGACGCCCTTGACCAGCATCACCCGCTCGCTCGGGGCGCCGATCAGGGACATCCCGTTGTTGATCACCGCCATGATCAGGCCACCGGTGATCGCGCCGACCACCTTGCCGACACCGCCCTGGACCGCCGCGCCGCCGATGAACGCCGCCGCGATCGCGTCGAGTTCGAAGTTGACGCCCGCCGTCGGGCCCGCCTGGTTCAACCGGCCGGCGAAGATGATGCCGGCCAGCGCCGCCAGGACGCCCATGTTGACGAAGATCCAGAACGTGACCTGCTTGACCTTGACGCCCGAGAGCGTCGCCGCCTGCAGGTTGCCGCCCACGGCGTAGATGTGCCTGCCGAACACCGACTTCCCGGCCACCAGCGAGTAGCCGAGCACCAGCACCGCCAGCAGGATCAGCACCCACGGCAGGTTCTTGAACCGCGCCAGCTGCACGACCAGTGCGAGGACCAGCACCGCGATCCCGGCGAGCTTCAGCACGAACACCCCGAACGGGTCGACGTCCTGGCCGTAGCCCAGCCGGCCCATCCGCTTGCGCCACTGGGTGAACGCGATCCCGGCCACCGCGGCGACGCCGGCGAGCAGCGACACCAGGTCGGCGCCGCCGAGCGGGCCGAGACCGATGTTGCCCAGGTAGCCGTCGGTGAAGCCGTTGGACAGCGTGCGGATCGCGTCCGGGAACGGGCCGATGCCCTGGTTGCCCAGGACGGTCAGGGTCAGTGCCCGGAACGCCAGCATGCCGGCCAGCGTCACGATGAACGCCGGGATGCCGAAGTAGGCGACCCAGTAGCCCTGCCACGCGCCGATCACCGCGCCGACGACGAGGGTGATCAGCACCGCGAGGAACCACGGCATGTGCGAATTCACCATCAGCACCGCCGACACCGCGCCGGTCATCGCGACCACCGACCCGGCGGACAGGTCGATGTGCCCGGAGATGATCACCAGGATCATCCCGATCGCGAGGATCAGCACGTAGCTGTTCTGCACGATGATGTTGGAGATGTTCTGCGGTTCCAGCAGCGCGCCACCGGTGAGCACCTCGAACAGCACCACGATCAGCGCGAACGCGACGTAGATGCCGCTCTGGCGCGGGTTGATCGAGATCCTCCGCTTGGAGCGCTCAACCGGGGGCGCGTCGGGCCGCGCTTCGGTCGTGGTCATTCCCGTTCCTTAGTCATGTACTGCATCAGCAGTTCCTGAGTGGCTTCTTCGCGCTGGGCCTCACCGGTGATCCGGCCCGCCGACAGCGCGTAGATCCGGTCGCAGAGCCCGAGCAGCTCCGGCAGCTCGGAGGAGATGACCAGCACGGCCTTCCCCTGCGCGGCGAGGGAGTTGATGATCGTGTAGATCTCGAACTTCGCGCCCACGTCGATGCCGCGGGTCGGCTCGTCCAGGATCAGCACGTCCGGATCGGTGAAGATCCACTTGGCCAGCACGACCTTCTGCTGGTTGCCGCCGGAGAGCTTCCCGGTCACGCTCTGCACGCTCGGTGCCTTGATCCGCAGATCACGGCGGTAGGAGTTGGCGGTGTCGTGCTCGGCGTGCTCGTTGACCCAGCCGCGCTTGGCCAGCTTGCCCAGCCCGGCCGCGGACACGTTGCGCTGGATGTCCTCGATCAGGTTGAGCCCGTAGCGCTTCCGGTCTTCGGTGGCGTAGGCGATCCCGTGCCGGACGGCGTCCTGCACCGACCGGACTTCGATCTCCTCGCCGTGCTTGAAGATCTTCCCGGAGATGTCCTTGCCCCACGACCGGCCGAACACGCTCATCGCGAGCTCGGTGCGGCCGGCACCCATCAGGCCGGCCAGGCCGACGATCTCCCCGCGCCGGAGCGTCAGCGACGCCCGGTCGACGACGACCCGCCCGGCCTGGGTCGGGCTGTGCACCGTCCAGTCCTCGATCCGCAGCACCTCTTCGCCGATCTCCGGTTCCCGGGGCGGGAACCGGTGCTCGAGGTCGCGGCCGACCATGCCGGTGATGATGCGTTCCTCGGTCAGTCCGGCGGCGTCCAGCGTTTCGATCGTCTTGCCGTCACGCAGGATCGTCACGGTGTCGGCGATCGCGGTCACCTCGCCCAGCTTGTGCGAGATGATCACGCAGGTGACGCCCTCGTCCCGCAGCCCGCGCAGCAGCTCGAGCAGGTGGGCCGAGTCGTCGTCGTTGAGCGCCGCGGTGGGCTCGTCGAGGATCAGCAGCTTGACCTCTTTGGACAGTGCCTTGGCGATCTCGACGAGCTGCTGCTTGCCGACACCGAGTTCCTGCACCGCCCGCGTGGCGTTTTCGGCGAGGCCGACGCGCTTGAGCAGCGCGCCGGCCTCGTGGTTGGTGCGGTTCCAGTCGATCCAGCCGCGCTTGGCCTGTTCGTTGCCGAGGAAGATGTTCTCCGCGATCGACAACTGGCCGCACAGCGCGAGTTCCTGGTGGATGATCACGATCCCGCGCCGTTCGCTGTCGCGCACCGACCCGAACTCGCACCGCTGTCCCTCGAAGGTGATCTCGCCGTCGTACGTCCCGTGGGGGTAGACGCCCGAGAGCACCTTCATCAGGGTGGACTTCCCGGCGCCGTTCTCCCCGCAGATCGCGTGGATTTCCCCGCGGCGCACGGAAAGAGTGACGTCCGACAGCGCCTTGACCCCGGGGAAGGTCTTGGTGATCCCGCGCATGCCGAGCAGTTCGGTCATTTCAGCTGACCTGCCGTGTAGTAGCCGGAGTCGACCAGTTCCTTCTGGTAGTTCGCCTTGTCCACGGTGACCGGCTGCAGCAGGTAGGACGGGACGACCTTCTTGCCGTTGTCGTAGTCGTTGGTGTTGTTGACCTCGGGCTTCTGTCCCTTGAGGACCGAGTCGGCCATCTTGACGGTGGTGTCGGCGAGCTTGCGGGTGTCCTTGAAGATCGTCGAGTACTGCTCACCGGCGATGATCGACTTGACCGAGGCGACCTCGGCGTCCTGCCCGGTGACGATCGGGTACGGCTGGCCGGCGGTGCCGTAGCCGTTGCTCTTCAGCGCCGACAGGATGCCGATCGACAGGCCGTCGTACGGCGAAAGCACGCCCGCGACCTTCGCGCCACCGGTGTAGGTCTTGGTGAGCAGGTCCTCCATGCGCCGCTGCGCGGTGGCCGGGTCCCAGCGCAGGATGGCCGCGCGGGCGAAGTCGGTCTGGCCGCTCTTGACGACCAGCTTGCCGCTGTCCATCAGCGGCTTGAGGACGGACATCGCGCCGTTGAAGAAGAACGTGGCGTTGTTGTCGTCCGGGGAACCGGCGAACAGCTCGACGTTGAACGGCCCCGGCCCGTTGCCCAGGCCCTTGACCAGCGAGTTCGCCTGCTCGACGCCGACCTTGAAGTTGTCGAAGGTGGCGTAGTAGTCGACGTTCGGCGAGTTGCGGATCAGCCGGTCGTAGGCGATGACCGGGATCTTCTTGTCCGCGGCCTCCTGCAGCTGGGTGGTGATGGCGGTGCCGTCGATCGAGGCGACGACCAGGAGCTTGGCGCCCTTGGTGATCTGGTTCTCGATCTGGTTCACCTGGGTGGGGATGTCGTTCTCGGCGTACTGCAGGTCGACCTTGTAGCCGAGCTTCTCCAGGGCGGCCTTGATGTTGTCGCCGTCGTGGATCCACCGCTCCGACGACTTCGTCGGCATGGTGACGCCGACCAGGCTGCCCTCGGCGCTCGCGCCGGGCGCGGCCGTCTGGTCGGCCGTCTTCTGGCTCGAGCCGCACGCCGACAGCGTGAGCGCGAGCCCCGCGGCCGCGAGCGCCGCGATTCCTCTGGTGCTGAACTTCATTGTTCCTTCTTCCTTTCTCAGAAGCCCTGAGCGAGCCGGTGGTAGGCCTGGTTCCAGCGGATGCGGTCGGCGAAGCCGTGCGGGGTGGTGTCGGCGTCGATCACCAGGAGCTCGACGCCGAGGAGGTTCGCGAAGTCGCGGAGGGTCTCCGTGCCGACCGCCTGGGTCAGCACGGTGTGGTGCGGGCCGCCCGCGGTGATCCACGATTCGGCCGAGGTCGACAGGGACGGTGCCGGCTCCCACACCGCCCGCGCGACCGGCAGGTTCGGCAGCGGCTCGTCCGGCGTGACGACCTCGATCTCGTTGGCCACCAGGCGGAACCGGTCGCCGAGGTCGACCAGGCCGAGCACCACGCCGGGACCGGGTGCCGCGTCGAACACCAGCCGGACCGGGTCCTCGCGGTTGCCGATGCCCAGCGCGTGGATCTCGCACGACGGCTTCGCGGCCGCGATGCTGGGGCAGACCTCGAGCATGTGGGCACCGAGGATCTTCGGCGTGCCCGGTCCGAAGTGGTAGGTGTAGTCCTCCATGAACGACGCGCCGGCGTCCTTGCCCACGCCCATGGCCTTGACCGCGGCGAGCAGCGCCGAGGTCTTCCAGTCGCCCTCGCCGCCGAAGCCGTAGCCGTCGGCCATCAGCCGCTGCACGGCGAGACCGGGCAGCTGGCGCAGGCCGCCGAGGTCCTCGAAGTTCGTGGTGAAGGCACCGAAGCCGCCGTCGGTGAGGAACTTCCGCAGGCCCGCCTCGATCTTCGCCGCGTACTGCAGGGACTCGTGCCGCGCTCCCCCGGCGGCCAGCTCGGGCACGACGTCGTAGTCCTCGGCGTACTGCGCCACGAGACCTTCTACATCGGACACCGCGTCGACCTGCTCGACCAGGTCGTTGACGCCGTAGGTGTTCACCGAGACGCCGAACCGCAGCTCGGCCTCGACCTTGTCGCCTTCGGTGACGGCGACGTCGCGCATGTTGTCGCCGAACCGGGCCAGCCGCAGGTTCCGCAGGTGGTCGGCGCCGATGGCCGCGCGGGCCCACGCGTCGATCCGCGCGACGACGGCCGGGTCCGACACGTGGCCGGCGACGGTCTTGCGCGGGACGCCGAGCCGGGTCTGGATGAACCCGAACTCGCGGTCGCCGTGCGCGGCCTGGTTGAGGTTCATGAAGTCCATGTCGATGGTCGACCACGGCAGGGCTTCGTTGAGCTGGGTGTGCAGGTGCAGCAGCGGCTTGCGCAGCGCGTCCAGCCCGGTGATCCACATCTTCGCGGGCGAGAAGGTGTGCATCCACGCGATCACGCCGACGCACGCGGCGTCGGAGTTGGCCTCCTGCAGCACCCGGCGGATCGAGGCGGCTTCGGTCAGCACCGGCTTGCCGACGATCTCGGCCGGGAGCCCGCCGGAGGCGGCCAGCAGCTGCTGGATCCGCAGGGACTGGCCGGCGACCTGTTCGAGGGTCTCCTCGCCGTAGAGGGCCTGGCTCCCGGTGAGGAACCAGAGCTGGGGTTTCGACGCGCGGGTCATCGTTCTCCTTGGAGTCAGTGCTGGCCGTAGACGTTCTGGTACCGGGCGTAGAGCCGGTCGACGTCCTCGGGCGGCAGGGGTTCGGGCGTGCCGAGCTCGAAGGCCTTGTGCACGGTGCGGGCGACGTCCTCGACCATCACCGCGGCCTTGACGGCGTCGCGGGCGGTGCGGCCGACGGTGAACGGCCCGTGGTTGCGCATCAGCACGGCGGGCGACCGGCTCGCGCGCAGCGTTTCGACGATGCCGCGGCCGATGGAGTCGTCGCCGATCAGGGCGAACGGCCCGACCGGGATCTCCCCGCCGAACTCGTCGGCGATCATCGTGAGCACGCACGGGATCGGCTCGCCGCGCGCGGCCCACGCGGTGGCGTACGTCGAGTGCGTGTGGACGACGCCGCCGATCTCGGGCAGGTGCCGGTAGACGTAGGCGTGCGCGGCGGTGTCCGAAGACGGCGCGAGGTCGCCGTGCACGAGCTCGCCGCGCAGATCGGTGACGACCATGGTGTCGGCCGACAGGTCGTCGTAGGACACGCCCGAGGGCTTGATGACCATCAGGTCCCGGCCGGGCACGCGCGCGGAGACGTTGCCCGCGGTCCAGATGACCAGCGCGTTGCGGGTCAGCTCACCGTGGAGGTTCGCCACGGTCTCCCGCAGTTCCGCGACGGTGTCGAGGACTTCACCGGTCAGCGACATCAGGACCGTCCCTTCGCGACCTCGCGGCGGCGGGCCGCGAGGCGGTGCATGACATCGTTGCCGCCACGGCCGAAGTAGTCGTGCAGCGTCGTGTACTCGGCGTAGAGCTCGTCGTAGGCGGCGACGTGCGCGGGCACCGGCCGGTAGACCGCGCGCTCGACCGACCCCATCGCCGCGGCGGCCGCGCGGATGTCCGGGTAGGCGCCGGCCGCGACGGCCGCGTGGATCGCCGAGCCGAGCGCGGGGCCCTGCTCGGAGCCGATGACCGACAGCGGCAGGTTGGTGACGTCGGCGTAGATCTGCATGAGCAGCGCGTTCTTCACCAGGCCGCCGGCGATGATCAGCTCGGTCACCGGGACGCCGGCCTCGCCGAAGGTCTCGATGATCTTGCGGGTGCCGAACGCCGTGGCTTCGAGCAGGGCCCGGTAGACGTCTTCGGCGCGGGTGGCGAGGGTCTGGCCGACGACGACGCCGGACAGTTCGTGGTCGACGAGCACCGACCGGTTTCCGCTGTGCCAATCCAAAGCCACGAGCCCGTGTTCGCCGATCTCCTGCTGCGCGGCGAGCCGGGTGAGCTGCTCGTGACCGTCCTGGGCGAAGTGCTCGGTGAACCAGCCGAAGATGTCGCCGACGCCGCTCTGCCCGGCCTCGTAGCCCCAGAGCCCGGCGACGATGCCGCCGTCGACGACCCCGCACATGCCGGGGACTTCACGCAGCTCGGCGCCGTTCATGACGTGGCACGTCGAGGTGCCCATGATGGCGACCATCTGACCGGGCTCGACGGCGTTCGCGGCGGGTGCGGTGACGTGGGCGTCAACGTTGCCAACGGCCACGGCGATGCCCTCGGGCAGGCCGGTCCATTCCGCGGCTTCGGCGGACAGCGACCCGGCGCGGGAACCCAGCTGGCCCAGGGGGTGCTCCAGCTTGTCGGCCACGAAGGACTCGAAGCCGGGCGCCAGTTCGCGGAGGAAGTCGCGGCTCGGGTACTGGCCGTCCTGCAGGATGCCCTTGTAGCCGGCGGTGCAGGCGTTGCGGACGTAGGTGCCGGTCAGCTGCCAGACGATCCAGTCGGCCGCCTCGACCCAGTGCCGCATCGCGGCGTAGACCTCGGGCGCCTCTTCGAACAGCTGGAGCCCCTTGGCGAACTCCCACTCCGAGGAGATCAGCCCGCCGTAGCGCGGCAGCCACTTCTCACCGCGGGTGCGGGCCAGCTCGTTGATCCGGTCCGCCTGCGGCTGGGCGGAGTGGTGCTTCCACAGCTTGACGTACGCGTGCGGGTTGCCTTCGAACTCGGGCAGCTCGCACAGCGGCGTGCCGTCCGCGGCCGCCGGCACCATGGTGCACGCGGTGAAGTCGGTGGCGATGCCGATGACGTCGGCCGGCTCCGCCCCGGCCGCGGTGAGCGCGGCCGGCACGGCGTTGCGGAGCACTCCGACGTAGTCCGCGGGCACTTGCAGCGCCCAGTCCGGCGGCAGCGCGCGAGAAGTGGCGGGCAGTGTCTCGTCGAGCACCCCGTGCGGGTATTCGAAGACCGCGCTGCCCAGCTCGGCGCCGTCCGCCACGCGCACGACCACTGCGCGGCCCGACAGCGTGCCGAAGTCGACGCCGACGGTTAGTGGTTGTCCCACGGTGTCCTCTCTCCTGGTGTTGTTCAGCGGCCGGTGATGACGAGCGTCGTCACGGAGTTGGCGGGCAGGGTCAGCTTCGAAGTCGCGGCCAGGCCGGTGATCTCCCTGGTCTGCGGCACGATGGCGGTCGGCGCGGCGAGGCTGTTGCAGCCCGCCGGGTCGCCGGTGAGCGTGGTGAGCGTCCCGGTGCCGTCGACCGCGGTGACGCCGGTGAGCGCCAGCCGCGTGGACTGCACCTGGCCGGTCGGGTTGACGAGCTTGACCGTGAACGTCTTCCGGCCGTTCTTCGTGGTCACGTTGACCACCTGCCGCAGCGGGCTGCCCTGGTTGAGACGGCTGGTCACGATCTGCTTGCCGAGCGTGCTGGAGAACATCTGCTGCACCCAGTACGACGGCGAGCCGTAGCTGCTCCCGGCGTCGAGGCCGATCAGGTTGACCGGCCAGTTGGACTGGTTCTCGTGCACCAGCACCGGCGCGTACATCGAGCCGATGACGACGTCGCTGTTGCGTTCGAGCCCGGTGAGGAACGCGGCCTCGCCGATGGCCGCGGCCAGGGTGCCGGTGGGCCGGCCGTCCTGGGCGCCGTACTCGCCGACGAGGATGTCCGGGCCGGACCGGTCGGCGGTGTCGTAGCGGGTCGAGTTGTCGGTGAACCACTGCGGCGACTGGTAGTAGTGGTCGTCCGCGGCGTCCGGGCGCACCCCGGTCGAGGTGCTCGACGCGGCGCCGCCCTGCAGGCCGCCGGTGGTGGCGACGACCGTCAGCTGCGGGTACTTCGCCTTGATCGCGGTGTACATGTCGGTGAAGCGCCAGGCGTAGCTGCCGGAACCGTCGAACCAGTCCTCGTTGCCGACCTCGACGTAGTGCAGGTCGAACGGCGCCGGGTGCCCGTCGGCGACCCGCTTCGCGCCCCACGTCGTGGAGGCGTCGCCGATGGCGTACTCGATCTCGTCGAGCGCTTCCTGGACGTACTGCGGGTAGTCGGCCTGGCTGACGTGCTGGCCGTTCAACGTGTACCCGGCGAACAGGGCCAGCAGCGGCTGGGCCCCGATGTCCTCGGCCAGCTCGAGGTGGTCGAGGATGCCGAAGCCGTCGGTGGACCAGTAGCCCCACGCCGTGTTCTGGTGGCCGGGCCGCTGTTCGAGCGGGCCGATGGTGTTCTTCCACGCGAACCGCGTGTCGAGGGTGTTGCCTTCGAGGTAGTTGCCGCCGGGGACGCGGAACAGGCCGAGCTTCAGCGCGGCGAGCTTCTGCCCGAGGTCCGCGCGGACACCGTTGGGCCGGTTCTTGAACGTCGGCGGGAACAGCGACACCTGCTGGAACCACGCGTCGCCCGCGAGTGCCGTCCGGCCCTTGTTGACCAGGGACACCACGATCCGGTTGTCGGTGGACGCGACGATGGTGGACGGCGTGGTGAAGCTGAACGTCTGCCGCGTCCACGCGGGCCCGGCCGGCTGGACGTCCTTGCTCGCCAGCACGGTCCCGTCCGGCTTCTCCAGGCTGACGCGGACCGCGCCGGTCCAGGTGCCCTTCGCGAAGAAGCTGCCGGTGTACTTGGTGGCCGGTTTCGCGGCGACGCCGTAGAAGCCGACGTTGGCGGCCGCGATCCGGCCCCCGGCGGGGACGGTGCCGGCGTGCAGCTTCAGCGAGCGGTCGAGCGCGGTGGTGAGCGGGGTGGTGGTGTCGACGGCGTAGCTGCCGGTCGCGCCCGCCGAGGTCAGCAGGGACCAGTACGGGACCGGGGTGTCGCCCGCGCCGCTGCCGCCCTGGTAGGCCTCCTTGAACGTGCGGTTGCGGACGAGCTCGGCGTAGAGCCCGCCTTCGACGGAGTGGCTGATGTCCTCGAGGATCGAGCCGTAGGTCGTCGGCCGGGTGTTGGCGCGGACGACGTTGGCGTCCACCGCGAGCTGGTTCGCACCGGCCAGGGTGCCGATCTGGGCGGCGGTGAGCGGGAAGCGGCGCAGCTCGACCTCGTCGACCGCGCCGGTGAACCCGGACCCGACGGTGAACGGCGCCGCGGCGGTGCCCGAAGCGGGGCAGGCCGAAACGTCCACTGTGGTGCCGGCCGGGGTCCCGCAGGTGCTCGTGACCGCGGCCGCGTCGCCGTCGGCGTAGACGGTGAGCCGCTGTGAAGCGCGGTCGAGGACCAGGGCGGCGTGGTGCCAGGTGCCGTCGGCGAGGCCGCCGCCGGTGGTGGTCACCTGGACGGTGCCGACGCGGGCGGTGAGCTTGCCGCCGGTCACGCCGAGGGCGTAGCCGTCGCCGTGGTCGACGAGGGTGCCGTCCGCCGTCGTGCGGAACCACGCGGCCAGCGAGAGCGAGCCGGTGCCGGTGTCGAACGCGGGCGAGGTGCCCATGTCCACAGTGGACGTGCCGGCGAACTGGACGGCCTTGCCCGCCGCGCCGGCGGTCCAGGTGGCGCCCTTCAGCGTGCCGTCGGCCGCGTTGGCGCTCGAGTCGCGGGCGGTCGTGCCGGCGCCCTCGTCGAAGTGCCACGAGCCGCTCGCGGCCAGCGCGGCGACGGCGGACCCGGTCAGCGGCGTCGGGTACGCGCGGACGTCGTCGATGCCGCCGGCGAACCAGTCGGCCGGGGCGCCCGCCCACTTGCCGCGTCCGATGACGAAGTGGCCGGAGGCGCTCCACGGCGTGGTGAACGGGACGCTCTGTTGCAGGGTTCCGTTGACGTAGAGGGAAAGCGTGCCGGCCGCACGGTTGTAGACACCGGCAAGGTGCTGCCACTGGCCGTCCTGCGCGGGCAGCGTGGACACCGCCGCGGACGACGCCGTGTCGCCGTCGCCCGCGCGGCGGGTGAAGGCGAACCTGCCGTCGGCGGCGCGCTGGAGGTAGAAGCCGCTGATCGCCGAACCGTCGACGCTCACCGCCGTGCGGAAGCCGGTGGCCGCGGAAGGTTTCACCCACGCGGAGACGGAGAAGCTCTGCGCGGTGTCGACGACCGGGGCCGGGGCTTCGATCGCGGCGTCGGTGCCGTCGAGCACCGCGCCGTGCGGGCCGACGACCCCGTCGCCCCAGGTGGTGCCGCCGGTGAGGGTGGCGGTGCGCGCGTCGAGGGAGCCGTCGGCCGCGGTGGTGCCGGTCCCTTCGTCGAGGGTCCAGTGCGCGGCGATGGCCAGGCGGGCGGCGTCGGCCGCGGTCAGCGCGCCGCTGTAGGCGCGGACGTCGTCGATCGAGCCGTCGACGTAGTCCACCGGGTTGCCGCCGTACTTGCCGCGGCCGATCACCAGGTGGCCGGTGCCCGCCCAGCCGGCGGGGGCGGCGACGGTCGCCTGGAGGGCGCCGTCGACGTACAACGACAGCGTTGACACCGCCGCGTCGAACACGCCGGTGAGCTGGTACCACTGGCCGGCGACCGGGTCGAAGTCCGCGCCCGCGACCACGCCGTCGGCCGGGGCGTCCCCGGCGAGGCGGGTGAAGGCGAACCGGCGCGAGTCGTCGCGGAACTGCAGGAAGAAATTGCTGACCTGGCTGCCGTCGACGCTGACGAACGTCTGGAAACCGGAGGTCTTGTCGAGCTTGACCCAGCTGCTGACGGAGAAGCTCCGGGTGGTGTCGAGCACGGGCGCGCCGGCGTCGGCGAAGCCGCTCGTCCCGTCGGTGGTCAGGGCGCCGCCGCGCAGGCCAGGGCCCCAGCCCGCGCCCGCGTTCAGGGTGGCGGGGTGGTCGCCCGCGGTGTCGGCGGCGGTGGTCCCGCTGCCGTCGTCGAAGGTCCAGTGCCCCGCCAGCCCCGGCTCGGGGCCGGCCGCGGCGGCCGGCGCCGCCGTGATGGGCACGGCGGCGCACAGCGCCAAAGCGGCGAGCACGGCCGTGGGCCGCCGCAGTCTGCGGAGCATGGGTCTCCCTCGAGTTTCAGCGGGTCCGTCGGGTGACGAGGCGTTGCAGGACGATGAAGACGAACAGGAGGGCGCCGGTGATGATCGAGGTCCACCAGGAGTTGAGGGTGCCGTCGAAGGTGATCAGCGTCTGGATGATGCCCAGCACCATGATCCCGAGCACGGTGCCCAGCACGTAGCCGGAGCCGCCGGTGAGGATCGTGCCGCCGATGACCACCGCGGCGATCGCGGTCAGCTCCAGGCCGACGCCGTTGAGCGGGTCGCCCGAAGACTTGTAGAGCACCAGCAGCAGCCCGCCGAGAGCCGAGCAGAACCCGCTGATCGTGTACACGGCGATCTTCGTGCGGCCGGTCTTGAGGCCCATCAGCATCGCCGACTGCGCGTTGCCGCCGATCGAGTAGACCGTGCGCCCGAACCGCGTGAAGGCCAGCACGTACACCGCCGCGAGGACGACGACCAGCGCGACGACCACGCTGATCGAGATGTGCAGCTCCCCGCCGAGCGGGATCTGCGTCTGGGCGAGGGTGGCGATCGTCGGGTTGTCGATCGAGTAGGCCTCGGTGCTGATCGTGTAGCAGAGCCCGCGGGCGAAGAACATCCCGATCAGCGTGGCGATGAACGGCTGGATCTCGAAGAAGTGGATGAGCGCGCCCATCCCGGCGCCGAGCAGCGCCCCGATCACCAGCACCACCGCGATCGCCGCGTAGGCGGGCCAGCCGTGCTTCTGCATCAGGTCGCCGGAGACCACTGTGGACAGCGCGACCACCGAGCCGACCGACAGGTCGATGCCGCCGGTGAGGATCACGAACGTCATCCCGATCGCGACCACGAGCAGGAAGGCGTTGTTGATGAACAGGTCGAGCACGACCTGGCCGGACCCGAAGGCCTCGTACTGGGCGGCGCCGAAGATGTACGCCGCGATGAGCAGCGCCATCGTCGCGAGGATCGGGACGTGCCGCTGCTGCGGCCGGTAGCCTTTTACGCGGGCTCCAATTGCTTTTCGGGGGTTCCGGGTGGCAGAGCCCCCGGCCCGGGGCGAAGCTCCGGGTGGCACAGTGGTCATACGCCGACCTCGACCTTCTCCGGCGACGGCGCCGGGGTGACCGGATGGGCCCCGTGCCCGCGCCGGAACTTCCGGCGGAACGCGGGCGACTGCAGCAGGCACACCGCGAGCACGACCAGGGCCTTGAACAGCATGATCGCCTCGGGCGGGATGCCGAGGGCGTAGACGGTGGTGGTGAGCGTCTGGATGAGCAGCGCGCCGATCACCGAGCCGCCGAGGGAGAACCGGCCGCCGGTCAGCTGGGTGCCGCCGACGACGACGGCGAGGATCGCGTCGAGTTCGATGAACAGCCCGGCGTGGTTGGCGTCGGCGCTGTGCACGTTCGCGCTGATCATCAGCCCGGCGATGCCCGCGCACAGTCCGCAGAAGACGTAGACGAGCCAGGTCAGCCGCGCCGAGCGGAGCCCGGCCAGCCTGCTGGCTTCGGGGTTGCCGCCGACGGCTTCGACGAGCATGCCGAGCGCGGAGCGGCGGACCAGCAGCGAAGCGAGCACGAAGACCAGCAGGGCGATGAGGATCGCGCTCGGCAGGGTCAAGACGAACCCGCTGCCGATCCACTCGAAGGGCGCGGAGTTGATGGTGATGATCTGCCCGCCGCTGATCAGCTGCGCGATCCCGCGCCCGGCGACCATGAGGATGAGCGTCGCGATGATCGGCTGGATACCCAGCGCGGCGACCAGCCAGCCGTTCCAGACCCCGAGCACGAGGGACAGGCCCAGTGCCAGCCCGACGGCGACGAGCGTGGCGCCCACCCCGTCCGGGTGGTCGGCGATCCACAGGCACGCGAGCGATCCGCTGATCGCGACGACCGCGCCCACCGAAAGGTCGATGCCGCGGGTGGCGATCACCAGCGTCATGCCGATCGCGATGAGGATCAGCGGGGCGCCGTTCTTGAGGATGTCGACGAGGTTCCCGTAGAGGTGGCCGTCGCGCAGCTCGATCGAGAAGAACGCCGGGCTCGCGACGAGGTCGCCCAGCAACAGGGCCAGCAACGCCACCACGGGCCAGAACAGCCGGTGTTTGGTCATCCCTTTCACGCCTGCACCCCTTCGGCCATCGTGGCCATGATGTCGTCTGCGGTGAGCCCCTGGTTTTCCCGCTGCGCCACGACTTTCCGGTCCCGCAGCACGACAATGCGGTGGCTCAGCCGCAGGACCTCCTCCAGCTCGGCGGAGATGAACACGACGGCCATGCCGTCGGCCGAGAGCTGGGTGACCAGCCGCTGGATCTCGGTCTTGGCGCCGATGTCGATGCCGCGGGTGGGCTCGTCGAGGATGAGCAGCCGCGGCTCGGTGATGAGCCAGCGGGCCAGCAGCACCTTCTGCTGGTTGCCGCCGGA
Source organism: Amycolatopsis sp. NPDC003865 (assembly GCF_053605345.1). Taxonomy (NCBI): domain Bacteria; kingdom Bacillati; phylum Actinomycetota; class Actinomycetes; order Pseudonocardiales; family Pseudonocardiaceae; genus Amycolatopsis; species Amycolatopsis sp. NPDC003865. The sequence continues at coordinate 183,506 of NZ_JBSGJA010000016.1, read as the reverse complement.
CAGGTTGCCCACCAGCGCTTCGGGATCGGCGGGCCGGATGTCGAGCGCCTTGACGTACTTCTCCGCGATCTCGTCCTGGCGGCGGCGCGACAGCGGCCGCGCCCAGCCGCGGGAGGCCTGCAGCGCCAGGACGATGTTCTCCCGGACGGTCAGTTCCTCGACCAGGCCTTCGGTCTTGCGGTTCTCCGAGCAGAACGCGATCCGGTGGTCGAGGCCGGCTCGCGGGGTCCGCAGGTTCGTGACGTCGCCGTCGATCGTCACCGAGCCGCTGTCGGCGTGGTCGGCGCCGAAGAGCAGCCGGGCGAGCTCGGTGCGCCCGGATCCGAGGAGCCCGGCCAGGCCGACGACCTCGCCGGCGTGGATGGCGAGGCTGAACGGTTCGACGCCGCCCTTGCGGCCGAGGTCTTCGGCGGCCAGCAGCACCGGCGCGTCGGCGACCTCGGCCCGGGTCGGCCCGGAGTCCTCGAGCGTTTCGAGGACCTGCAGCTCCTTGCCGATCATCTTGGTGACCAGCTCGACCGGCGTGATGTCCGCGGTGCGGTACTCGCCGATCAGCTTTCCGTTGCGCAGCACGGTCATCCGGTCGGCGACGGCGAAGACCTGGTCGATGAAGTGGGAGACGAACAGGATCGCCATCCCCTCGTCGCGCAGCGAGCGCACGACCTTCAGCAGCTGCTCGACCTCGCCGGCGTCCAAACTGGACGTCGGCTCGTCGAGCACGAGGACCCGCGCGTCGACGTCGAGCGCGCGGGCGATCGCGACCAGCTGCTGCACCGCGATCGAGCAGGTGCTCAGCTCGGCCGAGACGTCCACGTGGACGTCCAGCCGGGCCAGCAGCTCCTCGGCCCGCCGCCGCATCGGGCCCCACTGGATGCGGCCGAAGCGGCGGGGTTCCCGGCCGAGGCAGACGTTCTCCGCCACCGACAGGTTCGGGCAGAGGTTGACTTCCTGGTAGACCGTGCTGATGCCGGCCTGCTGGGCCTCGCCGGGGCCGCCGAAGGAAACGGCGGTCCCGGCGAGGGTGATGGTGCCCGCGTCCACGCCGTAGACCCCGGTCAGCACCTTGATCAGGGTGGACTTGCCGGCGCCGTTCTCCCCCATCAGCGCGTGGACCTCGCCCGGGAACAGGCGGAAGTCGACGCCGTCGAGGGCGAGGACGCCGGGGAACTCCTTGCGGATCCCGGTCATGGTCAGGATTTCGGTGGACACGGGGACCTCTCAGTACTGGCGCTGCGGCAGGGCGGCCTTCGCCGACGCCTGGTCGAACTCGGTCTCCTGGGTCTCGATGCGGGCGGGCACCTGCTCGCCGGCGGCGACCTTCTTGACCAGGTCCATCAGCTGCGGGCCGAGCAGCGGGTTGCACTCGACGACGTGGTTGATCTTGCCGTCGGCCAGTGCCGTCAGCGCGTCCTTCACGCCGTCGACGGAGACGATCTTGATGTCCTTGCCCGGGACCTTCCCCGCGGCCTCGATCGCTTCGATGGCACCGAGGGCCATGTCGTCGTTGTGGGCGTAGAGGACGTCGATCTTGGGCTGGGACTTCAGGAAGGCCTCCATGACCTCCTTGCCCTTGGCGCGGGTGAACTCACCGGTCTGCGACGCGACGATCTTGTACTTCGGGTCCGCCGCGATGACGTCCGCGAAGCCCTTCTTGCGGTCGTTGGCCGGCGCCGAGCCCGTGGTGCCCTGCAGCTCGACGATGTTGACCTGACCGGTGGCGCTGCCGAACTCCTTGGTCAGCCACTCCCCCGCCTTCTTGCCCTCGGCGATGAAGTCCGAGCCGAGGAAGGTCTTGTAGAGCGACTTGTCCGGCGAGTCGATCGCCCGGTCGGTGAGGATGACCGGGATGTTGGCCGTCTTGGCCTCCTTGAGCACGGTGTCCCAGCCGGACTCCACCACCGGCGAGAAGGCGATGACCTTGACCTTCTGCTGGATGTAGGAGCGGATCGCGGAGATCTGGTTCTCCTGCTTCTGCTGCGCGTCGGAGAACTTGAGCTCGATGCCGGCGGACTTGGCCGAGTCCTGGATCGACTTGGTGTTCGCCGTCCGCCACCCGCTCTCGGCGCCCACCTGGGCGAAGCCGAGCGTGATCGCCCCGCCGGAGCCACCGGAAGAGCCACCACTCCCGCAGGCGGTGAGCAGCACGAGTCCGGCCGCCGCGGCCGCCGCGGCGGCCCATCGCTTCTTCAGCACGTTCACTCCTCGATCGACGGTGATCAAATTTGTTAGCGTTAACATTCGGAGCTGGTCTTCTTCTGCCGGGCGCGTTCGCCGCGCTAACGCGGCCCGGTGCTCTCGCGGACGATCAGCTCGGGCACGACCAGGGCCCGCGCGTGCCGGTCGCCCCCGTCCATCCGCTGGGTGAGCAGGCCGAACGTGCGCCTGCCGACTTCGATGAAGTCCTGGCGCACCGTGGTCAGCGGCGGCGTGAAGTACGCCGCCTCGGGTACGTCGTCGAAGCCCGCGACCCGCACGTCCCGCGGCACCGAGATGCCGGCTTCGGCGAACGCGCGCAACAGCCCGAGCGCCATCTGGTCGTTGCCGGCGAAGACGGCGTCCAGATCGCGCTCCTTGGCGAGGGATCGCCCCGCCTCGTAGCCGGAACGCGAGCTCCAGTCACCCTGGATCACCCGAGGCACGTTCGCGCCGTGGCGTTCCAGGGTTTCCCGCCAGCCCGCCTCGCGGTCGCGGGCTTCCAGCCAGTCCTCGGGTCCGGCGACGTGCCAGACGGTCCGGTGCCCGAGGGCCAGCAGGTGCTCGGTGGCGCGGCGGGCGCCGTCGCGCTGGTCGACGGAGATGACCGGGACCGGCGCGGCTTCCCCGCCGCCGACCGCGACGACCGGGAAGTCCGCGGGTGCGGCTTCCAGGGCCCGGCCGGCGGTGACGTGCGGGGCGATGACGATGATGCCCTCGACGGCCTGGCGGCGGAGGTTCTCCACCGCGTCGGTGATCGAAGACCGGCCCGGACGGCTCACGCTGGAGATCGTGATCGCGTACCCGGCTTCGCGGGCGGCGTTCTCGATCCCGTAGAGCGTGCTGGCCGGACCGTACAGATTGGACTCGAGCGCCACGACACCGAGGGTCCCGGTACGCCCGGTGACGAGCGCGCGGGCCGCGGAGTTCGGGCGGTAGCCCAGTTCCTCGATCGCGGCGAGGACCCGGGCCCGGGTCTCCGGCCGCACCGGACCGGTCCCGTTGATGACCCGGGAGACGGTCATGTGCGACACGCCCGCCACCCCCGCGACGTCGGTCAGGCTGGGCTGCCGCGTGCCGGCCGCGGTCACCCGGACGGGGCCGCCGGAGCGGGGTCGTTCGGCCACCGGCATCCCCTTTCGCACACCTCGTCGTGGTCGCCGTCACCCGTTCCGGTGACGGCGAGGAGTCAGTGTTAGCGATAACACCCACGGGGTCAAGCCTGGGTCGCGTAACGGTCTAGTCACGTAAGCCGCCGCGGCGGCGGGTCGTGGCTTCACCGCCCGACCTGCGGGAAAGCCGGTGGATTATTCACCGGATACCCGCGGCGCGGGTGTTCAAGGGGCATGTTCGGCCGGCGCCGGGGGGGTCAGAAGGCGACCGAAGCCGCCACCGGGAGGTGGTCGCTGCCCGTCGCGGGCAAGGTCCACGACGCCACCGGCCGCAGCCCCGCGACGAAGACCTGGTCGATGCGCGCCAGCGGCAGCCCGGCCGGCCAGCTGAACCCGAAGCCGTCGCCGGCGTCCTCCTGCGCCGGCCGCATCCGCGCGGTGATCGGGTCCAGGGCCCGGTCGTCGGCCGTGCCGTTGAAGTCGCCGACCAGCACCGTGCGCGGCGACGGCTCCCCCGCCAGCGCGTCGGCGAGCAGGCCGATCGCTTCGTCCCGGCCGTTCGCCGTGAAGCCCGCCTCCAGCCGGACCCGCACCGACGGCAGGTGCGCGACGAACACCGCGACCGGCCCCCGCGGAGTGTCCACTGTGGTCCGCAGGGCGCGGGTCCACGGCATGATCTCGACCGGTCGCGTGTCGCCCAGCGGGAAGGTGCTCCAGATCCCGACCGTGCCCTGCACCGAGTGGTGCGGGTAGCCCGCGGCGAGCGCGTCCTCGTACTTCGGGATCTCGGACTTCTTCAGCTCCTCCAGGGCGATCACCTGCGCGCCGGACGCGGCCAGCGCCCGCGCGGTGCCCGCCGGGTCCGGGTTCTCGTCGTTCACGTTGTGCGAAACGATCATGAGGTCGCCGCCGGCTTCGGTCTTGTCGAACAGCCTGCCGCCGAAGAACCCGCCCCACACCAGCGCGGGCAGCAGCAGCGAAACGAGCGCGAGCGCCGAGCGCCGCAGCAGCGCCGCCACGAGCAGCGGGAGCACGAGCAGGCCGGTCCACGGCAGGAACGTCTCCAGCAGGCTGCCCGCGTTGCCGGCCCAGTTCGGGATAAGCGAATGCGCGAGGAGCAGGAGCGCCGTCAACGCCGAGAACACCGCGATCACGCGCCCGCGGCGCCAGGTTCCGCGGTCCGGCGGGGTCTCGAGCACCGCGGTCATCGCGTGGCCGCCGGCAGCTCCCGCTGGATGGCGGCGATCAGCGTCCGGCTGTTCTCCAGCGCGGCCTGCAACCCCTGTGCCGGGCTGCCGCCCGGGTTCTGGTGCAGGACGACGCCGAGGATGAGCGCTCCGCCCGGCCCCTTCGCCGCCCACATGAGCGCCCCGCCGGCGGCGGTCGACGAGCCGGTCTTTAACCCGATCACGCCGTCGCGGCCGAGGAGGGTGTTGGTGTTGACGACGCCGGGCACGCCGTCGACGCGGAGGTTCGTCGTGGCGACGATCTCGCGGATCACGGCGTTGCGCATCACCTCGCGGGCCAGGCGCAGCTGGTCGGTGGCGGTACTCGTGGTCGAGTCTTCGACGCCGCTGGCGCCGGTGTAGGTCGTGTCGGTCATGCCGAGCGCGCCGGCCTCGCGGTTCATCTTCCCGACGAAGTCCTCCTGGCTGCCGGCGTCCCAGCGGGCGAGCAGCCGGGCGGCGTTGTTGCCGGAGGGGACGAGCATCAGCGCCAGCAGGTCCCGCTCGCTGACTTCCCGCCCGGCCCGCAAGGTCACGGTCGACTCCTCGCGGGAGACCGACTCGGCTTCGGCCTGCTCGTCGACGGTGATCATCGGGCCCGCCTCGCCCGGGGCCAGCGGGTGGTCCTCGAGCACCACGTAGGCGGTCATCACCTTGGTGACGCTGGCGATCGGCACCGGCCGCCGCTCCCCGCGGCTGCCGAGCGAGCCCAGCCCCTGCACCTCGGCGCTCGCCTGCCCGCCCGCGGGCCACGGCAGCGAGAGGTCGACGGCGGGCCGGGCACTGGCGTAGCCGTCGACGGTGGGCGGGAACAGGACCCAGCAGGCCACGGCGAGGGCCACCGCGACAGCGGCGGCGATCCCGCCGGCGACGGGTGGGATACGGGTACGGGCCATGGGTCTCCTCCGGGTGCCGGGGCGCTTCGGGAGCGCACTCCGTCACTGTGTCCGGGGAAGATCGCCGGGCAGTCGGGGTTGTTCGACAGGTCTGAACCGGAAATGTCCCGGTTCTGTACCAGCGGACGTGGCGCGGGACCGGCTCCCCTCCGCCGCGCACGGGGAAGAGCCGGTCCCGCTGGTCCGGACCCTCAGCTCACGTGGACGTAGTCGACCACGAGCTGCTGCGGGAACTGGGTGCTGCCGTCCGGGTCGCCAGGCCAGTAGCCGCCGACCGCCAGGTTCAGGATCACGAAGAAGTCGTGGTTGAACACCCACTGGTTGCCGCCGACGTCGGCCGGCGTGCGGGTCTGGTAGGCGTTGCCGTCCACCGACCACACGATCTTGTCCTGCGACCAGTCGATCGCGTACGTGTGGAAGTCGTCGGAGAAGTTCGGGCCGCTGTAGGGCGCGCCGATGCCGCCCGAGCCCGAGTAGCCGGGGCCGTGGATCGTCCCGTGCACGGTGGTCGGCTCGAACCCGACGTTCTCCATGATGTCGATCTCGCCGCACTGCGGCCAGCCGACGCTGCCGATGTCGGAGCCGAGCATCCAGAACGCGGGCCACATGCCCTGCCCGCGCGGCAGCTTCATCCGGGCCTCGACGTGCCCGGACGACGCGGTGAACTTGCCTGAGGTGTTGAGCCGCGCCGAGGTGTATTCGCAGGCGCCGTACCAGCAGTTGTTCCCGCTGTTCTCTTTCTTCGCGGTGATGACGAGGTGGCCCTGGCCGTCGAGGGCCGCGTTGGCGGTCCCGTCGGTGTACCACTGGCGCTCGTGGTTGTTGACGTTGTCGCCGGTCTCGTGGACCCACTTCGAGCCGTCGACCCCGCTGCCCGCCGGGCCGTCGAAGTCGTCGCTGAAGCTCGCGAAGGTCCGGGCCGGCGCGGCCTGGCTCTGCGGTGCGGTCACCACGGCGCCTGCCACGAGCAGCGCCGCGGGCGCCACCAGCAGGCGGGCGGTCCGCCGCCATCGGGCGGAGTTCCTGGTCGACATCGTCGTCGCCCCTTCCGTTCCGCGGGCGACGGCTGGCGGCTCACCGGCACCCTATTTGTTGTCGAACGCAACAAAGTATGAACGGGCCGGTGGCGAAGAACAAGGCTATCCGGTCGGACATTTTCCGACGAGTACCCGATGGTCCGGACCACCGGGTACTTTCGGGCAACGCTCAGCGCTGGATGCAGTCGAGGCCGACGCCCAGCGGCGTGGCCAGGTACTGGCAGATGTGCGTCGCGTGGGCCACGTCGGTCTCGGTGCACGCCAGCGGAACGCCGAGCAGGTCCACCGAGCAGTAGGCGTAGAACTGGTTGGCGTTGCCCGGGACCGGGTCGGCCGACGCCGGAGCCGCCGCGGCGACCACCGCGGAAACCGTGAGCGCGGCGGCCGCCGCCCAGGAAGCGATTCGGGTCTTCATCGTGCTCTCCCTCCGCAATCTCCCTGCGTGCCAGGGCTTCGTGCTGATCAAGATTCCCCGTCCGGACCGCGTTCACCTCCGGGTCACCGGAAAGTGTCACGGCCGCGGCCCACGAACCGAACAGCTCGTGAACTTCACGCTGGGTGATTACGTACCTTCGTCGGTGTCACCGAGCGGCTCCGGGTCCCTACGCTGACGCTGCCCTGCCGAGGTCCCCAGGAGGCTCCCGAGATGGCCGACCCGCACGAGCTCACCCGACGCAGCTTCCTCGGCGGGGTCGCCGCCGCCGGCGCCCTCGGCGCGCTGCCACCCGGGATGGCCGAAGCCCTCGCCGAACCGCGCGTCTCCGGCAGCCTGTCCGACGTCGAACACGTCGTGGTCCTCATGCAGGAGAACCGCTCCTTCGACCACTACTACGGCACGATGAAGGGCGTCCGCGGCTTCGGCGACCGCTCGGCGATCGTGCGGCCGAACGGCCTGGACGTCTTCCACCAGCCCGATTCCGGGCGCGCCGACGGGCAGTACCTGCTGCCCTTCCGGGTGGACACGACCAAAGTGGACGGTCAGGACCTCGGCGACCTCGGCCACGGGTGGACCGACCAGCACCAGGCCATCGCCGGCGGCGCGAACGACGCGTGGGTCGCCGCCAAGGGCGAGCTGACCATGGGCTACTTCGACTCCGGCGACCTCCCGTTCCACCGCGCGCTCGCCGACGCGTTCACGGTGTGCGACCACTACTTCTGCTCGGTGCAGGGCCCGACCACGCCCAACCGGCTCTACCTGTTCACGGGCACGATCGACGCCGACGGCAAGGCGGGTGGGCCGGCGAACTACAACCCCGCCGACTACAAGCCGGTCTTCAGCTGGACGACTTACCCGGAACGCCTGCAGCAGCGCGGTGTTTCGTGGAAGGTCTACGCCAACAAGGAGGTCGGCGACGCGAGCGGCTCGTTCGTCGGCGACTACGGCGACAACCCCCTGTGGCTGTTCAAGGCCTACCACCAGGACTACGGGTCGGAGCTGTCCGAACGGGCCAGTGTGTTCAAGACGTGGGGCCCGGATTCCGGACAGGGCAAGGACGTGAACCACGTCCTCGCCGAGTTCAAGGCCGACTGCGCGAGCGGCTCGCTCCCCCGTGTCTCGTGGGTCGTCGCACCCTACGGCTACTGCGAGCACCCCGAAGCCCGCCCGGTGGACGGCGCCGCGTACACCCAGACCGTGCTGAACGCGTTGTGGGCCAACCCGAAGCTCTGGGAGTCCACAGTGGTCCTCATCAACTACGACGAGAACGACGGGTTCTTCGACCACGTCGCCCCGCCGATCGCGCCGGCCGGCACCGCGGGCGAGTACGTCGGCGGCAAGCCGATCGGGCTCGGCGCCCGCGTGCCGATGACGGTGATCTCGCCGTGGAGCCGCGGCGGCTGGGTCAGCTCCGAGGTCACCGACCACACCTCGGTGATCCGGTTCCTCGAGCGCTGGACCGGCGTCGCCGAGCCGAACATCAGCGCGTGGCGGCGCGCGATCTGCGGCGACCTGACGACGTGCTTCGACTTCGGCGCCCCGGTCACGCAGATCCCGCTGCTGCCGGACACCGCGGTGCTGCGCAAGCAGGCCGACGACACCCAGAAGAAGCTGCCGAAGCCGGCCCCGCCGGCGACCGGGAAGCAGCAGCTCCCGGTGCAGGAGGCGGGCACGCGCCCGGCCCGCGCGCTCCCCTACCGGCCGTCGGTCACGACGGCGCTGAGCGCCGACCGCAAGATCCTCACCACGACGTTCGTCAACCAGGGCACCGCGGCCGTGCAGCTGACGGCCTACCGCAACGACGGCCAGACCGACGGCCCGTGGCCCTACGACCTCGCGCCCGGCGCGCAGGTGAGCGACACCTGGCGGATCCAGCTCTACGGCGGCGGCAAGTACGGCGTCGCCGTGCACGGGCCCAACCGGTTCCGCTGGGTCCTCGCCGGGGACGCGAACAGCGCGGGCGCGGGCGTCGACGTCCTGGGCGGCTACACGACGGAGAACAAGCTGCGGCTGACCATGCGGAACACCGGCACGACGGCCGTGCGCGTCACGATCACCGCGAACCACTACCGCACGGACGGGCCGTGGACGTACTCGCTGGCCGCGGGCCAGACGGTGACCGACGACTGGAACCCGGTCGCGTACGGGAACGGCTGGTACGACCTGTCCGCGACGCTCGACGCCGACCCGAAGTTCCTCCGCCGGTTCAGCGGGCACCTCGAGACGGGGGCCCCGAGCGTCACCGGCTGATCATTCACATACGTGACAATCATTCAGCCGATTGACGAGTCTCGGCGAGGTCACCTATAAAGGGGAAGTCCGGGTGTCCGCCGCAACACCTCCGCTGTCCCTTTCTCCGGAGGCCTTCGGTGTCCCCACGAAGTCGTGCCCTTCTGCTCGGTGCCGCCATCGTTTCCGCCGCGCTCGCGTTCACCGGCGCCGTCACCGCGCAGGCCGCGGCGGCGAGCCTGTCCGCGACCTTCGCCCAGACCTCGGTCTGGACCGGCGGCTACGGCGGCGGCTACACGATCGCCAACCGCGGCGACGCGCCCGCCACCGGCTGGACCGTCGAGTTCGACCTGCCGGCCGGCACGGCGGTGACCAGCTCGTGGAGCTCGGTCAAGACGCGGAGCGGGCAGCACTACAAGTTCACCAACGCCGGCTTCAACGGCACGGTCGAGCCCGGCGCCACCGCGGACTTCGGCTTCACCGTCACCGGATCGGGCCTGCCTTCGGGCTGCACGGTCAACGGGCTTGCGTGCGCGGGCGGCGGCCCGGTCACCACGACGCCGACGACCACCACGACGCCACCGCCCACGACCACCACGACTCCCCCGCCGGCCGGGGACACCGTGAACGTCTCCACCACCGCCCAGTTGCAGGCCGCGCTGGCCAACGCGGCACCCGGACAGGCGATCAAGCTCGCGGCCGGGACCTACCGAGGCTCGTTCGTCACGACGAAGGCGGGCACCGCGGCCAAGCCGATCACGCTCTCGGGCCCGGCGAACGCGGTCCTGATCAACGACGGCCCGAGCGGCGACGCGCCGGACTGCCCGACGCCGACGGCGGGCTGGGACTCGGGGTACGGCCTGTGGCTCTCGGGCGCGCCGTACTGGAACCTGACCGGCTTCACCGTGCAGGAGTCCAAGAAGGGCATCGTCGTCGACAACTCGCCGCACACGACGATCGACGGCGTGACCGTCCACCACGTCGACGAGGAGGCGATCCACTTCCGCCGCTCGTCGGCCGACAGCGTCCTGAAGAACTCCACGATCACCTACACCGGGCTGGTGCAGCCGGGCTACGGCGAAGGCGTCTACCTCGGCTCGGCCACCTCGAACTGGTCCTGCCACGGCAACTCCGGCGGTGTCGACCGCGGCGACCGGATCCAGGTGCTGGACAACCACATCGGCCCGTTCATCGCGGCGGAGCCCATCGACGTCAAGGAAGGCACGTTCGCCGGGGTGATCCGCGGCAACACCTTCGACGGCCGGGGCATCTCCGGCGAGAACTCGGCGGATTCCTGGATCGACGTCAAGGGCATCGGTTACACGATCGAGAACAACACGGGCACGTTCGCGGCGCCGGGGGTGTTCGCCAACGGCTACGAGAACCACAACACGAGCACGTCCCCGTCCTTCGACAACGGCTGCGGGAACGTGTGGCGGAACAACAAGTCCGACCTCGGCGGCGTCGGCGCCTACGCGATCAAGATCAGCTCGGTCTCGAAGTGCGCGGCGAACCCGAACGTGGTGTACGCGTCCAACACCGTGACGAACGCCAAGTCCGGCCTGACGAACATCTCGGTCACGCCGTAGCTCACAGGTGCATGGCGAGCCAGAGCGCCACCCACGCCGCGGCGGCGAGCAACGCGCCCGTCGCCGCGGCGAGGAGCACCCGGCGCAGGCCGCGGGCGGGTTTCGCGGGTGTCTCGATCCGATCCATGAAGTCGATCATGACCGACGCGCGCCGGACGCGACAGCCGGCGCGCTCGACCGGGCGACCCCTGCGCGGGGTACCCCGGACGGCGGCGACGCACGTCACTCCCGCCCGCGGAACACCAGCACCGCCCGAGCGTTGTACCGGGTGTCGGTACGGCGGTGCCCCCGGGCCTCACCCCTTGCCTTCACGGAATACCGGTAACGCAGGAGCCGTGTCGTGCCTTCCGCCGCGAGGCGGCCCCCGTACCGGCCCCAAAACCCCCGTTCCCACCCGGGCCTCCCCCGTGCGCCCGGGCGGGAGCGGGCCTACAGCACGATCGAGTCGACGTAGCCGCCGTCGACGCGCACGGCCGCCCCCGTGGTCGCCGACGCGAACGGGGAACTCAGGTACACCACCAGGTTCGCGATCTCCTCCGGCTCGATCAGCCGCTGCAGCAGCGACTGCGGCCGGTACCTCTTCATGAACTCGCGCTGGGCCTCCTCCCACGGCAGGTCCGTGCCGACCAGCTCGTGGACGAAGTCTTCGACGCCGCCGGTGTGCGTCGGGCCCGCGATCACGGCGTTGACCGTGACCCCGGTGCCGGCCGCGTGCTTGGCGAACCCGCGCGAAACCCCGAGCAGCGCCGTCTTCGACACGCCGTAGTGGATCATCTCGGCCGGGATCACGACCGCGGAATCGCTGGCGATGTACTGGATCCGGCCCCAGCCGCGCTCGGTCATCCCGGGCAGGTAGGCGCGGGTGAGCCGCACCGCCGCCAGGACGTTGACCTCGAAGTAGCGCCGCCATTCGGCGTCGGTGATGTCGAGGGGCTCCCGGGCACCGAAGATGCCGAGGTTGTTGACCAGGATGTCGGCGTCCGGCACCTCTTCGACGACCTGCGCCGCCCCGGCCTCGTCCGAGACGTCGCCCGGCGCCGGCACCAGGTCGGCGTCCGGCCGGTCCTCCTTCAGGCGCGCGATGGCCTTCGCGACGCCGGTCTCGCTCCGGCCGTTGATCGCGACCCGCGCGCCCGCGGCCGCGAGCCCCGCCGCGATGGCCGAGCCGATGCCCTGGGTGGACCCGGTCACCAGGGCCGTCTTCCCGCTGAGGTCGACCCGCATCGTGAAAACCCTTTCTCGCGTCGGCCGGTCCCCCGGCCGATTCAAGCACAGGCGCCCGGTGCGCACCGGCTGGAAAACCGGTTGCCCAGCCGGGCCCGCGGCTACACCATCTGCGCATGACCTCTCACCGCACGCCGCTCCTGCCGACCGTCGCCGCGACCACCGCGCCGGTCCAGCAGCAGCCGTGCCCGCCGCGGAGGTCGATCACCCCGGTGCCGTGACGGGCGCGCTGTTCGCCGGCCTGCTGGCCGGCTACGGCATCGCGATCCCGGTCGGCGCCGTGGCGACCTACCTCGTCGCGCTCACCGCACGCACGTCCCTGCGGACCGGTTTGGCCGCGGCGCTCGGCGTCGCGACGGCCGACGGGGTGTACGCGCTGGTCGCGGTGCTCGGGGGCGCCGCGATCGCCGGGGTCGTCGCGCCCGTCGCCGGGCCGTTGCGGCTGGTCTCGGCCGCGGTCCTGGTCGTGCTGGCGGTCCGCGGCGCCGTGCTGGCGCTGCGCTCGCACCGCGACCCGGCCGCCCGGCCGGTGACGCCGCTCGCGCCCGGCCGCGCCTACGTCAGCCTGCTCGGCATCACGCTGGTGAACCCGACGACGGTCGTCTACTTCACCGCCCTGGTCGTCGGCGACCGCGCCGGCGACGCCGTGTCGGTGCTCGAACAGGTCGTGTTCGTGCTGGCCGCGTTCGCCGCCTCGGCGAGCTGGCAGGCACTGCTCGCCGGCGGCGGGGCACTGCTCGGCCGCGTCCTCACCGGGCGGCGGGGCCGGCTGGTGACGGCCCTCGCCTCCAGCGCGGTGATCACCGCGCTGGCCGTCCGGCTTGTCCTGTCTTGAGCAGAAAACCGTTGTGGTGCAGGCATTTGCCCGGTTTCCGGCCGCACGGACGAAGACGTTCGGCGGCCGGTTCCGCGGCTAGCCTGGCCGGGACGCGGACGGGAGGCGGCCATGACCATGCCGATGGGGACGATGTCCGGCTGGGACGTCGCGGGCGCGACGCTGCTCGTGCTCTGGGCGCTGGCGATGTGGACGGCGGTCGGGGTGCTGGCGTACGCGAACCGCGGGCCGGTGCGGCCGTGGGTGTACCGCGGCTCGGTCGCGGTGATCGGCGCCGGTGTCCTCGGCCAGCTCGGGCACGTCCAGGAGCACGTCGCGCAGGCCGGCTACTGGCTCGGGCACCCGAACTCCCCGGCGTGGATGACACCGTGGGGCACCGGGCTCGCGAACGGCCTGCAGCTGCTCCTGCCCGGCCGGCCGACGTTCGGGATGGAGCTGCTGCACCTCACCGGCAACTTCATCTTCCTGGCCGGGCTGGCCGGGGTCATGGTGATCACGCGACGGGCCTCGAAGACCCGCGCCCGCCGCTGGGCGAAGACGGGCGTCTGGATGCAGGGCCTGCACGGGCTCGAGCACCTCGTCCTGACGCTCTCGGTGGCGGCCGGCTCGCGCGCGATCGGCCTGTCCACGTTCTTCGGCCTGATCGACCCGGGACCCGGCCTGACCACCTACCGCGTCTGGTGGCACTTCGTCGCGAACGTCGTGGGCTCGATCATCTTCGGTCTGGCGCTGTACCACCTGTGGCGCGAACGCCGCGAGGTCCGCGCCACCTTCGTCCTCCGGCCCGTGCCCGAGCTCACCCGGCAGGCGGCGTAGCGCAGGTCAGCGTCGGCAGCGCCCAGTCCGCGTGGTCGTTGCCGTTGCCGTCCCCGCCGTCGGACACCAGCAGGTCCAGGACCTGGGCCCCGGTGACGTCGACGTCGATCGGCACGGCCGCCTGGCCGCCCCGGACCACCGGCGTCGTCACCTTCGTCGCGCCGTCCGCCGCGACGCTGAAGCTCACGCTCCCGCCCGTGCCGGTCTCGCCGTCGACGCCGGCCGAGGCCGTCAGCCGCGTGCACGTCCCGGCCAGGTACAGCTGGACGTCGCTCGCCGCGTGGACCCCGAGGCCCTTGGCGTACGCCACCCCGCCGATGGTCATCGGCTTGCCGTCGCCCGCGTTCGCCTCGCCGTTGCTGGTGTCCCGCTCGACCGGGCCCCAGCCGTTGGTCGCGGTCAGGAAGGGCAGCGAGCTGACCGCGACCTGCCCGGCCGGCGGCGCGGGCGGTACCGCGCCGACGATCCGCTCGTCCGAGGCCGAACCCGGCCGCCCGGCCTGGCGGTAGGCCACCGCCACCCCCAGTGCCGAGGTGTCCACTGTGGAGGGAGCGGTGACGGGCCAGGTGAACGTCGCCGCCCGGCCGCCGTCGATCTTCGCCACCGAAGGCGGAGACGCCGTTCCGACGGTCCACCCGGCGGGCGCGGTGAGCACCGGCTTGACGTCGGTCGCCGGCGGTGCGCCCGCCGCCACCCGGACGGTGGCCGACGCGGTGAACCGCTGCCCGCCCGAGGCGGTGTCCGGCGCGGTCAGCGAGACGGTCGTCGCCGGCGCGGCCGGCATCGCGTACCGCACGGGGTCGAAGCCCGGCGAGGCGTTCCGCCGCACGGTGAGCGGCGAGGAGTAGCTGCCGTAGTTCGTCCACGCGATCTTGCCGAGGCCACCGGTGCTGCCGTCGAGGTTCCACACGGCGACGGCGATCGTGTTGTGCCCGTTCGGGTTCAGGACGCCGGCCGGGATCGGGAAGCTGTGCTGCGGCCCGAGGTAGTTGACGTACTGGCCCAGTTGCCAGCCGTTGACGAAGATCAGCGCCCGGTACTGCCGCGCGGGGTCGTCGGTGATCGTCAGGCCGAGCGAAGTGTCCTGGCCGCGCGGCAGGTCGAGGTCCGCCGTGGTGCGGTACCAGGAGACTCCCGGGGCGGTGTCCTTCGCGGGCAGCGACGTCGGCGTCCAGCTCCCGTCCGGGAAGCCGGGCAGCGACCAGCCCGCGCGCTCGCCGTACAGCCCACCGGTGTTCAGCGGGCCGCGGACCGGGTCGAGGCCGGTCTCGCCGCCGCGGACGCCCTGCAGCCGCCAGGTCACCGACGTCAGCGGCGCTCCGGTGAGCCGGGCCGAGGTGAGTCCCCGCGCGGCCTTGTTGCCGTTGCTGGCGCCGTAGTCCTCTTCGTGGCCCATGTTCACGGTCAGCACGGAGATCTCGTTCTCCCCCTGCTTGAGCGAACCCGCCGGGAAGGGGAACGTGTGCTGGGGATCCTTCGAGCTGCCGAGGAAGACGCCGTTGAGCCACGCCGAGAACGCGCCCGCGGGGCCGCCGCTCTGGCTCGACAGGGTGATCCCGGTCTGCCTGCCGTCGCCGGTGAACCGGCCGCGGTACCACGTGTTCCCGGTGTGGAAGCCGTAGTCGTCGGCGAAGAGCACGGGTTTCGTGCCGAGCGCGGTCGAGCTGTTGCTGGTGTCCTTGTCGGCCACCGGCCACGCCGAGTCGTCGAAGCCCGGCCGGCTCTCGGGCGATTCCTGCTGGTGCTTCCACCCGGTCAGCGCGGGCGGGGTCACCGGTTTCGCGGTCGGCGCGGCGGCGGTCAGGCTGCCGCTCGACGTCGGCTGTGCCGCGACGCGGGAACCGTTCCAGGACAACGACTTCTCGGCCGCGAAGACCTCGAACGCGCCGTCGGTGCCGGTGTCGCCGGTGAGGGCGAGGGTGCCGTGGTCGTCGGCCGCCGTCCGCACGAGGTGCGTTCCGCGGACCAGCACCGGGCCCGCCGCGGTGTCCTGACGCCAGAACGTCGCCGCGGTGGCCTTGTCGGCGAGCAGCAGGAGCAGCGGGCGCTGCCCGGACGCGGTGACGAGCACGCGGGTCAGGCCGTCGTGGGTGTAGTTCAGTCTCAGGTCGCCGCGGGCGGCGTCCCAAGTGGACGTCGCGGCGCCGCCGAGGACCCGCACCGACGGCTGCTGCGCGAACCGCAGGACGGTTTCGCCCGCCCCGCCCTTGTCTCCGTAGAGGACCGCGACGTCGCGGTCGCCGATGGCCGCGTTCGTCATGAGCTCCGACGTCGAGTACTGCAGGCGGGTCCGCCCGAGGTCGTACCCGGCGACGACGATCTTCGACTGGCGGCCGTTCAGCGTGATCCCGGTGCCCGGCTGCTGCGGCACGACCGGGTAGCGGTCGCCGCTGCCGCTCAGCAGGTCGACGGCGTCCACGACGACGAACGTCCCGGCCGCGCTCGCGTTCTTCTGCCCGGTGACGACGATCTTCAGCGTGTGCGCGCCGGCGGGCAGGTCGCGCACCTCGTAGCCGGTGACCTGGTTCTGCTTGCTCGCCGCGTAGAGGTCGACGGTGCCGGCCTTCGCGTCGTCGAGGTACACGTCGGCGATGCCGTGGTTGCCGTCCTTCGACGTCACCCACCGGATTCCGGTGCCGGTGAAGGGGATGCTGACGCTGTCCCCGGTGGCTTCGGAGAACGACTCGGTGTGCTGGTAGTCGCCGCCGGTGTAGTTCACCTCGGGCCCGACGTGGCTCCAGGTGCCGGTGTAGCCGACCTCGGTGGCGCGGTCGTCGTAGGTGTAGCCGGCGTGCGCGGCGAGGTCGAGCGCCATCGTGGTGGTGCTGGTGGCGGTGGACGTCGCATCGGTGTGGCGCAGGGTGTGGAACTGCGTGCGGGTGTCGGGGTTGATCCGCGCGGTGTCGGTGAGCGCCGGATCGGTCAGCGGCGCGCTCGCGAGCCCGTCGGTCTTGGTCAACGGCGCGACGGACTGGGTGAAGTACCCGATCAGCTTGTCCTCGTCGTACTTCGGGTCGAACTGGCGGCCCTCGGTGATGGCGGCGCCGTAGTCGTAGGACGTGTAGTTCTGCGGGATCGCGCTCCAGCCCCAGGAGGTGCCGCCGTGCAGCATGTAGAAGCTCTGGCCGGTGGCGCCGACCGCGATGTTCTGCTTGTAGAACACGTTCGCGAACTGGTCGTTGATCAGCTGGGCGCACTTCTCGTAGCCGGGGCCGCCCCACGGGTCGAAGGCACCGCCCTGGAACTCGGCGGTGATCAGCGGTTTGCCGGGTACGTGGTCGTAGCTGATGTCGGGGACGCCGTTCCAGCGCGTGGGATTGGAGCAGTCGAAGCCCTGCGGGTAGGAGTCGGCGGCGTCGACGTCGAGCGCGGCTTCGCCGGCGTTGAAGGTGCCGTTGTTGTTGCCCACCAGGGGAACGGTGATGCCGTCGGCCCGGGCCTTGTCCTCGAGGTGCTTCATGTAGGCGCGGCCGTCGGCGTTGCCGTTGTAGTACTCGTTTTCGACCTGGTAGGCGAGCACGCTGCCGGTGCCGTTCGTCAGCTGGTGGCGCGCGATGATCCGGTCGATCTGCGTCTGCCACTCGTCGGAGTACTTCAGGTAGACCGGGTCGGCGCTGCGGGTGTGGCCGGGGGTGGTGGACAGCCAGGTCGGGAAGCCACCGCCGTCGACTTCGGCGTTGATGTAGGGCCCGGGCCGCGCGATGACGTAGAGCCCGGTCTGCTGGGCCAGGTCGAGAAGTCTGTCGAGGTCGCGGATGCCGCTGAAGTCGTAGACACCCTGGCGTGGCGAGTGGTAGCCCCAGTCGAAGTAGAGGGACGTCGAGTTGAAGCCGGCCGCCTTCATCTTCTGGAAGATGTCGAGCCAGAGGTCGGGGCTGGGGAGGCGGTAGGAGTGGACCTCGCCGGACCAGAGGTAGGTGCGGGCGCCGTCGACGAGGAAGGAGTAGCCGTCGTAGGTGACGGTGTGGGCGGCCTTCGGCGGCGCCGCGGTGGCTTGCGGGACGGTCATCCCGACGAACGCGAGCACGGCGACGAGCAGGGTCCGGACGACGGCGCGCATGCGGGGACCTCCAGGAACGACGCTGAACCGAACACGATCCTTTGCCGATCACACAGAAGCGGTCAAGATACAACACCGGGATGGATCAGTGCCGACGTCGTGTTAGCGCTAACACCAGCGCCCGATGTGACCGTCGATGCGTCAGACGCACCAAGGCGCTTCAGCGGGGGCCGGTGCTCTCCCGGACGATCAGCTCGGCCGGCACCAGGTGCCGAGCGCCGGTGTCGCCGCCCGCCATCCGGTCTTCCAGGAGCCCGAACGTCTTGCGGCCGACCTCGATGAAGTCCTGCCGGACCGTCGTGAGCGGCGGGGTGAAGTACGCCGCCTCGGGAACGTCGTCGAAGCCCGCCACCTGGACGTCCTCCGGGACCCGGATCCCGGCCTCGGTGAACGCGCGCAGCAGGCCCAGCGCCATCTGGTCGTTGGCCGAGAACACCGCCTTGAGCCCGCGCTTGCCGACGAGCGCCCGGCCCGCCTCGTAACCCGACCGCGGGCTCCAGTCGCCGCGCACGACCGCCGGGACCCGCAGGCCGCGCCGCTCCAGGGTTTCGCGCCAGCCGCGTTCGCGGTCGCGGGCCTCGAGCCAGTCCTCCGGGCCCGCCAGGTGCCAGACCGTCTTGTGCCCCAGGGCGAGCAGGTGCTCGGTGGCGCGCCGGGCACCGTCGTACTGGTCGACCGAGATCACCGGCACCGGCGCCGACTCGCCGCCGCCGACGGCGACCACCGGGATGTCGCCGGGGACCGCGGCCAGCGCCCGCCCGGCCGTGACGTGCGGGGCGATCACGACGATTCCTTCGACCGCCTGGCGGCGCAGGCTTTCCACCGCGTCGCCGATCGACGTCCGGCCCGGCCGGGTGACGCTGCAGATCGCGACGCCGTAGCCGGCCTCCCGCGCGGCGTTCTCGATGCCGTAGAGCGTGCTCGCCGGCCCGTAGAGGTTCGACTCCAGCGCGACCACGCCGAGGGTGCCCGACCGGCCGGTGACGAGCGTCCGGGCGGCGGAGTTGGGCCGGTACCCGAGCTTCTGCACGGCGGCGAGGACGCGTTCGCGGGTCTCCGGGCGCACCGGCCCGCTCTCGTTCACCACGCGCGAGACGGTCATGTGCGAGACCCCGGCCATGCCGGCGACGTCGGCCAGGCTGGGCTGCCGCGGCCCCGGGGCCGACGTCCTGGCCTGTTCCCCCGGCTTCGCCCGGTCCACCACCCTGGCCCCCTTCACCTCGCGCCGCGTGACCACCGGGAAGACCGTACCGCCGAACGGCCCGCGGGCGGCGGACGCCGGGCGCGTCAGGCCCGGCCGACCCGCGCCCGGGTCGTCGGCGGGCGCTTCGCCGTCGTCTCCGGCGGCGCGGAGGTCGCCGTCGTGGCCACGCTCGTCGTGACCGGCGGCGCGACCGGCGGCGCGACGGACGCCGGCGGCCGGACCGCCGCGGCCGCCACCAGCATCGCCACCACCACACCCGCGCACGTCCCGGCCAGCAGCACCGCGCCTCGCGACTCCATACCCCTTGTTGTCCGCACGACCCGCCACTGTTCGTCCGTTGTGTCCTGCGTCTCACCCGGGCGGGCGGACGGGGACGCGGGCAGCGGGTTACGACAACCAGTAGCGTGACCAGAATCGTGGAACGGCTCGACCGGCCCGACCTCGCCGCGATCGCCACCAACCTGCTGCGCAACCACCTGCGCCAAGAGGTACGCGGCTTCCAGCTGACGGCCAAAGCCGGCGCCGAAGAGCGACCGGAGGAGAACCACGACACCGCGGTCGCGGGCCGGGTCGACGCGGCCGCGCGCCTGCGCGTCCTCGCCCGCGAGCTCGCTGCGCTGTCCGAACAGGACCGCGACATCCTGCTGCTCACCTCCTGGGCCGGGCTCGAACCGGCCGAGGTCGCCGAAGCGCTCGGCGTGCCCGCCGGCACGGTGCGCTCGCGCCTGCACCGCGTCCGCCACCGCCTCCAGGCCCTGCTCGTCCCCACCGAGGAGAACCCCCCATGCGTGAGCTCGACGAAACCCTCGAGCTGCTCCACCGCGACGCCCGCACGGCACCCGCCGACCTGACCGCCGCCCGGGCACGGCTGATGGCCGAACTGGACGCCGCACCCGCGGTCGTCGCGCCGCGGCCGAAGCGGTCCCGCCGGTGGATCGCCGTGCGTCTCGAGGGCCGCGCCGCCGAGCGCCGCGCCGACCGCGAACCGGCCCGGCATCGAGCTGATGTCGGCGGCGCAGGTGCTGAACCGGGCGGCCGACCTCAGCGTCGGCACGGCCGACCAGCCCGTCGGCACGACCGGGTACACGTACCTGTGGGAGCAGCGGATCGACCGCTGGATCCCGGCCGACGCCCACGACGTCTGGCAGGAGAACCGCAAGATCCTGGCCACCGGGAAGTTCCTGGGCGGCTCGGTGCCGCAGTCCCAGGCGCCGGTGCCCGAGGTCACGAAGACCGACCAGGGGCAGTGGCAGGGCCGCTGCGGCGACTTCTTCCCGAAGTCCAAGCCGGCCAAGAAGTGCGACGACCCGGGCGACTGGGACAGCCCGGCGTTCTACGCCGCGCTGCCGCGCGGCTCGACGCCCCGGCGATGGTCCACTTCGGCATCGAGATTGCTCCGGGCCGGCGTGATGCCGGCCGAGCTGCGCGGGCAGTGGTACCGGGCGCTGGCGAAGATCCCGGGCATGACGGTGCTGGCCGCGGAGACGAACCTCGACGGCCGCACCGGCGTCGCCGTCGGCCTCGACGACCCGCACGAGATCCGGCAGCTGATCATCGACCCGGTGACCGGGCAGTTCATCGGCGAGCGCGAGGTCGCGGGCGCGGAGCCGGACGAGCCGTGGATCAAGCCGGGCACGGAGATCGGCGCGAGCGCGATCACCACGGGCGTGGCCGCGCGGCTCGGGGTGGTTCCCGCCGAATAACGGCCCCTGAAGGGCACATCACGGCGTGTTAGCGTCGGCGCCGTGGTGGCCGTCCTGCTGCTGGCGGTGCCGGTCGGGGTCTTCATCGGGCTGATCGGCATCGGCGGCGTCCTGCTGCCGCCCGCGCTGACCTGGCTCGCCGGGCTCGACATCCACGCCGCCGCGGGCACCAGCAGCTGGTGCTTCCTGTTCACCGGGGCCGTGGGCACCGCGGCCTACGCCCGGCACCAGGCCGTGCCGTGGCGCTTCGGCGGGTGGCTCACGCTCGGCGCCGCCCCGGCCGCGGCGGCCGGCGCGCTGGTGAACGGCGTCGTCCCAGCGACGGCGCTGTGGCTCTTCCTCGCCGTGGTGACCGCCGGTTCCGGCGCCTTCACCCTGTGGGCGCGCCCGCGGGAATCCCGCGAGCTTCCGGCCCCCGCCGCCGTCGCCGTCGGCGCGGCCGTCGGCTTCGGGTCGGCGCTGACCGGGACGGGCGGGCCCGTCCTGCTCGTCCCGGTCCTGCTGGCCCTCGGGGTCCCCGCGTTGCCGACGATCGCCGCCGGCCAGCTGATCCAGCTGCCGCTCGTGGGGTTCGCGACACTCGGCTACGCGTCGCACGGGTCCGTCCACTTCGGACTCGGCAGCGCCCTGGGCGCCGTGGCGGGCGCGGCAACCCTGCTCGGCACCCGGCTGGCCCGGCGGCTGCGCGGCCGTCACCTCCACCGCGTCGCCTCGGCGGCCCTCGTCGGCTTCGGCGCCTTCCTGTCCGTCCTCCCGTTCCTCCCGCGCTAGACCTCGCGCGGCACAGCTGACCGCGTTGCGGCTGACCTCAGGCGGGCGCGAGGCGCACGCAGCAGAACCCGGCCCGCGGGTCGAGCCGGGCCCGCAGGCGACGCTCGCCCGCGCCGTCGAGCAGGCCCTCGACCAGCCCCAGGTTCATCTCGCAGACCAGTCGCGGGTGGGCCCGGGCCAGCCGCTGGAACGGGCAGTTGCCGAGCAGCACGCCGTCGCCTTCGGAGCGCGGCTCGAACCCGTGCTCCTCCAGCGCGGCGACGACGTCCGGAACGGCCAGTCCCGCGCCGTGCTCGCGGGCGCGGCGGCCCAGGATCTCCCGCGCCGGGCCGCCGGTCTCGTCGGCTTCCTCGATCGCCGACGCGAGCAGCTCCCCGGCCAGCTCGTAGTGCCGCTCCGGCACCGACACGCTCACCTGCCGGTCGGACCGGCGGTAGAGCTTGGCCGGGCGGCCCGCGCCCGGTCCGGTGCGGCCGCTGCGGCGCTCGTACTCGACGGTCAGCAGCTGCTCCTCCACCAGGCGGTCCAGGTGGAAGGCGACGGTCGCGCGGGGCACGGCGAGCGCCGCGGCGACGTCGTCGCGGCTCACCGGGCGCGGGCGCCGGACGACGTACTCGTACAGCCGGCGGCGCGTCGGCTCGTCGAGCGCCGCCACCGCGGCCAGCGCGCCGGCCTGGGACTTGTGCATCTGAGCACTCTAAAACAAACAACCGTTGACGAAAACCCGCACCGGCTTCTAACGTCGGCTCGTCTTGGTTTTAGAAGGAGGCCCCCGTGACCGTCGAACCCGTCAGCCAGCCGGTGCCGCTGCGACACCTGGGCGTCGTCCACGATCGCGACGCGATGGACCTGCCCGCGGCGGAACGCGCGGTCGCGGACCTGCTGCGCGCCCTGGGGAAGGACCCCTCCTCGGAGCACCTGGGCGACACGCCGCGGCGGGTGGCCCACGCCTACGCGGAAATGCTGCAGCCGCGCGATTTCCGGCTCACGACGTTCCCGAACGACGAGGGCTACGACGAGCTCGTGCTGGCCAAGAGCATCCCGGTGCAGTCGCTCTGCGAACACCACCTGCTGCCCTTCCGCGGCGTCGCGCACGTCGGGTACCTCCCCGGCGAGCGGATCCTCGGGCTGTCGAAGCTCGCCCGCGTGGTCGAGATGTTCGCGCGCGACCTGCAGGTGCAGGAGCGGCTGACCAAGCAGGTCGCCGACTGGCTGCAGGAGCACCTCGCGCCCAAGGGCGTCGGCGTCGTGATCGAAGCCGAGCACCTGTGCATGTCGCTGCGCGGGGTGCGGGCCGCCGGCGCGCTCACCGTGACGTCGTCGCTGCACGGCCTGCTGCGGGAGGAACCCAAGACGCGGCAGGAGTTCTTCGCGCTGACCGGGGTGCACGCCTGACGGACGCGTTCGTCGTCGCCGGCGCCGGGCTGATCCCGCCCCTCCCCTCCCGAGCCGGCCGCGACCGTCAGTTGTCCCGGCGGTGGCGTCCGCCGCGGGAGCCGGCGATCGCCCGGACCCGCAGGGCCAGATCGCCGCGGCGCGCGCGGCGGGCGTACTCCAGCAGCGCCTCCGCCTGCTCCTCCGGCAGCCACCCCTCCTCGGCCCCGATTTCGAGGCACAGCAGGTGCCCCACCAGCTCGCGCGACTCGACGTCGTTCTCACCGGCCAGCTCCGCGAACCGGCGGGCCGCCTCGGCTTCGCCGTCGCACCACGCCGTCATCGCCAGGAGCGTCGCCGTCGCCGTCAGGATGTCGCCGCGGTGGACGCCTCCCTCCGCCGCCAGGTGCTCCGCCAGCTGGAAGCTGCGCGTGCCGACCCCGCCGGCCCCTTCGCTGCGCACGGCTCTCGCCAGCGCCCGGATCTGCTGCGTGACATAGTCCCCGCTCGACAACCCCGACATGCCGTCCCCTCTTGTCGCGCACGCGGATCCGTGCGTCACCCGACAGGTGTATCGCATTCGCGGTCAGATACGTCGGATGCCCCACGGGTTTGCGCCGAGTGGGCGTGCGATCAGCTTGAACGGCCGCCGTCGGCGTGTCGCTGCGACAAGTAGACCGCCGCCGAGGTGCGCCGCTCGACCCCGAGCTTGTGCAGCACCGACGACACGTAGTTCTTCACCGTCTTCTCCGCCAGGAACAACCGCTCGGCGATCTGCCGGTTGGTCAGCCCTTCGGCGACCAGGTCCAGCACCCGCCGTTCCTGCGGGCTGAGCTGCTCGTACCGCGGGTCCGGCGCCGCCACGTCCGCGCCGCGCAGCTTGTTCATCACCGACGCGGTCAGCGTGGCGTCCAGCAGCGAGCCGCCGACGGCGACCGTGCGGACGGCGTCGACCAGCGACCGGCCCGACACCTGCTTCAGCATGTACCCGGCCGCGCCCGCCATGATCGCGCCGAAGAGCGCGTCGTCGTCCGAATAGGACGTCAGCATCAGGCACGCGGGCGGCGGCGCGATCGCCGAGCGGATCTCGCGGCACACCTCGACGCCCTGGCCGTCGGGCAGCCGGACGTCGAGGATCGCGACGTCCGGGCGGGACTGCGGGATCCGGACCAGCGCCTCGGCCGCGGTCGCCGCCTCGCCGACCACTTCGATGTCCGGTTCGGACTCGAAGACGGTCTTCAGCCCGGTGCGGACCAGCTCGTGGTCGTCCAGGAGGAACACCGAGATCGTCATCGCCCACTCCCCTGCTCGCCGGTCCGCGCCGGCAGTTCCGCGGTCCATTCCAGACGCGAGCCGCCACCGTCGGCGGCCGCCAGCACGCAGTTGCCGCCCCACCGCGCCGCACGAGCGGCCAGGTTGCCCAGCCCGCTCACCCGGCCCGGCCCCGAGGGCGGCCCCGTCCCGTCGTCGCGCACCGCCAGGGCCAGCCGGCGGCCGGCGGCGTCCACGGTGACCTCGACCGAACACGACGTCGCCCCGGCGTGCCGCGCCACGTTCGTCAGCGCCTCGCGCAGCGACGCGATCAGGTCGGACCGGACGGCGTCCGGCACCGCCGCGTCGAGCGGCCCGTCGAAGCCGACGCGCGGCTCGAAGCCCAGCGTGTCCCGCGCGTCGACGGCCACCCGCAGCAGCTCGGCGCGCAGGCTGCCCTGGGCCTGTGCGGGCGCCTGCAGCGAGAAGATGCTGTTGCGGATCTCGCGGATCGTGCCGTCGAGGTCCTGGGCGAACCCGGCGACGCGCCCGGCGACCGTGGGGTCGGCGATCAGCCTGCTGACGCCCTCCAGCCCGAGCCCGGTGGCGAACAGCCGCTGGATGACCAGGTCGTGCAGGTCGCGGGCGATCCGGTCGCGGTCCTCGAACACCGCCAGCTGCTGGCGCGCGTCCTGGGCCCGGGAGAACTCGACGGCGAGCGCGGCGTGACCGGCGAACGTCTCGGCGAGCTGGACTTCGGCTTCGGTGAACGGCGTCTTGTCCCGGAACTTGGCGACGACGAGCACGCCGAGGGTCTCGTCGCCGACGATCAGGGGCACCGAGATCGCCGAGTCCAGGTCCTTGATCATCGCCGGCATCGAGCCGGCTCGGTCGCGCTGCTGTTCCTGCACGCGTTCGCCGTAGTCGCGCACGACGACCGGGCGGCGGGTGGTGAACGCGACCCCGGTCGCGGTCCCCTCGGTCGGCACGGTCGCGCCGGTGAGCCGGTCGGCGTCCTCGCCGGGGGGCTCGACGATGTCGAAGACGAGCTGCCCCGGCCCGTCGGGCAGCGCGATCGCGCCGGCGGTGCCGCCGGCCACGACGCGCGCGCGTTCGGCGATCAGCCGGAGCGTGGCGTGCAGGTCCTTCGTGGCGAGCAGGGCACGGGTGACGTCGTAGGAGGCTTCGAGCCAGCGTTCGCGCCGGCGCATCTGGTCGACGAGCACGGCCTTGTCGACGGCCATCGCCGTCGCCGCGACGAGCGCCCCCAGCACTTCCCGTTCGCGGCGGCCGAACTCGCGGCCGGCGGCCGGTTCGACCCGGAAGGTGCCGAACACCTTCGGCCCGGCCCGCACCGGCAGCTCGACCACGCCGTCGCCGGCGGCCCGGCCGTATTCCGCGACCCCGCCGTCGGGGCCGGTCAGCTCGACGCGCCCGTGCCGGGCGCCGACCAGGTCGCACACCACGGTGACCGCGGTTCCCAGCACCGCCGGCACCTCGAGCTCCCGCGCGATCCCGGCCACCGCGGCCAGGATCGCCGGCATGCCGATTTCGTCCGCCACTTTCCCGCCGACCCCGTGTCCGTCCGATCCCGAGGGTGTCCTCGGGCCGTCAAGGGTCCCACAGGCGACTGCCCGTGTCGGCCCAATCCGGTTCGTCCATCCGGTGGGTCGATCGGCGGAGTGGCTTTGTTACTCGGCGTGGCAGCTGATGCGGTGGCCGGTGATGGCCTCGACCGGGATCCGCAGGAACCGGCGGCCGGACAGCGCCGGGCACGGGCACAGGCAGGCGACGCCGGCGTCGTCGACCGGCGACTCGGTGGCGCGGCCGAGCAGGCTGACGTACCACCCGGTGCCGAAGTCGGCGGTGAAGTCGTCGGCTTCGAAGGCCACGACGGCGTCGCGCGCGCCCGCGTAGAGGGGGCTGCCGGTGGGGACGGCGAACACGACGGCGTCGTCCACGACCGCGAACCGCACCGGCCGGACCGCGGGCATGGCCCGGTGGGTGAAGATCACCCGGCCGAGGTTCGCCGTCCGGAGCAAGGCCAGGCACTGCTGCCGGTCCAGCAGCAGTCCGAAGCCCACGTCGTCCACCATCGCGTTCCCTGTGTTTCTCCTGTGAAAAATCCCCGGCCACCAGCGTGATCGCTGGGCCGGGGAGGCCGGTAGGGCCGTTCGGCCCGGCCGCCGCCGCACCGGCCCGGCACGCACACCGGCAGCAGGTGCGCCAGGGCCGGAAGACCCGGGTCGTGGCGGCCGCCCGGCCGGTGTCGCGACCACGCGGGGTGACCTAGCGTCGTGACGGTCCGTCGCCGAGAAGAGGTGAGATCCGATGCCGCCGCAGTCCGCCGCGGGCGAACCCGCGACGTTCGGCCTCGACCCGGAGCTGGTCCGGTCCGCGATGACCGGCAACCGCGCCGCGGTCGCGGGCGTGCTGCGCGCGCTGCGGCCGATGGTGTTCCGCTACTGCCTCGGGCGGCTCGGCACGTGGCAGGACGGGTCGTCCGACGCCGAGGACTGCGCGCAGGACGTGCTCCTGGCGGTGGTCGGCGCACTGCCCGGCTACCGCTACGAGGCCGACGGCTTCCTCGCGTTCGTGTTCGGCATCGCGGCGCACAAGGTGTCCGACTTCCACCGCCGCCGGGCGCGCGACCGCACGAGCCCGGTGGCCGAGCCGCCGGCGGACCGCTGGACCGGCCCGGACCCGACGGGCGAAGAGGTCGAGCGCGCCGCGGGCCTGGACTGGTCGGAGGGGCTGCTCGACACGCTTCCGCCGCGCCAGCGAGAAATCCTGGTGCTGCGCATCATCCTGGGCCTCTCGGCCGAGGAGACGGCGGCGGCGGTCGGGCTGAGCAGCGCGGGCGCGGTCCGGGTGGCCCAGCACCGCGCGCTGACGACGTTGCGCCGCGGATTGCTGGCCCAGAAGCCCGAAGCGTCCTGAACCGCGGGCGGCGGACCGGGACCGCCGGATCGAGGGACTTGGCCTCCTCCGATCCGGCGTTCCCCCCGGAGCCGCCGTGCGATCATGGCCTGGTGCCGCCGCTGCTGATCGTCGTCGGCGGCCTGCCCGCCACCGGCAAGACCGCCGTCGCCGCGGAGGCCGCCCGCCGCACCGGGTTCTCCTTCCTGCGGGTCGACACGATCGAGCAGGCCATCGTCGGCACCACCGCCCTGACGCAGCCGCTCGGGCCGGTCGGGTACGTCGTCGCCCGGGAGGTCGCCGCCGACCTGCTGCGCACCGGGGTCAGCGTGATCGCCGAGTGCGTCAATCCCCTGGCCGTCACCCGCGACGCCTGGCGGGACACCGGACTCGGGCAGGGCGCGCACGTGCTGGAAGCCGAGATCGTCTGCTCGGACCCAGCCGAACACCGCCGCCGCGCGGAAACCCGCGACACCGGCATCCCCGGGCACGTCCCGCCCACCTGGGCCGAGATCACCGGCCGCGAGTACGAGACCTGGACCCGCGACCGGCTCGTCGTCGACACCGCCCGGTGGTCGGCCGGCGAGGCGGCGGCGATCATCGTGGCAGCGGCGCGGCTTCGTCGTTGACGCTCTCCAGCCGCCGGCCCGTCGTGCGCGGGCCGAGCACCGCCACGTCCAGCGCGACCACCACCAGCGCCCCGGCGACGACCAGGAACAGGGTCGTCGGGCCGTGCGAGTTCAGCAGCGGCACCAGCACGAACGGCATCGCGCCGCTGGCCAGCCGGGACAGCGAATAGGTGCCGCTGGAGGCCGTCGAGCGCAGCGCCGTCGGGAAGATCTCGGCCTGGTAGATGTGGAACGCGTTCGAGAACAGGTTGCTGGTCGCGGTGTAGAGGAAGCCGAACACGAGGATCAGCGTCATCGAACCCGCGTAGCCGAAGGCGATGCCGAACGCCGCCATCGCCAGCACCGAGCCGATGACGAGGTACTTCCGCTCGACGCGTTCCACGATCGGCAGCGACAGCGCGGACCCGACCGGGTAGCCGAGGTAGGTCAGCGCGGCGAACAGCAGCGACTGCGAGACGGCGTACCCCTTGGCGGCCAGCACCAGCGGGACGAGCGTGCCGAAGCCGTAGTAGCCGAGCGTCTGCAGGACGTGGAAGACGACCATCATGCCGGTCCGGCGGCGCAGGGCGGGGCCGAACAGCTCGCGCACCGGCGCGGCCGCGCGCCTGCGGGTGGCGCCGCGCGGCGGGGCCGGCGTCGCGTCGGCGGTGCCGCGGGCTTCGGCTTCCATGCCCGTCACCAGGTGCTCGGCTTCCTCCGTGCGGCCGACGGACTCCAGCCACCGCGGCGACTCGGGCAGGCCGCGCCGCAGCAGGAACACCGCGCCCGCGCCGAGGGCACCGATCACGAACAGCCAGCGCCAGCCGGCGACGCCGAGGATCTCGTGGTCGGTCAGGCCGCGGGCGAGGAAGCCGACGACCGGGAAGCCGCAGAAGGCGAGCGTGTACGCCCACGCGATGAACCGGCCGCGCTTGCGGGCCGGCAGCAGGTCGGTGAGGTAAGTGTCGGCCAGCGGCGGCTCCGCGCCCAGGCCGATGCCCGCGAAGAACCGCGTCACCAGCAGCATGAGGGCACTGCCGCTGAACGCGCCGAGCAGCGAGAACAGCGAGTACAGCCCGAGGTTGAGCAGGAAGGCGCCGCGGCGGCCGAACCGGTCGGCGAGGCGGCCGAGCAGCAGGGCGCCGAAGAACATGCCGACGAAGGTCGACGCGAGCAGCGGCGGCAGCTCGGCTTTGGTGAGCGAGAACTCCTCGACGAGCACCGAACTCAGCACGCCGGTCAGGAAGACCTCGTAGAAGTCGAAGAAGAGGCCGAGCCCGACGGCGACGGTGGCCCGGCGGTGCGTGCGGGTGATGGGCAGCCGGTCGAGCCGGCCCGCGATCGTGCCGGTGTCCGGCACTGCGGCGTCGGGGATGTTCGCCATCCGTCGTCTCCTTTGACTTCTCCACGATGTGGTTGGCCAACTCATAATGTGACGGACAGCTGGCCGCGTCAAGGGCGCGAGCGTGCCCGGCACGTCGCGAAGACAGGATGGATCAGAGAGCGGCGACCCGCTCGACGCCGGGGCGGTACCCGAGCCGCTCGGAGGCGCGCCTGCCCGCTTCGACCACGATCGGCGCGAGCCGCGGCACGTCGGCCGGGGTGAACCGCTGCGTCGGCGCGCCGATCCCGATCGCCGCGCTGACCTCGCCGTTCAGCCCGAACACCGGCGCGCTCAGCGATGCCGCCCCGAGGTCGCGTTCCTCGAAGCTCACCGCGTAGCCGGCCTGCCGGATCTGCCCGAGCTGCTCCGTCAGCAGGTCGATGTCGACGACCGTGCGCGGGGTGAACCGGGCCAGGCCGTGGCCGATCGCGTCCTTGACCGCGAGCTTGTCCCAGGCCAGGAACACCTTCCCGGCCGAACCGGCGTGCAGCGGCATCACCATGCCGACCACGAACAGCCGGACCACCGGGTGGCGCGACTCGGCCAGCGAAATCACCGTGCGGTAGGCGCCGTCACGGACGTAGAGGCACGCCGTCTCGCCCGTTTCGTCCCGCAGCTGCTGCAGCACCGGCCGGGTCAGCCGGACCAGGTCGAGGCCGAACGTCCCCGGCGCCGCCCAGCGGACCAGGCCGAGCCCGACGCGGTAGGTGTCGTCGTACCGGTCGAGGAACCCTTCGCGCACCAGGTTGTGCACCAGCCGCTGGCAGGTGCTCGCCGGCAACCCGGTCGACCGGGTGATCTGCTGCAGCGTCAGCTCGGGGTTGTCGATCGTGAACGACTCGAGGATCTGCTTGAACTTGCTCAGCACCAGCACCGGCGTCGTGCCGCTGCGTTCTTCCTCTGCCATCGCCCCGCCCCGTGCCGTGGTGTGCCGCACAGTCTATCCAGGCTCGACGCTGTTGACTCCCCGACACTCGCCCGTATTCTGGGTTTGTAACTCACATAGTGGTTTGGAGTCGGGCATGAGTCAGCAAACCGGACCCCTCGCCGGCCTCCGGGTGGTCGAACTGGGGAACTTCATCGCCGCGCCGACGGCCGGCCGGCTCCTGGCCGACTTCGGCGCCGACGTCGTCAAGGTCGAGCGCCCCGGCACCGGCGACGAGCTCCGGCGCTGGCGGCTGCACGACGGCGACACGTCCCTGCTGTTCCGCGCGCTCGGGCGCAACAAGCGCTCGGTGACCGTCGACCTGCGGCGCGCGGAGGGCCAGGACCTCGTCCGCGCGCTCGCCGCCCGCAGCGACGTCCTCCTGGAGAACTTCCGCCCCGGCACCCTCGAACGCTGGGGCCTCGGCCCGGACGAGCTGCGCGCGCGCAACCCCCGGCTGGTGGTCGTCCGCGTCTCCGGCTACGGCCAGACCGGCCCCTACCGCGACCGGCCCGGCTTCGGCGGCGTCGCCGAGGCGATCGGCGGCCTGCGCGCGCTGACCGGCTACCCCGACCGGCCGCCGACGCGGGTCGGGGTCAGCCTCGCCGACTCCGTCGCCGGGCTCTACGCGGTGATCGGCGCGCTGATGGGCCTGCTCCGCCGCGAGCGCGAGCCGGGCGCCACGCCGGGCGAAGTGGTCGACGTCGCGCTGTACGAAGCCGTCTATTCCCTGATGGAGTCGCTGTTGCCGGACTACGACGCGTTCGGCGTCACGCGCGGCCCGGCCGGCTCCGCGCTGCCCGGGGTGGCGCCGTCCAACACCTACCGCTGCGCCGACGGCAAGTACATCGTGGTCAGCGGCAACGGCGACGCGATCTTCCGGCGCCTGATGGCCGCCGTCGGGCGCGCCGACCTGGCGGCCGACCCGCGGTTCGCCGACAACGCCGGCCGGGTCGCCCACGCCGGGCTGCTCGACGACGCGATCGGCGCGTGGACGGCGACGCTCACCCAGGAGGCCGCCGAAGCGGCGCTGCGGGCGGCGTCCGTCCCGTGTGGACCGATCCTGACCGCCGCCGACATCGCGAAGGACCCGCACTTCACCGCGCGCGGCATGCACGAGCGGCATCGAGTGCCCGGCCTCGACGCCGAAGTCACCTTCCCCGGCATCGTGCCGGCGCTGACCGAACGGCCCGGCCGGACCCGCGCCCTCGGGCCGGAGCTGGGCGAACACACCGAGGCCGTGCTCGCCGAGCTCGGCGTCACCGGCGAGGCGGTTGCCCGCCTCCGCGAGTCTGGAGTGATTTGATGACCGAAGTCCTCCTCACCGAGGTCGTGCTGCGCGACGGCCTGCAGGACGAGCCGATCACCGTGCCCACCCACGAAAAGGTGCGGCTCGCGCGCGGGCTCGTCGACGCCGGGGTGCGCTCCCTCGAGGTCGGGTCGTTCGTCTCCGCGCGCCGGGTGCCGCAGATGGCAGGCACCGGCGAGGTGCTGCGGACGCTGCTGGACCTCCCGGCGGCACTGCACACCCTCGTGTTCACCGAACGGGGCGCCCGGCAGGCGATCGAGGCCGGCGCGAAGTCGGTGCGGCTGGTCGTCTCGGCCAGCGACGGGCACAGCGCGGCCAACGCGGGCGTCCCCACGGACGCGGCGCTCGACCGGCTGGCCGGGTGCGCGTCGCTGCTCACAGCGGCGGGCGTGGCCATCGAAGCCTCGGTGGCCACGGCGTTCGTCTGCCCGTTCGACGGCGACACCGACCCGGACCGCGCCGCCGACGTGGCCGCCCGCCTGGGAAAGCTGGGCGCGCGGGTCGTCCACCTCGCCGACACGATCGGCGCGGCGCGGCCGGGCCAGCTGCGCGCGACCGTCGCCGCGGTGCGCGACGAGCTGCCGGACGTCCCGCTGGGCCTGCACCTGCACAACACCTACGGCCGCGCGGCGGCCAACGCGTGGGAGGGGCTGACGCTCGGCATCCGCCGCTTCGACTCGGCGCTGGGCGGCCTCGGCGGCTGCCCGTTCGCGCCGGGGGCGTCGGGCAACGTCGCGACCGACGACCTGGTCGACTTCTTCCACCGCGAAGGCATCGCGACGGGCATCGACGTGGACAAGCTGGCGGAGCTGCGCGACCAGGTGGGGATCGCGGTCGGCCACCGGCTGGATTCGGCATTGGCGGCGATCCCGGCAATCCCGGCCACCCTGCGCTGACAACTGTTCCACGCCCGCGGAAATGGGCGCACGAAGCCTATTCGGCCGGCGGGCATTCGAAGGGTCTCACCCAGGGATACGGACGCCGGTTCGGATCGGTTCAAAGTTTTTCGCCACACCCGGCGAAGCTGGACAACGCCCCGGTCAGCGGCCCAGGATGACCGCACAGCCGAGTACGCCGGAGAGGGACACGCGCGGCGATCCAGCGTGATCCGGATGCGGGCCGTCGCGCCCGCGTTTTTCGCGTACGCCATTCTTCCTCGATTTCCGGCGCGTTTTCGCGCACCCACACGACTACGCAGACAGGAACCCGGAATGACAGTTCGTGATTGCCGGAAATACCTTCTTGCCCGGTGTCAAACCCCGGTGTAGCTTCCATCACGGAACGATAACCAGCCGGTTGACGGCGTGGCCACGGGCAGGTGGCCGCGCACCCACCGATGTCGGGTCGGTGGCCGGCGCGGGCGTCGTTCCGTCCCGCCGACGCAGTACCTGGTGCGTACGAGCCTGGGCTCGCACCGCCAGTGTCGCGCGTTCCCGCCAGCCCGACACCCCGGAGGATCCATGTCCCGCACCCAAGGGCGCCATCGCATTTCCCGCAGAACCAAGATCGCGACCGGCGGCCTCGCGCTCGCGATCGCGGTCGGCGGCATCGTCGTCGCGACGACCACCGGCAACACCGGTGAAGCGAGCGCCGACGAGGCGAACCCCGCGTTCTTCGTCGACATCCTCAAGGTCCAGCCGAACCAGTTCGACCCGCGCCCCGTCTACGGCGCGTCGACCGGCACCTTCACCGTCGACTGCGGCCGCAACGAGAACCAGCACTTCAACCCGGACAACTTCATCGCCCAGCCCGGCGTCCGCAACGGTGCCCAGCACCTGCACGACTACGTCGGCAACCTCTCGACGAACGCCGACTCGAACAACAAGAGCCTCGTCAAGGCGGGCACCACCTGCCGCAACGGTGACAAGTCCGCCTACTTCTGGCCGGTCGTGCGCATCGACACCGGCGAGGAGGAGAAGAACGAACCCGCGAAGAAGCCCGACGGCGACCGCGCGCAGGCCGACCAGGAGGCCAAGACCGTCCAGGTCGCCTGCCCGGACGTCGCCAGCAAGCTCGCCGACGTGCCCGACCAGGCCATGGCCGAGGTCGACAGCAACCTCGACCAGCTCGACACGCAGACCGACGAGGCCAACCAGCGCATCGCCGCGACGCAGGGCCAGGGCGGCCAGAACTTCGTGCAGAACGCGATCCTGAACCCGCTCAAGGACCGGCGCGCCGCGATCATCGACCGCATCGCCATCGCGATCGGCCGGTTCGCGCCGAAGCCGCAGGACCTCGGCGGCCTCGCGCCGTGCGCGCCGAAGCCGGGCAAGGACACCGGCACGCCCACGCCGCCGCCGAGCACGACAGCGGGCGGCGCGCTGCCGGGCCAGGACGAGAACAACGAGCTGCCGGGCAACGACGGCAAGATCCTGCGCCCGCAGAAGGTCCAGATCACCTTCCGCGGCAGCCCGGTGGGCAAGGTCGTGGCGATGCCGAAGTTCCTGCGCGTGCTCTACGGCGACGCGAAGCAGTCCACGAACGGGCCGGCCAACGCCCGGGCGAGCTGGACGTGCTCCGGGTTCGAGAACCGCCTCACCGACAAGTACCCGATCTGCCCGCCGAACAGCAAGGTCAAGCGGATCCACACGTTCCCGAGCTGCTGGGACGGGAAGAACACCGACAGCGCCAACCACCGCACGCACATCGTGTTCCCGGACCAGTTCGGCCGGTGCGCCAAGGGGTTCAAGGCCGTTCCGCAGCTGCAGATCTCGCTGACCTACGACATCCCGCACGACATCCAGGTCAAGAAGCAGTACAAAGTGGACGCTTTCCCGCAGGAGAAGCACAACCCGCTCTCCGACCACGACGACTTCGCGAACGTGATGTCGCAGCGGATCATGAACGGGCTGGTCAACTGCGTGAACCGCGGCCGGACCTGCCGGGCGTGACGTTCGCCGAAGCCGGCGGCGCGGGTGCACCCCCGCGTCGCCGGCTTTTGCGGTTTACTGACCGGTGTGGTCACCGGTGACGAGGTCCGCGCGTTCGCGCTGACGCTGCCCCGCGCCTACGAAGCCGTCGTGCGGGACCGGCCCAAGTTCCGGGTCGGGCGGATCGTGTTCGTGGCGCTGTCGCGCGACGAGACCGTGATGGGCTTCGGCTACCCCCGCGACCAGCGGGACGCGCTGGTCGCCGGCGAACCGGAGAAGTTCCTCATGCCCGAGCCGTCCGACCTGCGCTACCAGTGGGTGCGGTGCCGGCTCGCGGCGATCGACGCCGACGAGATGCGCGAACTGGTCCTCGACGCCTGGCGGATGTGCGTGCCGAAGAAGGTCTGGACCGCCTACGCCGAGACGCACTCGCTCTGACCGAGACGCTCCTCGGTCACCACCCGCAGCCCGGCCACGACCGCGAACGCCAGCACCGCCATCACCACGAACACCGCGTGCAGCCCCGCCGCCTGGGCGATCGCGCCGCCCGCGAGGGCACCCAGGGACTTCGTTCCCCACGCGACGAGGCGGTGGCTGCTGTTCAGCCGGCCGAGCAGCCGGTCCGGGGTGAGCCGCTGGCGCAGCGACACCATGACGACGTTGGACACCATGACCCCCACGCCGCCGAGGAAGAAGCCCGCCCCGACGGCGTACGGGTTCGCGGTCACCGCGAGCGTGCCGACCGAAAGCCCGCCGACGAGCCACGAAATCCACAGCGCGCGGATCCCGCCGAGGCGGCGTTCGGCCGCTTCGGCGACCAGCGAACCGGTCAGCCCGCCCGCGGCGCTCGTGGCCATGAGCACGCCGAACGCGGGGGCCGACAGCCCCATCGCCGAGCCGGGGCCGACCGCGTAGAGGACGAGGACGGCGAAAGTCGCGCCGGTGGCGAAGTTGAACGTGCCGACCATGAGCGAGAACGTCCGCAACACCTTGTGCCGCACCAGGAACCGCAGGCCTTCGGCGATGTCCGCGCGCAGGGTGGTGCGACCCTCGCGCGGGATCCGGTATCCGCCGCGCACGAGCAGCAGGGCCGCGACCGCGACGGCCCACAGCGCCACCGGCGTCACGAGCGCGGCGACGACCCCGGCCGCGGCCAGGACGCCGGCGAGCGGCGGGCCGGCGAACTCGTTGGCGGTCTGCTCGGCGGCGAACATCCGGCCGTTGGCGCGGGCCAGCTGGGCGCGCCCCACCACCTGCGGCACGATCGACTGCGCCGCGGTGTCGTAGATCGTCTCGGCGCAGCCGACCCCGACGGCGGCGACGTAGAGCACCCAGATCGAGCCCGCGCCGAAGACGGTCAGCAGCGTGACGGCGGCGAGGAGCCCGCCGCGCGCGAGGTTGGCGGCGAGCATCGCGCGCCGTCGGTCGAGCCGGTCGACCAGCGCGCCGGCGGGCAGCGCGAGGAGCAGCCACGGCAGGCTGAAGGCGAAGGCGAGCCCGGCGATGAGGGCAGGCTCCCGGGTGTAGCCGACCGCGACGAGCGGCAGGGCGACCTTGAGGACCCCGTCGGCGAGGCTGGACAGGCCGGCGGCGGTCCACAGCCGCCAGAACACGGTGGTCATGGATGGAGGATCGCACATCGATGGGGTTTTCTCCATCGATGTGACCGGATCCCATCGATGGACTACGCTCCGCTCATGACGGAACCCCGCCGCCGGCGCCCGGCGACGCCCGAGGAGGCCAAGGCCCTCGGCCACCCGCTGCGGTTGCGCATCATGCGGTTGTGCCTGGTCGAGGAGCTGACGAACAAGCAGCTGGCGGACCGCCTCGACCGCGACCCGGGCACCGTCCTGCACCACGTCCGGCAGCTGGTGGCGGCGGGACTGCTGGAACCGGCGCCGGTCCGCACGGGGCCGAGCGGAGCGCTGGAGAAGCCGTACAAGTCGAACGGCGAGACGTGGTGGCTCGACGGGCCGCTGGCCGAAGCCGACGCGGAGACGCGGTTCGCGCCGATCGAGATCTTCCAGGAGGAGATCCGGGCGGCGGGCCCGGAGTCGGTGGCGGTGCACGAGAAGTTCCTGCTGCACCTGTCCCCCGACGAGATCGAGGAGCTGGACCGCCGGATCCTGGCGGTCCTGGACGAATACGTGGCGACCGACCACGAGCGCCGTGACCGTCCGCCGATCGGCGGGATTTTCGTGCTGCACCGCATGAAACCGGGCGGCTGACCACCGCGACCGGTCCCTGCCCGGGGGAGGCGGGCAGGGACCGACCGGGATCATCGGTGGCCGGCACCTCGTGAAGCCGGCCGCTTCACGGCGCTGCCCGGGGATGGTGGACAACGCCGGATTGCGTGCCATGAGCGCAGCCGGGCCTGAACCTCGGCGGCGGCACCCCGCCCGGCGCGGGTCTCGCCGCCCCAGGGCCGGCGAGACCCGCTCCCCGCCTCAGCGGGTCAGTGGTTCACCTTGAACCACGGCTGCGACCAGCCGAGGTAGGTCTGGCCCCACTTGCTCTTGATCTGCGCGATCGTCGTCTCGGTGTAGGTTCCCGAGCCGTTGATGTCGTTCGACAGGAACTTGCCGCCGCCGATCGAGATCATCGTGTGGCCGGCACCGCCGTTGGAGAAGAACGCCAGGCCGCCCGCCGGGACGTCCAGGCTGCCCGGGTGCTTGTACTGGCTGGGGATCTGCGTCCAGTGCACGTACGCCGTGGTCGAGCCGCTCGCGGTGAAGCCGTAGTTCTGGGCGTTGATGCGGTCGCACCAGCCGTCGTAGGACGAGTCGTAGGTGGTGTGGATCCGCGACTTCGCCTTGGTGACCGCCTGCGCGCACGTGTTCGGGTCGCCCAGGCCGGCGGTGGAGCACACCTCGGTCGGCACGGTGGGCACGTCGGTGCAGTCCGGCGCGATCCGGCCGTCGGAGCCGGTGTAGACGTAGGTGTCGGTGATGTAGCCGCCCGGCACGTGGTCCCAGATGTTGCTGGTGCCGTACTTCCCGGTGACCGTCTCGCCGGTGGTCTGGCAGTCGATGTCCACGGCGGTGCCGTCGGCGACCGTGCCGGCCGAGGTGGCGCTGGTGCTCGGCGCCGAGCGCACGGTGAGCGGCGCGCCGGAGTCGGTGTGCACGGTGCCCGTCGCGGCCAGGGCCGGGGTGGCGCCGACCAGCACGATCGACGCGGCGATGCCGACGACGCCCGCCGCACGCTTCCCGATCCGAATTCTCATTTGTCCGTCCTCCAGTCGTGGTGTGCGGACAGAATGGCGCCCACCGATACAAGCCCCGTACAAAAGCCGGGGCGGCGTCTGGAGATACGGCAAAAAGGACAATCAGAGTTCGGCGCGCAACGTGGTCGCGAAGCGCTCGGGTACCGGCATGAGGGTGGCGAGGTCTTCGAGGTCTTCCAGAACGTCCCGGATATCTCCCACCGAGGGAGCCAGGACCAGCGCCGCTTCGAGCCGGGACTGCGCCTGATCTTCGTCCCCGAGCGCGAGGTGGTAGGTCATGAGGTTGAGCAACGCGGCCTCTTCACCGTCCTCGACATCCTCGGCCCTCGCCGCTGTCGAGAACAGTTCTTTCGCCGCCGACGCCCTGCCCTGCGCCAGCGCCAGGAGGCCCAGCTGGTAGTGATCCCACCCCTCCGCGTCGAGCTCGACCGCACGCCGCAGATCGGGCAACGCTTCCGCGAACCGTCCGAGCCTGCGGTAAAGCTGCCCCCGCAGGCTGGCCGCCCACCCGAACCCGGGATCGATCCCGAGGGCTCGGTCGTAGTCCGCCAACGCCTCGGCATACCGCTTCAGCGACTGATGGGTCCGGCCCCGGCAGCAGAACGCCCGCGCCATCGAGGCGTCGGAATCGATCGCCCGGGTGAAATCGGCCAGCGCCTCGTCGTAACGCCCCAGCTCGTGCTGGAGCTCACCGCGCATCCTCCAGCGCTCCGGGCTGTCGGGCACGATGTCGAGGACACGGGTGAGATCGGCGACCGCGTCTTCTTCGCGTTTCAGCAGCCGCAAGGTCAACGCTCGTTTCGTCAGCGCCCACGAGAACTCCGGGTTCACGTCGATTGCTCGGTCGTAGTCGGCCAATGCTTCCGTAAGACTTCCCATGAGATGGTGGGTCTCCCCGCGATCCACGAAGACCCAGTCGGCCATCGGGTCGATCTCGACGGCCCGCCCGAAATCCGCCAGCGCCTCCGCGTGATTCCCCATCGCTCGGTGGGTCCTGGCGCGCATGTCGAGCGCCCAGACGTAGTCCGGGCTGAGCTCGATCGCCTTGGTCAGGTCGGCCAGTGCCTGCTCGTAGTCCCCCAGCCTGTAATGGATCTCGCCGCGAATACCGAGGATCCACTCCGCGTCCGGCTTCAGCTCCAGTGCCCGGGCAAGGTCCGCGAACGCCTCCGCATAGTGCTCCGCCGCGCGGTGGGCCACCGCGCGGCGCTCGAGAACCCCCACGGAATCGGGGTGTATCTCCAAGCAGCGGGTGTAGTCGGCCAACGCCTCGTCGTACCGGCCCAAAGCCTCATGTGTGAGCCCTCTGCGCCTGAGCGCCAAGCCGTTTTCCGGGTTCATTTCTATCGCGCGTGTGAAGTCGGCCAACGCCTCCGCGTAACGCTCCATCGCGTAGTAGACCTCGCCACGGTAGGCAAGCACCGAATCGGCATCCG
Organism: Amycolatopsis sp. NPDC003865; assembly: GCF_053605345.1. NCBI lineage: Bacteria > Bacillati > Actinomycetota > Actinomycetes > Pseudonocardiales > Pseudonocardiaceae > Amycolatopsis > Amycolatopsis sp. NPDC003865. The sequence goes on along the minus strand of NZ_JBSGJA010000016.1, from coordinate 144,873 downwards.
TCTCGAGCTCGATTGCCCGGGTGAAGTCGGCCAAGGCCGCCTCGTACCGCTCCATCGCCCGGTTGGTGCGTCCGCGCGACCAGAGCGTCCAGACGACGTCCGGCTCGATCTCGAGTGCGCGCGTGAAGCCGGCCAGGGCCTCCTCGTACCGCTTCGTGGCCAGGTACGTCTCGCCGCGTGCGCGGTGCACGTCCGCTACGCCCGGATCGATGTCCAGTGATCGGCCGAACTCGGCCAACGCCTCCTCGTACCGTTCCAACGCGTGAAGGGTCTGTCCCCGTTGTCCGATCTCCCAAGCGGACGCTGGATCCAGCTCGACCGCCCGGGTGAGATCCGCGAGCGACTCCTCGAACTCGCCGATCAGGCGACGAACACTGCCGCGTCCCGCGAGCGCCCACCGGTCGTCCGGCCTGTCTTCGAGGAGGGCGGTGAACGCATCCACCACACGGGGGAAGTCGCGCCGGCGCAGGTACAGCTGGATGAGCTGCTTGTACGCCGTTCGCCGATCCGTGCGTGGCAACACAGGTTCGCCCGTCAAGCAGGTCAGCAAGGCCACTACGGCCTCGTCGCCGTCGGCCGCCGTCGCCGCGGTCAGCCGGGTCCCCAGGGCCGTCAGCTGCTCCGAGCTCGAGTCCGCACCGGCCTGGCGGATCATCGCCACCCAGCGCCCGGCCTGATCGGCCCGCGACCACATCGTCTCCACCAAAGCTGCCAGCACGCTCGCGACCGCGCCCGTCACACCTGCGCAGAGCCGGTGGTAGTGCTCCTCCACCGCCGGCACCTGCCACCGCTCGTCCTGCCAACGAGCCCCTTCGTCAAGTCCGAGAGCGTCACAAGCCGTCCGGAAGTACTCGGCCAACGCCCCATGGCGCTCCCGCCACTCCGCCGGCGAGCGGCGCCGGAGGGTGCGGATCATCGTGTCGCGGACCACGTCGTGGTACCGGTAGCCGGTCGCGCGCTCGGTCACGAACGGCAAGCGGCGCAGCCACGCGAAATCCTCGTCCGGCGTCGCCGCGTCGGCGACCAGCGCGAACACGTCCCGGTCGAGCTGCCTCGGCAGCGCGCCACGCAACGCCGCCTGTTTCCGCTTCTCGTCCTTCTCCCACTTCAGGAACCGCTCGACGGCGTTGTCGCCCGGATCGGCCACGCTCGCCGCGCTGTCCGGGCGGGACTCGGCCAGCAGCGCCAGCAGCACTGGGAGCCGGCCGGACAACGCCAGGACCACTTCGGCCACCTCGTCCGCCGTGATGCCGCGGGCGGCCAGGAACTCGCGCGCCTCCTCTTCGGTGAACACCTCGAGCGGGCAGTCCGCCCGGATGCCCAGGTAGTCGCCCCACACGTGGACGTCCAGCGGGTGCTGGCCCGCGAGCACCAGCACCAGGTTCGGCGGCAGGCTCCCGTACCGGCCGTCGAGCAGGTCCAGGAGCCAGCGTTCGAGGAACACCCCGGTGCGCTCGAAGGTGTCGAAGAACAGCACCACCCCCCGCTTCGCCGCCACCTCCCGCAGCTCGGCGACGAAGATCGGCGTCAGCTCCTCGACCGGCGACATCAGCAGGCGCACGTCGTGCTGGTTGCGCAGCTTCACGCTGAGGAAGGCGCGGAACTTCTCGACCTGGTTGGAGATGGCATCGCGGTCGAGCTCCTTGGCGAAGGACCCGACGACCGGGATGTCCTCCGCGGCGCGCAGGCCGATCCGCACGGCGGAGCGGGTCAGCACCGAGGACAGCCCGTCCGGGGTCGCCGGGTCCGCGTCGAGTTCGTGCCTCTTCTCGTGGTAGAGCTCGGACTTCTTCGTGAACTCCTTGCACGGGTCGCCCTGCCGGGCGAACGACCGGACGATGCCCGACATGACCGAGGGGATGTCGAAAACCGATTCGTCGGTGTAGGCGGTGGCGCAGCCCTGCTCCCCCGCGATCCGCTGGAACTGGTTGACCAGGAACGACTTGCCGACGCCGGCGTCGCCGTGGACGCTGAACAGGAACCGGCGGCGCTGGTCCTCCAGCGGCAGCCGGAGGTTTTCGTCGAACCGGCCGATCTCCTGGCGGCGCCCGACGAACCCGCCGGCCTGCCGCCGCTTGATCAGGTCCTGCAAGGTCAGCCTGCCCGCGTCCAAGGTCCGCCGCCCTCCCTCCGCCCGGACATCGACCATAGCAAGCCGGGAACGGACGAAGCCCCGCCGGAAAGCGGGGCTTCGCCGAAAGGCGGGATCAGGCCAGGTACTCGGCCGCCGCGCGCAGGCTGACGTACGAGCCGCTGAACGTGTCGATCCGCGGACCGTCCCCGTCGGGCGGTCCCGGTACCCCCGTCTCCACCCTGATGTAGTCCACTGTGGACAGCGCGGCCAGCAGCTCGCGCACCCGCGGGTGGCGGTGCGCCTCCCGGGTCACCACCACGACGCTGCGGACCTCCCGTGCCGCCTCGAGGATCGCGGCCGCGTCGTCCGGTGTCGCCGTCAGCGTCCGCGTTCCCGGCACCAGCTCGGCCAGGTGCGCGCCGAGGCCCCACGGCATCGGCCCCGCCGCGATCGTCGGCTCGGTCTGGACGTCGACCACCAGCGGCGGCCCGGCCAGCTTCGGCGAACCCTGGACGCGCAGGGCCTTCCGGGCCGCCTCGAGCCCCAGGCGGCGATCGACCGGGCTCACCGACGCCGGCGCCGGGTCGGTGCCCAGCGCCGCCGTCCGCGAAGCCGCCTCTTCCAGCCGTTCCAGAGGCAGCTCCCCCGCCGCGACCGCGGCGACGATCGCCGACACGCACGCGTCCAGGTGCTCGGCTTCGAACGCCGCGCCGCCGAGGCACAGCGCGTCCGCGCCCGCGGCCAGTGCCCGCACGGCCGAGCGGCCAAGGCCGTCGTGCTTGCCGTACGCGCCCGACACCGCGCCCATCTCCAACGCGTCGGTGATCACCGCGCCGGTGAACCCCAGCTCGCCGCGCAGGACGTCGGTGAGCGCGACGCGGTTGAGCGTGGCGGGTTCCTCGCCCCAGGCCCGGACCACCAGGTGGCCCGACATCACCGAGCGCACCCCGGCCCGGATCGCCGCGGCGAACGGGACCAGCTCGATCTCCCGCAGCTCTTCGACCGTGCGCGGCAGCACCGGCAGCGCCACGTGCGAGTCCTCGGTCGCGGCGCCGTGGCCGGGGAAGTGCTTGGCGCAGGCCGCGACGCCGTACTTCTGCAGGCCCGTCACGTAGGCCGCGACGTGCGGCGACGCCTTCGCCGGGTCGGACCCGAACGCCCGGACGCCGATGATCGGGTCCTCGGCCGCCAGGGTCAGGTCCGCGCACGGTGCCAGGTTCAGCGTGACGCCGCAGGCCGCGAGCCGCTCGCCGAGCGCGGCGGCGACCGCCGTGGTCAGCTCCGGGTCGTCGGCCGCGCCGAGGGCCAGCGGGCCCGGCACGAACGACCCGGTGTTCACGTCGAGGCGGGTGACGTCGCCGCCCTCCTCGTCGATCCCGACCACGACACCGTCCCGCTCGCCCCGCAGCTGCGCGGTGAGCGCGGCCACCTGCTCGTCGTCGACGACGTTGCGGCCGAACAGCACGACCCCGCCCAGGCCGTCGGCGACGCGGCGGCGCAGCCAGCCCGGCGCGGTGGTCCCGGCGAACCCGGGCAGGAGAACGGCTTCGGCGAGCTTCTCCGGTGTGGTCACCCGCTACCCCTTCACCGCGCCGGCGGTCGCGCCGGACACCAGCTTGCGTTGCACGAGCAGGAAGAACACCAGCGCCGGGATCGCGTAGATGACCGACGCGGCCATGACGCCGCCCCAGTCGGTGGCGAACGCCGTGCGGAACGACGCCAGCCACACCGGCAGCGTCTCCTTCGGCTTGTCCTGGATGAACACCAGCGCGAACAGGTACTCGTTCCACGCCGTGATGAAGCTGAACACCGACGTGGTGACCAGTCCCGGCCCGAGCAGCGGCAGCGTCACCCGGCGGAACGCGCCGGTCTGGCTGCAGCCGTCGATCATCGCGGCCTCCTCCAGCTCGTACGGGATCCCGTTGACGAAGCCGTAGAGCATCCAGACCGTGAACGGCAGCGTGGTCGCGAAGTAGATCAGCAGCAGCGACGGCAGCGTGTTGAGCAGCCCGGCGTCCCGCATCAGCAGGAACAGCGGGATGAACAGCGCCGACACCGGGGCCAGCTGCGCCACCATGACCAGCACCAGGAACCCCTTGCGGCCGGTGAACCGCAGCCGCGAGAGCGGGATCGCCGCCAGCGTTCCGGCGACCAGCGCGCACAGCACCGACCCGACCGTGACGATCAGGCTGTTCATCAGGTAGACCGGGAAGTTGTCCTTGCCCAGCGCCGTGGTGAAGTTGCCGAACGAGAACGACGTCGGGATCAGGTCGTACTTCGGCGAGAGGATCTCGCCGGGCGTGCGCAGCGACGTGACGAACATCCAGTACGTCGGGAAGACGATCAGCAGCGCGACGAGCACGCCGACGACCGACAGCGCGATCCGCTGCGGCAGCGATTTCCTCACTTGAGATCACCTTCCGGGGTCCGGACCAGCAGCTGGATGTACCGCCCGGTGATGAGCGCGAGCACGATCAGCATCAGGGTCGCGATCGCGCCCGCCGCGCCGAAGTGGTTGCCCGCGATGCCCTTGAGGTACAGGACCACGGCCAGCGTGGTGCTCTCGCCGTCGGGACCGCCCTCGCGGATCGCCCAGATCTGGGCGAACGCGTTGAAGTCCCACAGCACCGACAGGAACGTCACCATGGTGGTGATCGGCCGGATCGCGGGCCAGGTGACCGCGCGGAACGTCTGCCACGGCCCGGCGCCGTCGATGCCGGCGGCCTCGTACTGCTCGCGCGGGACGCCGATGATGCCCGCGTACAGCGAGAACGTCACGAACGGCACGGCCTGCCACACGATGAGCAGCCCGATGACCGACAGCGTGCTGGCCCCGCTGGAGAACCACGAGAAGCCGATGAAGCCGTGGAACCCGAGGCGGTCGAGGGTCTTGTTGAGGATGCCGTACTGCTCGTCGAAGATCCACTGGAACACCGTGGTCGTCGCGATCACCGGTGTCGCCCAGGCGAGCACCAGCGTGACCTGCACGATGATCCGCACGACCGGCCCGAGGTGGCGCATGAGCACCGCGAGCAGCAGGCCGCCGAGGATGGTGGCGGCCACGATCGCGGCGGTGAAGACCAGGGTCCGGACGGTGACCGTCCAGAACTCCGGGTCCGAAAGCGTGTTCGTGTAGTTGTCGAACCCGACCCAGACGGTCTTGCCGGAGACGAGCTCGCCGATGTCGAGCTTGCGGAGGCTGATCCCGAGCACCTGGACCAGCGGCCAGGCGAGCAGGACCAGGATGGCGGCCAGGGCGGGGAGCAGGAGCAGGTACGGGAGGATCCGGTCGCCGAACCGGCCCTTCCGGCGCTTGGGGGCTCCCGGCTCCCGCGCCGATGCCGGCGGGGTCGCCCCCGCCGGCATCGTGATGTTCGCGGTCGCCGTCATCCGCCGATGAGCTTGTCGAGCGCTGCGTTGGCGTCGGCGGTCGCCTGGTCGAGCGTCTTCTTGCCGGTCAGGTACGCGGTCAGCATGTCCTTGATCGGGTTCTGGCCGGACTCGACGTCGCCCCACTTCGGGCTGGCCGGGACGGCCTTGCCGTTGGCCGACGCCTTCGCCATGACGCTGCCGAGCGGGTCCTTGTCGAGGCCGGTGGTGTCGGTCGACGTGCCGGGCACGACGCCGGCGGCGGCGAGCTGGCCCTGGTACTTCGCGCTGGAGAGCAGCTTGATGTACTCCTTGGCCGCGGCCACGTTCTTGCTGTTGGCCGGGATGGCCAGGTTGGAGCCGCCGAGGAACACCGGGGCGCTCTGGCCCGCGGTCTTGCTCGGGATCGCGAACGCGCCGGTCTTGCCGGTCAGGCTGGCGTCGGTCTTGGCCGCGGTCGCGAGCTCCCACGGGAGGCCGATCATCATGGCCACCTTGCCGGCGCCGTAGACGGTCGCCTGCTGCGGCTTGGCCTCGTCGGCGTCCTTCGGGGCCTTGGTGCCGGAGGTGTCGACGAGCTTCTTGTAGAACTCCAGGCCGGCCTTGGCCTCGGGGGTGTCGAGGGTCGACTTGAAGCTCTTGCCGTCGGCCTTGGCGATGTCACCGCCGTTGTCCCAGATGAACGACAGCAGCGAGTACCAGTTCTGGCCCGGCAGGTAGAGCGCCTGGAAGTCGGGGTCGGAGCCGAACTTCGTCTTCAGCTTGGTGATGGCGTCGAGCCACTCGTCGTTCGACGTCGGCGCCTTGGTGACGCCGGCCTGCTCGAACATGTCCTTGCGGTAGATGACCTCGCGGTTGGCCGCGTAGAACGGGACGCCGTAGGTCTTGCCGTCGTACTCGCCGGACGCCGCGAGGCCCTTCAGCCACTGCGCGCCGTTGAAGCCGTCCTTGTCACCCGACAGGTCGGTGAGGACGCCCTGCGACGCGAAGGCCGGCGTCTGCGTGTTGCCGACCTCGATGACGTCGGGCGGGGTGCCGCCGGCCAGCGCGGTGGTCAGCTTCTGCTGGATGCCGTCCCACTGCTGGATTTCGTACTTGACCTTGACGCCGGGGTGCGCGGTCTCGAACTCCTTGTTGAGCGCGTCGGTCAGCGTGCTGGGCGCGGAGCCCGTCATCAGCCAGACCGTGACCGTGCCGCTGAGCTGCGCGGGAGCGCCGCTCGACGAAGCGGCCGTGTCCGAGCCGCTGGAACCCGCGCAGCCGGCGGTCGCGAGGGTGAGTGCGGCGGCGCCCGCCGCCAGCTTGAGCCAGCGTTTCACTCGATGCCGTCCTTTCCATGCCCGGCCACCGCGGCCGGGCGCCCCAAATGGTGTAGACCAATGTTGGGGTTAGAGTGGTACGTACCACAGGCGGTGTCAAGGCGGTTGCCGGAACGTTGTAAACCCACCCGGGAGTTGTACGCCGAGTAGCCGGACGGTTACCGGGGACCGACGAACGGGCGGCAGAAGTCGTCCTGATAGGAAGGTGTCCGGGCCGTTTTTCACCGCAGGGAAGCGGAAAACCCGGGTGACCGCGCCTCGGCCGCACGACGAAAACCGCCCCGGGAAAGGCTTCCCGGGGCGGCAGTCACGCGCGTCGTGCGGTTTTCGCCGGTACGGCGTGCTCACACCACCGTTGCCGCGGGCGCGCCGGCACCCCGGAGCGCGCGGTGGGCGGCCATCCGCACCGGGGCGTTGACCACCCCGTACCCGCGGTACCCGCCGATCCGCTGCACGACCTCGAAAAACACCCGCGCACCGGCCAGCGCCGTGTAGAAGTGCAGGAACTCCCCGTGGGCGTCACGGTCGTGCAGCACCGAATGCTCCCGCAGCGCGGCCAGCCGCTCGGGCGGCAGGTCCAGGCGCGCTTCGAGGTCGTCGTAGTAGTTGGCCGGGATCGCCAGCAGCGGCGCACCGGCGGCCCGCATCGCCACGGCCGCCGCGAGCGCGTCCGCGCAGGCGAACGCCACGTGCTGCGGTTCCGGGACCGCCGGCGCCCAGCCGCCGCGGCGGACCAGGGCGCTGTCCAGCGTCAGCCGGACCTCCCCCGCCGCCACCGCGCGGCTGCGCACCAGCCCGAACGGCGCCGCGAACTCGGCCACCGGCGACGGCGTCAGCCCGAACACCGACCGGTAGAACAGCGCGGCTTCGTCGAAGTGGTCGAAGGGCTGGGTCAGGGCCACGTGATCGATGCCGAGGATCCCCGCGCCCGCCGCCGCTTCGCCGGTGGGCACGAAGTCGTCGCGCCAGTCGTCGCCGCAGAGGAAGACCTGGGTGCCGTCCGGCGCCGCGACCGAGGCCAGATCCGCCTCACGAGGGCCGCGCACCCGCGGCAGGACCGGTGCGAGCAGGGCTTCCGCCCGGCGGGCCGACCGGGCCGGATCGGTGCTGGCCAGCGCCACCGCCCCGACGGCGCCGTGGGCCGCGCCGCCCTCGTTCACCACCACGCGGGCGTCGCCCTGCTCCCACAGCTCGACCGGCTTGGTGCGGTGGACGCCGGTGCGGGCGAACCCCAGCGACGCCAGGACCCGGCCCGCACCCGGGTCGGTGACGACCTCGGCGAACGCGTGACCGGTCAGGGCGGGCGCGCTCGGGATGTCCCGGACGCCGAGGGAGTCCTGCAGCGCCAGCAGCGACCGCATGGCGTCGACCGCGGCCGGACGCGGGTCGGCCTGCCGGTACACGTCGTTGAAGACCTCCAGGGACAGCGGCCCGCGGTAGCCCGCGGCCAGGACGTGCCCGGTGAACGCCGTCAGGTCGAAGTCGCCCTGGCCGGGGAAGAGCCGGTGGTGGCGGCTCCACGGCAGGACGTCCATCGGCAGCTCGGGCGCGTCGGCGAGCTGCAGGAAGAAGATCTTGTCGCCGGGGATCGCGCGGATCGGCGCCGGGTCGTGCCCCTTCGACAGGATGTGGAAGCTGTCCAGGCAGACGCCGAGGGCGGGGTGCGCGGCGCGGCGCACGATGCGCCATGCGTGTTCGTAGCCGCTGACGTGCCGGCCCCAGGCCAGTGCTTCGTAGGCGATCCGCATCCCGCGTTCGTGCGCGGCACCGGCCAGGGCGTGCAGCTGCTCGGCGGCGAGTTCGTCGTCGTCGATCGCGTCCGGCGAGACGGACGAGCAGACCAGCACGGTGTCCGCGCCGAGCTCGGCCATGACGTCGAACTTGTGCCGCGCGCGGCGCAGGTTGGCCGCGTGCACGTCCGGCGGGACCGCTTCGAAGTCGCGGAACGGCTGGTAGAGCTCGATCGAGAGGCCGAGGTCTTCGCAGCGGCGGCGGATCTCGGCCGGGCTCGAGGGCGAGACCACGAGGTCGTTCTCGAACAGCTCGACGCCGTCGAACCCCGCCGCCGCGGCCGCGGCGAGCTTGTCCTCGAGGGTGCCGGAGAGGCAGACGGTGGCGATCGCGGTCCGTGGTTCAGGCGGCACGGGCGGCCTCCCCTTCGAGGGCGTCGAAGTGGCGCAGCATCCGCGCCGGATCCGGCTCCACGCCGGTGAACAGCCGGAACGACTCGGCGGCCTGCAGCACGACCATGCCGCCGCCGTGCAGCACGCGGCAGCCGCGGGCGCGGGCTTCGGCCAGCAGCGCGGTCTCCAGCGGGCGGTAGACGATGTCGGCGACCCACAGGTCCGGCCGCAGGTGGCTCGCCGGGAGCGGCGAGCCGGGGTGGGCGGCCATCCCGGTTGGGGTCGCGTGCACCAGGCCGTCGGCGCGGTGGACGGCGTCGAGGTCGCCGGTGTCCGCCCGGCCGGCACCGAACCGCCGGCGCAGCGCGTCGACGAGCTTCTCGCTCCGCCCCCGGTCGACGTCGTGGACGGTGAGCCGGCCGGTGCCCAGGGACAGCAGCGCGTGCGCCACCGCGGCGCCCGCTCCCCCGGCGCCCAGCAGGACGACCTCGTCCATCCGGACGTCCGGCAGGCCGCGGGTGAGACTGCGGGCGAAACCGGTCGCGTCGGTGTTGTGCCCGATCGCGCGGCCTCCTTGGAACACGACGGTGTTGACCGCGCCGAGCGCGGCGGCCTCCGGGGACAGCTCGTCGAGGTGCGGCAGGACCGCCTGCTTGGCCGGGTGGGTGACGTTGAGGCCGTCGAACCCGGCGAGCCGCGCCGCGGCCAGCACGTCGGCGACCGGGCGGCGCAGCGCGTCGAGGTCCAGCAGGCGGTAGACGTAGCGGAGGCCGAGCTCGTCGGCCTCGCGTTCGTGCAGCGCCGGGCTGGCGGACGGCCCGATGCCGGTGCCGACGAGTCCGATCAGGTAGCTGGTCACGCGGTCGCCCTCCAGATTAATGTACGAACTAGTACGTTCACGGTAGCGTGACGGCCGTCCAGACGGAAGGGCTGGGCTAGAGTGGGGCCGTCGACCTGCAGCGGAAGGAGCCCGGTGGCCGCACCATCGTCGGAGGCCGAGCGCCAGCGCGACAAGGACCGCACGCGCGCCGACATCCTCGCGGTGGCCACGCGGGAGTTCGCGGACAAGGGCTACACCGGCGCCCGCGTCGACGAGATCGCCGCCCGCACCAGCACGACCAAGCGGATGATCTACTACTACTTCGGCGGCAAGGAACAGCTCTACATCGCCGTGCTGGAGAAGGCGTACTCCACGATCCGGTCGCTGGAGCGCCGGCTCGACGTCGAGCACCTGGACCCCGAGGACGCGCTGCGGCAGCTGGCCGCGCTGACCTTCGACCACCACGAGGCGAACCCGGACTTCATCCGGCTGGTCAGCATCGAGAACATCCACAACGCGGAGCACCTGGCGCAGTCGGAGATCCTGGCCGGGCTGGCCGACCCGGCGCTCGGCGGGCTGACGCTCGTCCTCGAGCGCGGCCGCGCGGCCGGGCGTTTCCGCGACGACGCCGACGCGCTCGACGTCCACATGATCATCAGCTCGTTCTGCGTGTTCCGATTGGCGAACCGGCACACGTTCCAGGCGATCTTCGGCCGCGACATGCTGGACCCGGCCCGGCGCGAGCACTACCGCACGATGCTCGGCGACCTGGTGATCGACTACCTGACGGTGCGCTGAGGTCCCGCGCCCGTCGCTCGGGAACCCACTCTTGACACCCGGGGTCCCGTCTCGCACCCTCTATTAACTAACTAGACCGTACATTGCTTCCCCGCCGACTCTGAGCAACGAAGCACGGACGTCAGGAGCTCATCCCCGTGACCGGATCGATGCCCCGCAAGGCGGCGCTGGCCGCCTGGATCGGCAGCGCGCTCGAGTACTACGACTTCTTCATCTACGGGACCGCCGCCGCGCTGGTGTTCAACAAGGTCTTCTTCCCCGCCTCCTCCCCCGCGACCGGCACGCTGCTGGCCCTGGCCACCTTCGGGGTCGGCTACCTCGCCCGGCCGGTCGGGGCGTTCGTCCTCGGCCACGTCGGCGACCGCTTCGGCCGCAAGCGGGTCCTGGTGTTCACGCTGCTGCTGATGGGCGTGGCGACGTTCGCGGTCGGCTGCCTGCCGACGTACGGGACGGCGGGCGTGCTCGCCCCGGTCCTGCTGGTCGTTCTCCGCCTGCTGCAGGGACTTTCCGCCTCGGGCGAGCAGGCGGGCGCGAACTCGATGTCGCTCGAGCACGCCCCGGAACGCCGGCGCGCGTACTTCACCAGCTTCACGCTGAGCGGCACGCAGGCCGGCCAGATCCTGGCGACGGCGATCTTCCTGCCGGTCGCGGCGCTGCCGGCGGACCAGCTGCTGACGTGGGGCTGGCGGGTGCCGTTCTGGTGCAGCGCGGCGGTCGTGGTGGTCGGGTTCGTCATCCGCCGCAAGCTCGACGAGACACCGGTGTTCGAACGCACCGAGGTCGCGAAGCTGCCGGTGGCGGTGCTGTTCCGCCACCACTGGGCGGACGTGCTGCGCGTGGTCGTCGCGGCGACGATCGCGTCGGTGAGCACGATCTTCACGGTGTACGCGCTGAGCTACGCGGTCAACACGATCGGCCTGGCCCGGACGCCGATGCTGTGGGTCGGCGTGCTCGCGAACATCGTGGCGCTGGCGGCGATCCCGCTGCTGGCCGGCTTGGCCGACCGGGTCGGGCGCAAACCGGTGTTCATCACCGGGTGCCTGCTGTGCGGGGTGCTGATCTTCCCGTACCTGTGGTCGATTTCGATCGGCTCGTACGCGCTGCTGTTCGTGCTGGGCATCGTGCTGTTCGGCGTGGCGTACTCGGGCGTCAACGGGGTGTGGCCGTCGCTGTACGGCGAGATGTTCACGGCCCGGGTTCGCCTGTCGGGCATGGCGATCGGCACCCAGATCGGCTTCGCGGTGGCGGGCTTCGCCCCGAGCGTGGTGGCGGCGATCGGCTCGGCGAAGGAGGACTGGCTGGGCGTGGCGATCTTCACGGCGGCGGTCTGCGTGGTCGCGGCGGCAGCCGCGGCGACGGCGCGGGAGACGTACCGGGTGCCCACGGCGGAGTTGGGCAGCCGGGTCCCGGCGACGCCGTCACCGTCCACTGTGGCTGCGTCCACTGTGGATGGATGAGGGCCGGCGCGGGCGCGTCTTCCGCCGGCGCGCCCGCGCCACTCCGAGCGCCGACACCAGCAGTCCGGCGGCCAGCAGGCCGAGGCCGAGCTCGGGCCCGGCGTCGAAGTGCCGCAGCACCCGCGCGGCCCCGATCCCGAACCCGGCGACGAAGAGGACCGGCCCCGCGACGAGCGCGACCGTGCCGGTCCGGGCGGCGGGGACGGTGGCGAACACCGGCTCGTCGCCGCCCGCGCGCAGGTCCGAGTAGACGGTGGTGATCGGCCCGAAGGACACCCGGTCACCGTCCCGCAGCAGCCGCGCCTGCCCCGGCGCGAGGGGCTCACCGTTGACGAGGGTGCCGGCGCGGGAACCGGCGTCGGACACCCAGGTACCGCGAGCGTCGCGCCGGAGCCAGGCGTGCCGCGGGCTCACCCGGTCCGAGTAGAGCTTCAGGTCCGCCTCGCGGGCACGCCCGACGAGCCACGAGCCGCGCCGCACGTCCAGCCGCGTCACGGCACCGTCGACCGTCTCGATCGTCGCTCGCTGTTCCATCGCCCCTCCCACCACGTCCCGGCTCGGAACAGAGCCGGGCCGTGGCGGGAAAATAGGTGGCGAACGGGTGAACTCGTCAGGGCTTCGGTGCCGCCTCCGGGGTCTTCACCCGTTCCAGCAGCAGCTGCGCCACATCGCGGACGTCGACGTTCTCCGCCTTCTGCTCGCTCTGCCGCTGTACCAGCCCGTCCGTCAACATCACCCGGCAGAACGGGCAGCCCGTGACGATGGTCGAAGCCTCGGTCGCGATGGCCTCGTCCACGCGCTCCAGGTTGATGCGCTTGCCGATCTGTTCCTCCATCCACATGCGCGCACCACCCGCGCCGCAGCAGAGGGCCCGGTCCGCGTGGCGGGGCATCTCCTCCAGCGTTGCCCCCGTCGCACCTACCAGCTCGCGTGGTGGTGTGTAGACCTTGTTGTGGCGGCCCAGGTAGCACGGGTCGTGGTACGTCACGCGCGGCCCCTCGTCCACCGGTGCCACCGGGGTCAGCACGCCGGAACGGACCAGGCGGTTGAGCAGCTGCGTGTGGTGGACCACCTCGTAGTGCCCGTCCAGGTCCGGGTACTCGCGCCCGAGCGTGTTGAGGCAGTGCGGGCACGTCGTGACGATCTTGCGCAGCCGCGGCTCGCGGCCCTCGAACACCGCGTTCAGGGTCTCCGCCGTCTGCTGGGCCATCATCTGGAACAGGAACTCGTTGCCCGCGCGCCGCGCCGGGTCGCCCGTGCAGGACTCCTCCTTGCCCAGCACCACGTACTTGACGCCGGCGATGTGCAGCAGCTCCGCCGTCGCCCGGACCGTCTTGCGGGCCTGGTCGTCGAACGCTCCCGCGCAGCCGACCCAGTAGACGTATTCCACGTCCTCCGCGAGCTCGCCGTCGAACACCGGGACGTCGAAGCCGAGGTCCTTCGTCCAGGCCAGCCGCTCGGAGTTGTTCTGGCCCCACGGGTTGCCCTTGGTCTCCAGGTTCTTGAACAGCCCGCCCAGCTCGGTCGGGAACGCCGACTCGATCATCACCTGGTAGCGGCGCATGTCGACGATGTGGTCGACGTGCTCGATGTCCACCGGGCACTGCTCGACGCACGCGCCGCACGTGGTGCACGACCACAGGACGTCGGGGTCGATGACGCCGCCGTCGGCCTCGGGGCCGACCAGCGGGCGCGCCTCTTCGTGCTCGGTGCCCGCGAGGATGTAGGGCGCCTCTTCGAACAGGTTGTCGCGCAGGTTCATGATGACGAGCTTGGGCGACAACGGCTTCCCGGTGTTCCACGCCGGGCACTGCGACTGGCAGCGGCCGCACTCGGTGCACGTGGCGAAGTCCAGCATGCCCTTCCACGTGAAGTCGCCGATCTTGCCGCGGCCGAACGTGTCGTCCTCGCCCGGGTCCTCGAAGTCGATCGGCTTGCCGCCGGACTCCATCGGCAGCAGCGGGCCGAGCGCGTCCGGCAGCCGCTTCGCCGAGACGTTGATCGGCGCGACGAAGATGTGCAGGTGCTTGGAGTAGAGCACGATCGACAGGAACACCAGCATGACGCCGATGTGCAGCAGCAGGCCGACCGTCTCGAGCACCTCGGTCGTCGAGTGCCCGAGCGGTTCCAGGAGGTTCCCGACGCCGAGCGAGACGTACGCACCGTTGTCGTACGGGAAGTTGCCGGACGCCGAGGACGCGCCGCGGAAGAAGAACATCGTCCAGACGACGTTGAAGATCATCACGAGGATCAGCCACGCGCCGCCGGTGTGCGAGCCGTAGAAGCGCGACGCGCGGTCCTTGCGCTCGGGGGCGTTCCGGATCCGGATGACCGTGAAGACGCCGAGCGAGACGGCCACCGCGACGGCGATGAAGTCCTGCAGGAAGCCCAGCACCGCCCAGTGGCCGATCCACGGGATGGCGAACTTCTCGTCGAACAGCGCGCCGTACGCCTCGAGGTACACCGAGGCGAGGATCACGAAGCCCCAGAACGTGAAGAAGTGCGCCAGGCCGGGCACCGACCACTTCAGCAGCTTGCGCTGGCCGAACACCTCGCGCACCTGCGCGAAGAGCCGGGCACCGAGGTCGTCGGACCGCTTGGTGTCCGGCTGGCCGGCCTTGATCAGCCGGTACAGGAACGCCACCCGCTTGCCGGCGACGGCGAGGCCGACGACGGTCATGAGCAGGCCGAGGATGAGACGAACGAGCACGAGTCCTCCGTGACGTGCTGGACGGAACGGCTCAGTGCGAGCCGGTGTAGTACCGGCACGCCTTGCACGCGTACCGCATCTTCGCGACCCGCCAGTGTTTCCGGTACAGATCGAGGTCGGCCGACCGGCGGACGCCGAGGCGCTGGTAGCGCCCGGGACGGCGGCGGCCGGTTTCGTACTGCTCGGTCGCGCGGCCGAGGTGGGCGCGCCGCAGCACGCACCCCCGCGTCCCGCACCGGCCGAGCGCGCCGCGGCAGAACCGGTGCAGCAGCACCAGTTCCGCCCCGACTTCTTCGACCACGCCGTAGCCGGGGTGCGCGCCCGGTCCGGTGAGCCGTACCGGCAGCCCGCAGTACCCGCACTTGAGGGTGCAGGACAGGCAGCCGGCGATGTGCCTGAGCCGCAGTTCGCGCCGGTCTTCGGAGCCGGGTCCTCGGACGCGCGACGCCATAGAGCCTCCCGGAACGACTGTGATCGGCACCACTGTCTGCTACTGGAGGGTAATGACGAGATCACTTCGCGCGACAGGACCGAACGGCCTAGTTCTGTTGCGCCATTCAGCGTAAAAATCGAGGCAAGGATGACCTTACTGTCCGTATATCGGACGCTTCATCACGCGGATCGTACGTTCGGCCCTGCTGCGGGCGCGTGTCTCCCGCCACAATCCGGACATGACCTTCCACCCGGTTCCCTACCGCCCCGCCCGGCTGCCCGACGACGAAGCGCTCGCCCGGGCCGCCGCGCTGCGGCACCGGATGGAGGCGCGGCGGTCGGTCCGGATGTTCTCCCCCGACCCGGTGCCCGAACGCGCGGTGCTCGACGCGATCGCGGTGGCTTCGACGGCGCCCAGCGGGGCGCACCAGCAGCCGTGGACGTTCGTCCTCGTCACCGATCCCGAAGTCCGCCGGCGGCTTCGCGAGGCCGCCGAGGCGGAGGAACGGATCTCCTACGACGGCCGGCTCGGCGAGGCGTGGCTCGACGCGCTGCGGCCGCTGGGCACGGACGCGGTGAAGCCCCACCTGACCGACGCGCCGTACCTGATCGTCGTGTTCCAGCAGCGGTTCGCCCTCGACGGCGACGGCGGCGTCCGCAAGCACTACTACGTCGACGAGTCGGTGGGCATCGCGGTCGGCATGCTGCTGACGGCGTTGCACGTGGCCGGGCTGGCGGCGTTGACGCACACGCCGTCGCCGATGCGCTTCCTCGGCGAGCTGCTCGGCCGGCCCCGCAACGAAAAGGCGTTCGCGGTGATCCCGGTCGGCTACCCGGCCGACGACTGCGTGGTCCCGGACCTGCGGCGCAAGTCCCTCGACGAGGTGCTCGTCCGGATCTGACCCGTCAGGACGGCAGCCCGCCCGGCAAACCGGTGAACAGCGGCCCGGACAGCCGGTCCGCGCCGCGGTCGCGCCACCACCCGGCCTGTTCCTCCGTCGCGATCCCGGCCACGGCGACTTCCGCCCCGGCCAGGTGGGCCGCGTCGATCAGCGCCGTCAGCGCGTGCGCCACCAGCGGGTGTTCGCGTCGCTGCGCGATGTGCGCCGCCACCCGGACCGCCCGGGCCGGGAACTCGGTCAGGCACGTGACGTCGCCGAACTCGTGGATCTCCGCGCTCACGCCGATTTCGGCCAGCACCTTGAGGTTGTCCGCCGCGTCCCCGGTGGCCGCCGACAGCGACGCCATCGGGAAACCCGGCCGCAGCCGGTCCGGCTCGAGGCCGGTGGACTCCAGCACCCCGCGGATCTCGCCGACCAGCTCGGGGTCGGCGGCCTGGTGCGTGGCCAGCTCGACGGTGAGCGGCACGGTGACGCGGGCGGCCACGACGCGCTCGGCCGCCGTCTTCAGCAGCCAGGTGCTCAGCGGCAGCGCCAAGCCCGTCTCCCCCGCCAGGCGCACGCACGTCTCGTGCGGCAGGACGCCTTCGGCCGGGTGGTTCCACCGCAGCCGCGCCTCGACCCCCCGCACCGCGCCGTCCCGCGCGTCCACCAGCGGGCGGTAGCCGACCTCGATCTCGCCGTTCTCCCAGGCGCCCGCCAGCGCCGCGGCGAGGCCGAAGTCGTGGCGGTCGCGGCGGTCCAGCTCGCGGTCGAACAGGCCCCACTGGTTGCCGGTCCGCTGGACGCGGCGCAGCGTCAGGTCCGACGCGCGCAGCAGCTCGGCCGGCGTGACGTCCCGCGGCGGCCGGTGGACGACGCCGATGCTGGCCGAGACCGCGACCCCGCGGTGCCCGTCCACGTACTCCGGCTCCGCGAGCTCGTGGGTGATCTTCCGGACGAGCGTCACCACGCCCGGCGTCTCGGCCGCGTTCTGCACCAGCACGCCGAACTCGTCGCCGCCGAGGCGCGCCACGAGGGCCTTCTCGCCCTCGAACACCGCCTTGAGCTTCGCCGCGACGCCGCGCAGGACCCGGTCGCCCAGGTCCTGGCCGAGCCCGCCGGTGATGTGCGAGAAGCCGTCGAGGTCGAGGTGGAACAGCGTGACGCCGCGGGACGCGTCGGCGTCGCGCAGCAGGGTTTCCAGGCGGGTGCTGAAGAACTGGCGGTTCGGCAGCCCGGTCAGCACGTCGTGCAGGGCCTGGTGGGACAGCCGCCGCTGCAGCAGCGACACCTCGGTGTCGTCGTCGACGATCGTGATCAGCTGCCGGGGCGCGCCGAGCGCGTCGCGCACGACGGACGCGGCGAAGGTCGCCCACATCGGCTCGCCGTCGCGGCCGACGAGCCGGCGTCCGACGCGCAGCCGGTGCAGCCGGCCGGCGACCAGTTCGCCGTAGGACTCCCGCAGCTGCTCGACCTCGTCGGGGTGCACGAGGTCGAAGAGCGTCATCGACGCGATCTCGGCCGGGGTGCGGTTGAGGGTCTTGGCGAGCGCCGCGTTGGCGCGCAGCACCCGGCCGTCCAGCTCGGTGAGCGCGACGCCACTGGCGGAGCCGGCGAACACCTCTTCGAACTGCGCGCGCGTGATGACCTGCTTCTGCCGCGTCTCCTGCTCGACCTTGAGCAGCGCCCGGCTGAGGCCTTCCTGGCGCTTCTGGATGTCTTCGCGCAGCATCTCGCCGTAGCCCGAGCTGAGCGCGCCGAGCACGAGCACCACCCGCTCGGCCAGCCCGTCGACCTGCCGCAGTTCCGGTTCGCGCAGCAGCGCCTTGCCGAGCACCTCGAGGGTGCGGCGCAGGCTGTCGGCGCCCACGCAGCGCAGCTCGACGAGCCGCCCGCCCGCGGCGGCGGCCGCGTCGAGGTCCGCGGGCTCGCTCGCGACCGCTTCGAACAGCTTGCCGAGCAGCACCGCCAGCTCGCGTTCGATCTCCTCGGGCGTGTGCGGCAGGTACGCCGTGGTGGAGATCAGGTAGCCCCATTTGCGCGCGAGCGTGCCGAGCCGTCTCGCCGCGCGTTCGGCGGACGGCCTCTTCCGTGGGTGGTCACCGCGGGGATGAGGAGCAGTCACCTCGGCCTGTCCTGGGTTTCACTCACGCTTCGGTCGGGTAGCCGATATATCTTGGCGCGAAATTGTGTCCGCCGCACGAAACAGCATTCATCCAATCGAGTGATAACCCTGCGGAGCGATCGCCAGGCGATCGCGCAACCACGACCGGGTGGCGTCGCGGTACTCGGCGGCGTTTTCGTGCAACGCAACGGAATGCCCGGCACCCGGGAGGACGTACATCGACAGCTTCGACGGGTCGGCGTAATACGGCGCCTCCTGCGCGCGCAGCACGTCCGCGTCCGAACAGTCACGCAGGGCGAGCACCCCGCAGAAAAGGACGTCCTTTTCCCCCACCACCTGGAAAACCGGTACGGTAATTCCCTTCGTCGCCGGGAGCACGATCCCGAACAACGCGACCGTGCCCATCCCGGGCACCGAAACCTGGTCCTTCGTCGCCTCGTCGGCGGCGATCACGGCCGGGTCGGAATCGCCGGCCGCGTAGAACAACCCGGCCCGCGCGCCCGGTTTCGTCGTGAAGTACAGCGGGTCGCTGCCCAGCGAGCCGAGCTGCCCGTCGAGCAGCGCCGGCTGCAGGCCGAGCGCCGCGCCGAGCACCAGCACCGGCAGGGCGGGCAGGTGGGTGATGCCGGTGAGGACCACGCCGTCGACGTCGTGGTAGGTCGACGCCTCGACCGCGACCACGCCGGACCCGACCGAGTGCCCGACGATGACGACCTTCGCGAACGGCACGCCGCCCACCCGGCCGGCGCGCAGGTGCCCGACCACCTCGTGCATCGACTCGGCCGCCGCCCAGACCGACAGCGGCAGGCTGAGCGGGTGGCTGCTGCCGCCGGCCCCGAGCTGGTCGGCGGCGAACGTCGCGTAGCCGTGTGCGGCCATGTCGCGCTGGTAGGAGTAGCGCTCGGGCTCGTACGGCAGGTCCCAGTACGCACTGTTGTACGTCCCGCCGTGCACGAGCAGCTGGACGGTGTCCGGGGCGTCGCCCGTCGGCAGGCACAGCCGGCCGTGCACCGTCGCCGGCGCACCCGGGACCAGCGGCGGCAGGCCGGGGCCGCTCACCGGCAGGTCCGTGTCGGTGCAGGAAATGGCGGCGGCCTCGGCCGGCATCGCGGCGGTCAGTGAGGCGAGCAGAACACCACAGGCGAACAAGGCCGACGTCACCTTGACGGGCAGCTTCACGCTGTTCTCCCTCTCGGACAGGTGAAGGAACTCCGGAACACTACACCTGGTAGCCGAACGGGCACCGTCAGGTCCCGCGCGGTACCACCGTCATCGGCAGGCGGTTCGGCTGCATGGTCGCCTTGAGCTGGGCGCGGACCTTCTTGCCCGGCACCGGGACCAGCCGCCAGCGCGCACCGATCGTGGCGGCGACGATGCCGATCTCCGTCGGCGCGAACACGTGGCCCGGGCACAGCCGCGCGCCGGCGCCGAACGGGATGTACGCCCCCTTCGGCAGTTCCGCGGTCTCGCCGGGTGTCCAGCGGTCCGGGTCGAAGCGGTCCGGGTCCGGGAACCAGCGCGGATCCCGGTGCAGCGTGTGCTGGCTGACCGCGACTTCGCCGCCGGCGGGAATGGTGACCCCGCCCAGTTCGACGTCCTCGCGGGCGCGGCGCATCAGGATGAGCGGCGGCGTGCGGCGGACGATCTCGTTGACGATCTGGTGGGTGTACACCAGATCCGGCAGGTCCTCGAAGCGCGCGGGCCGGCCGCCCAGGACCTCGTCGACCTCCGCGTGGAAGCGGCGCTCCACCTCCGGGTGCTGCCCGAGCTCGTGGAAGAACCAGGCCAGCGCGACGGCGGTCGTCTCGGCGCCGGTGGTGAGGATGGTGATGACCTCGTCGTGCACCTGCCGGTCGGACATGCCTTCGCCGGTGTCCTCGTCGCGGGCCAGCAGCAGCATCGACAGCAGGTCGCCGTGGTCGGCTCCCTCCTTCCGGGCGGTGATCACGGTTTCACCGATCACTTCGCGCAGCCGCGCGGCCGCGGCGTCGAACTGGCGGTTCGCCGGGATCGGCAGTTTCTCCACGAATTTCGGAGAGAACGCCCGGATCAGCACGTATTTCAGCATGATCGGGATCGACCGCCGGATTTCCGAGAGTGCTTCGTCGCCGAGCGCGGTGGAGAAGAGCGTCTGGCCGGCGATGGTGAGCACGAGGTCCTGCATCCGCTTGTCGAACTGGACGACCTCGCCGGGCCGCCAGGAGCTCGCCAGCTCGTCGGCGAGTTTCGTGATCGTCGTGTCGGCGTAGCCCGCGATGCGCGTCCGGCCGAACGCGGGCATCACCAGCCGCCGCTGGCGGCGGTTGAGCTCGCCGTTCGAGGTGGCCAGCCCGTCGCCGAAGAGCGGGCGCATCTTGTCGAAGACCAGGCCCTTGTCGAACTTCTCGGCGTCGGTGGCCAGCACGCGCCAGGCCAGCTCCGGGGTCGTGACCACGTGCACCGGCAGCGGGCCGAGCCGGAGTTCGACGACATCTCCGTGCGCCGGGAGGGAAGTGAAGAGCTTCAGCGGGTCGCGCAGCAGGGGCACCGTGTGCCCGAGCACCGGCCACCGGCCCGGGACGTTCGTCATGGCCTCGTCTCCTCGTGACGGCGTCACCTTAGCGGGCGACGCGGGCCGCGACGGCGGGTCCACACGAACGGATGAGGGCGCTACACTCCCCCACTCCAAGGAGCGCGAGGGTGGGAGGTCCCGTGACCGGGGAGCTGAGCTGGGTACCGCCGGAGATCGACACCACGGTGCCGAACCCGGCGCGGGTGTACGACTTCTGGCTCGACGGCGACCACAACTTCGCCGCCGACCGCGCGCTCGGGGAGCAGATCCTCAAGATCATGCCGGGCGTGCGCGACGCGGCCCGCCTCAACCGCGCGTTCCTCCGCCGGGCCGCGAAGTTCATGGTCGGCAACGGCGTCCGGCAGTTCCTCGACATCGGCTCCGGCATCCCGACCGTCGGCAACCTGCACGAGATCGTCCAGCAGGCCGACCCGTCGTGCCGCGTGGTGTACGTCGACCGCGAGTCCGTGGCCGTGGCGCACAGCAGGCTGCTGCTGCAGGACAACGAGCGCTGCGCCGTGCTGCAGGCCGACCTGCGCGACGCCAACGACATCTTCGACGGCGCGGCCGAACTGCTCGACCTCGACCAGCCGGTCGGCGTGTTCATGTTGCTGCTGCTGCACTTCGTGCCCGACTCGTGGGACCCGGCGGGCATCGTGGCCCGCTACCGCGACCGGCTCGCCCCGGGCAGCTTCCTGGCGGTCACGCACGTCGCGGCGGACTCCGAGTCGACGCGGCTCGACGAAGCGGTCGAGGTGTACAAGAGCAACCAGAACCAGCAGAACCAGCCGGTCCCCCGCACCCACGACGAGGTCCTCGCCTTCTTCGACGGCTTCGAGGTGGTCGACCCCGGCGTGGTCGGCTGCGCGATGTGGAAGCCCGAGGGCGCCGGCGACATGTCCGACGACCCCGCCATCAACACCCTGCCCTACGCCGGGGTCGGCCGGAAACCCTGATCACCGGCGAAGTCTCCATTCCACGAGGAGAGAGTCGTACTTCGAGATGTTGCAGGTCTTGCAGGCCGGAAGGATGTTGGCGATGGCGTGACGGCCGCCCCGAGCCAAGGGGACGACATGGTCCTTCTCCAGCTTGCCGGGACGGACGCTGCAGTAAGCACAGCGGTAACCGTACTGCCTCTGCAGCTTTTGCCACTCCGCTTCGCCGAACGGCACGAACCCCGGGTTGGTCAACATCAGGTGAGCCCGTCTGTCCGCCTGGTCACGACGTCGGTGGGGATTCTCTTTACGCCACTCACGTGCGTACTGGATGCGCAATTCGCGGTTGTCCTGGTAGTACGCTCTGGCGCGGGACCGACGATGATCGCCTTCACGCCGGTAACGGCCGGTGTTGCGGGTCTTCTCACGAGCTCGGCCTTCGGGTGTCCCTCGGTTGAGCGTATGCCAGCCCGCCATCTTGCAGGTCCGGTTGCAGTACACCGCATTGCTGCGCTTGTGCGCGATGTCGGCCCCGCAGGCAAGGCAGGTCCGCGCCATGTCGGCCGGATCGTGCCACCTCGTTGTCAGAGGGTCGCCGTGTTTCAGGAGACGTTGGTAGTGCCGTGAGCAAAGGCTTCGAGCCTTCCACGGCCGACCGCAACCACCTATGACACAGGTCCCACCCGGCACGGCTCACAGCTCCTCACGCGACCTCCTCCGCCAACCGCACCCACATCCTACGCAGGGGTCACCGCAGCGAGAACGTCGCCACGTTCACCGGTCCGTCGAAGGTGAGGTAGACGTCGTGCCGGCCGGTCGCCCCGGCCAGTGCGGCCGTCGCCGTCGTGTACGCGTACCTGTCCCCGGTGGACGGTATCGCCGCCGTGCCGAGGACCCGGCCCGTCGGCGAGTCCAGGCGGACCGCCACCCGCGCCGGCTCCACTGTGGACACCGACGCCGTGAACCGCGTGGGGCCGTTCAGCGCTACGTCGCGGTACGCCAGCCAGCTGCCCGCCACCGCCGCGACCGACGTGCCCGCGGTCTTCGCCGTGTCCGTCAACGTCGTGCCCGCGTAGTCGTCGAAGTTCTGCGCCTCCGTCGGACGGCTCAGGTCGCGGGGCTCGGCCCGCTCCCCCGGCACGAAGACCGGCTGTGCCGCCGACACCTCCGATGCGTTGCGGCCGACGGCGAAGCCGTACACGCCCTGCGCCACCACGGACCGGCCGCGTGAGACGTCCCAGGACGCCAGCGCCGCCACCGGGACGTCGAACCGGACTGTCCGCGTCTCGTGCGGGGAAAGCGTCACGCGGGAGAAGTCCCGCAACCGCTGCACCCCGGACGCCTTCGAGTACAGCTGGACGACCTCGGTCCCGGCGCGGCCGCCGGTGTTCGTCACCTCGACGCCGACCCGCACGGACGAACCGGCCCGCGACGCGTGCACCGCGCCGTACCGGAAGCTCGTGTAACCGAGCCCGTACCCGAAGGGGTACAACGGCTTTCCCCGGTAGTACTGGTAGGTCATCCCGGTCTTGGCGATGTCGTAGTCGAGGATGCCCGGCAGGCCCGCGTCGGAGGCGTACCAGGTCTGGGTGAGCCGCCCGCTCGGGTTCACGTCGCCGAACAGCACGTCCGCGACCGCGTGCCCGGTCTCCTGGCCGGCGTGGCTCGTCCAGACGAGCCCCGGCACCGGCAGGCTGTCCCAGCCGGTCGTCGGATAGCTGTTCTCCACCACGACCACCGTGTGCGGGTTCGCCTTCCGCACGGCTTCGACCAACGCCCGCTGCCCCGGCGCGAGCTCGGTGCTCGTCCGGTCGTTCGCCTCCCGGCCGTTGATGAACGGCATGCTGCCGACCACGACGACCGCCGTGTCCGCGCCCGTCGCGGCCGCGACCGCCGACGCGACACCGCTGCTGAGCACCTCGCGGCCGAACTTCGTCGCGTGCGCCGCGTCCGGCGACGCGATCGTCAGGATCCCGTCGGCGCCGACGACGGCGAAGCGGTTCGGGCCGAACCACGGCTCGGTGACCTCGTTGCCCGCGTACTCGAGCACGTAGCTGCCGTCGGGTTGCGGGTCGAGCTTGAGCTGCTGCTGCACGAACCAGCCGGCGGGCTGGTCGGCGTCGTTCACCAGCGCGCCGCCGGAGTAGCCGAGGAACTTGCCGTTCGCGGCCGCGCGCAGGGTGTTCTTGCCGGCGCCCCAGTCGTAGACGTCGAAGGACTCCGCCGTCCCCGCGCTCGTCGCGCCCGCGGTCACCTTGCCGGGTGTGGTGGGCGCGGTCAGGTAGCGGCCGGTCGCGAGGTCCTTCAACGCGATCCGGTCGACGCCTTCGGACGAGGAAACCGCGGTCCCGAGCCGTTCCGCGATGCCCTGCTTCGGCGTGACGCGGTACGGCATCGCGCCGCTGTACCAGTCTTCGTAGAGCGTGTCGGACAGCGGCCCGACGACGGCGACCTTCTTCTTCGCCGGGTCGAGCGGCAGGGCGTTCGCGTCGTTGCGCAGCAGGACGACCTGCTCGTCGGCCGCCTTGCGGGCGAGGGCCCGGTGCTCCGGGGAGCCGATGACCGCCGGCGTGATCTTCGCGTACGGGTTGCGGCCCGGCGGGTCGAACTCGCCGAGCCGGAAGCGCAGCGAGAGCAGGTGCCGGTCGGCCTTCTCGACGTCGGCCATCGTCAGCAGCCCGCGGGAGAGCGCTTCCTTGACCGCCTCGACGGTGATCGAGCCGTTGGTGTCGTTGTCGGTGAAGCTGTCGAGCCCGGCCTTGATCGCCGCCGCGTCGGCTTCGGCCTTGGTGGCGTAGTACTTCTCGGAGTCGACCAGGTTGGACGGTGCACCGGCGTCGCTGACGACGGCGATGTCCTGCGGCGCCCACTTCCGCAGCAGGCCGCCGAGATCGGGGCTGACGGTGTTCGGCCGCCCGTTGACCAGGTTGTACGACGGCATGACGGCGTTCGCCGCCCCCGCGCGCAGCGGGATCTCGAACGCCTGCTCGTCGTAGTCGTGCAGGATCTTGGGCGGCACCGAGGAGTTGCTGGTGTCGCGACGGACTTCGTTGTTGTAGGCCAGGTAGTGCTTCAACGTCGGGGCGGCCTGCAGGTAGCGCGGGTCGTCGCCCTGGATGCCGTGGCCGTACGCCGTCGCGAGCTCACCGGTGAGGTACGCGTCCTCGGAGTACCCCTCCTCGTTGCGGCCCCACCGCGGGTCGCGCAACAGGTTGACCACCGGCGCCCACAGGTTGAGGCCCCACAGCGTCGGGTTGCGCGCGTTGAAGCCGCGCGCCTCCCGCCCGACGGCCGTGCCGACCTGCTTCACCAGCGCGGGATCCCAGGTCGAGGCCAGGCCGATGGCCTGCGGGAACACCGTGCCGTCGGCCTTCACCACCGCGCCGCCGGCGTCGTAGTCGGTCGACCAGGCGACGCCGTGCAGCGCTTCGGTGCCGGTCTTGAATACCCCGATGCCCAGCCGCGGGATGGCCGGTTCGTACTGGTGCAGCAGCGAAATCTTCTCGTCCGCGGTCAGCCGGGACAGCAGGTCGCCGATCCGCGTCGCGAGGGGCAGCGCCGGGTCCCGGAACGGCGGCGGGGGCGCCGCGAGCGCGGGCGCGGGCGCCAGCAGCAGGGTGGCGGCCACCACCGGGACGAGGGCGCGGCGGAGCGGGGACTGGCGCACGGACGGCCTCCCGAATCGTCGAATCGTTTCGACAGTGCGGCGCGGAACATTCGCGTCGAAGGTGAGGATGGTGACGACTATTACAGCGGTGTGAGCGCGCGGTCAAGACTTTCTGGGTGCGCTCCCAGCCGATCCGGCCCAGCGTCAAAATCGGCCGCTGAGCTGGGCAAGAAGCCGCTATCAGCGGCGTTCGACGAATTCGACACGGAAGTGTCCGTCGAATGGGAATCGAATTCCCATGGTCGGCAAATCACTGCTTGTGTTTCGGTCTGGTGTCTTCTACCTTCGTCCCATCGTCGATGCGCTTCGACGGCCCTTCCGCCCACCCTGTCCCCAGGAGGCCGCCCGTGGTCACGATCAACGACGTCGCGACGGCGGCGGGCGTGGCACCCAGCACGGTGTCGTACGTGATCAGCGGCAAGCGCTCGATCTCGCCCAAGACCCGGCGGTTGGTCGAGGAGAGTATCCGCAAGCTCGGCTACCACCCGCACGCGGGTGCCCGGGCGCTGGCCAGCAGCAAGACGAACGTGCTCGCGCTGGTCGTGCCGCTGCGCACGGACCTCAACGTCGCCGTGGTGATGGAATTCGTCGCCTCGGCGGTCACCGCGGCCCGCGCGCACGACCACGACCTGCTGCTGCTCACGAAGGACGAAGGCCCCGCGGCACTGCAGCGGGTGGCCTCGTCGGCGATCGCCGACGCGCTGATGGTGATGGACGTCGAAGCCGCCGATCCGCGCGTGCCGATGCTCATCGCGCTCGACCTGCCGGTGGTGCTCATCGGCGTGCCCGACCACCCGGCCGGGCTGAGCTGCGTGGACCTGGACTTCACCGCCGCCGGCTCGGCGTGCGTCGCGCACCTGGCCGACCTCGGCCACCGCTCGATCGCGCTGATCGGCCCCTCCCCCGCCGTCTACCGGCGCGGCACGAGCTACGCGACGCGGTTCCTGCGCGGGTTCGACGACGCCGCGAAGAGCCGCGACGTGCGGGCGACGAACCGGCCCTGCGCCCACTCCTACGAAGCGGTGAGCGCGTGCGTCGGCGAACTGCTCGCCGCCGACCCGGATCTCACCGGCCTGGTCGTGCACAACGAGGCCGTGCTGCCGGGGCTCCTGTCGGACCTGCGCCACCGCGGCCTGCGGGTGCCCGAGGACATCTCCGTCGTCGCGGTCTGCCCGGACACCATGGCCGAGCAGCACCCGGTCGCGCTGACGACGGTCGCCATCCCGGCCGAGGAGGTCGGGGCCCAGGCCGTCGAAATGACCATGCGCCGGCTCGCCGGCCACACCACCCCGGAGGTCCGGCTGCTCGGGCCCCGGCTCACCCGGCGCGACAGCACCGCCGCGCCGCGCGCCTGACCTGGTTCTGCTCCAGCGTCGAAGGAGGATCACCGTGTCCCTACCCCGTCGCGCCCTCGTCCTGGCCGCGAGCGCCGCCGTGCTCGCCGCCTGCAGCCCCAGCCCGGCCGCCCCGCCCTCCGGGGCCGGCGAGGCACCCGCGTCGTCGATCACCGAGCTCGACTACTACGCCGACGAGCAGGGTTCGGCGGCGTGGCAGAAGATCCTCGACGCGTGCGCGGCGCAGACCGGGATCAAGATCCAGCGCCAGACCGTGCCGACCGCGCAGATGCTGCCGAAGGTGTTGCAGGGCGCGAGTTCCCGGACGCTGCCGAACCTGCTCTTCACCGACAACCCGACGCTGCAGCAGGTCGCCGCGACCGGCGCGCTGACCCCGCTGGACACCTACGGCATCACCACCGACGGCTACTACGACAGCATCGTCAAGGCCGGGACGTACCAGGGCAAGGTCTACGGCGTCGCCCCCGGCGTCAACGGCCTCGCGCTGATCTACAACAAGGACCTCCTCACCGCGGCCGGGGTCGAACCGCCGAAGACCTGGGACGAGCTGAAGGCCGCCGCGGCCAAGCTCACCAAGGACGGCAAGTACGGCCTCGCCTTCTCCGCGATCCCGTCCGAAGAGGGCACCTGGCAGTTCCTCCCCTTCTTCTGGAGCAACGGCGCCGAACTGTCGCAATTGGACTCGACGCAGTCGGTGAAAGCGCTTCGATTCGTGACGGACCTGGTGACCTCCGGGTCGGCGTCGAAGTCCGTCGTGACGTGGAACCAGAACGACGTCGCCGACCAGTTCGTCGCGGGCAACGCGGCGATGATGGTCAACGGGTCGTGGAACCTGGCCCGGCTCGACGAGCAGAAGGCGCTGCACTACGGCGTCGTCCCGATCCCGGTGCCGCAGGCGGGCGCGAAGCCGGTGGTCGCGCTCGGCGGCGAGGTGGGCACCGTGCCGGTCACCGGCGGGCCGGCCCAGCAGGCCGCCGGCAAGGTGCTCTCCTGCGTCCTCGCCGAGCCCACCATGCTCGAGTGGAGCAAGGCCCACGCCTACATCCCGTCGAAGACGGCCACCGCGGCGAAGTTCGGCGCGGAGCAGCCGGCGATGCAGGCGTTCGTCGACGAGGTCGGCAGCGCCCGCTCCCGCACCGCCGAACTCGGCGAGAAGTACCCGAAGGTCTCGCAGGCCCTGGCCGACGCGCTGCAGGCGGCGCTCACCGGCAAGCAGCCCGCCGACCAGGCGCTGAAGGCCGCCCAGCAGGCGAGCGGTTCGTGACGCTGGTCGCCCCGGCCGTCGCGGCCGGAAACCCCGGCGCCGGCCGGAAACCGCGGCGCGGCAGCCGGTTCGCCGCGTGGGCGTTCCTGCTGCCCGCGCTGGCCTACATCGTGGTGTTCTTCGGCTACCCCCTGGCCGCGAACGTCGTGATGAGCACGCAGAACTACACGGTGAAGTCCTTCTACACCGGCGAAGCGCCCTTCGTCGGCATCGGCAACTACACGGCCGTGTTCGGCAACCCGCTGTTCGGGACGGCGGTGCTCGACACGGTGCTGTTCACCGCCGGCTCACTGCTCTTCCAGTTCGGCATCGGCCTGGCGCTCGCGGTGTTCTTCACCGGCCGCTTCCTCGGCAGCACGCTGCTGCGGTCGCTGCTCCTGCTGCCGTGGCTGCTGCCGCTGGTCGTCAGCGGCGCGGTGTGGCGGTGGATGTTCGACCAGGACCACGGCGTGCTCAACGCCGCGCTGCGGTTCCTCGGGTTCGACGCGGTGCCGTGGCTGAGCAGCACGGCCTGGGCGCTGCCGGCGGTGATCCTGACCAACATCTGGATCGGCATCCCGTTCAACCTCGTGATCCTGCACGGCGGCCTGCGCGCGATCCCCGCGTCGCTCCACGAAGCCGCGGCGCTGGACGGCGCGGGCGCGTGGCAGCGGTTCCGGCACGTCACCTGGCCGCTGCTGCGGCCGGTCACCGGGATCGTGCTCATGCTCGGGCTGGTCTACACGATCAAGGTGTTCGACGTGATCATGGTCGTCACCGGCGGCGGCCCGGCCAACGCGACCCAGACGCTCACGACGTGGTCCTACCGGCTGAGCTTCGGGGACTTCGCGTTCGGGCAGGGCGCCGCGGTGGGCAACGTGCTGATCCTGGTGGCGACGGGGTTCGGGCTGCTGTACCTGCGTTCGGCGAAGGCGACCCTGACCGAGGCGGCGGCATGAAGACCTCGTCCTGGCCGCGCACGGTGTTCGGCGTCCTGATCGTCGCGGTGCTGCTGTTCCCGCTGTACTGGATGGTCAACGCCTCCTTCCAGCCCAGCGGTGCGCTGCTGCGCCCCGACCCGGCGTTCTTCCCGTCCGACGGCACGCTCGACGGCTACCGCAAGGCCTTCGCCTCACAAGGGCCGCACCTGCTCTCCAGCGTCGTCGTCGCGCTCGGCACGGTGCTCGTGTCGCTCGCGATCGCCGCGCCGGCGTCGTACGCGCTCGCACAGCTCAAGGTCCGCGGCGGGCCGGTGCTGGTGTTCGTGCTGCTCATCGTGCAGATGATCCCCGGCATCGTGATGGCCAACGCGCTCTACACCGTGTTCGGCAACCTCGGGCTGATCGACGACTACCTGGGGCTGGTGCTCGCGGACTCGACCGCGACCATCCCGTTCGCCGTGCTGCTGTTGCGGGCGTTCATGATCTCCGTGCCGAAGGAGCTCACCGAAGCGTCCCGGGTGGACGGTGCCGGGTACTGGCGGACGTTCGTGTCGATCATCCTGCCGGTCAGCCGCAACGCACTCGTCACCGCCGGGCTGTTTTCGTTCCTGTTCGCGTGGGCGGACTTCCTGTTCGCCGTCACCCTCACCACCGGCCGGTCGTTCGAGCCGATCACCGTGGGCATCTACCGGTTCGTCGGCAACCAGTCCGCCGACTGGAACGGGGTCATGGCCACCGCCGTCCTCGCCGCGGTCCCCGCGGCCGTCCTGCTCGTCGTCGCCCAGCGGTACGTCGTCGCCGGGCTGACCAGCGGCGCCGTCAAAGACTAAGGAGATGCGCGTGATCACGTCCGAAGACGGCCGCTCGCTCGAGGTCACCGTGCGGCACGAGGTGCTCCGGATCGAACCGTGGGGCGACGGCAGCCTGCGCGTGCGCGCGGGGCGCCATCGCATTGCCGACGACGTCCCGGGGGCGCTGCTGCCCGCGAAGCCGTCGGCCGCCACCGCGTCGGTCGAGGAGCGGACCGGCAAGGTCGTCAACGGCCCGCTGACCGCGATCGTCGAGATCGCCGACACCGACACGGGCATCGACGCGCAGCTGCGGTTCGTCCGGACCGGCACCGGCGAGGAGCTGCTGTCCGAGCAGCGCGCGCACTTCTGGTGGCCCGGCGCTCGGCTGTTCATGCCGTCGCGCAACGGGTACGGCCGCCTCGAGCAGCGGTTCACCGCCTACGACGACGAGCGGGTCTACGGCCTCGGCCAGCACACCCACGGCCGGCTCGACCAGAAAGGCCTCGTCCTCGACCTGGTGCAGCGCAACGCCGAGGTGTCGGTGCCGTTCCTGCTGTCCAGCCGCGGTTACGGGTTCCTCTGGAACAACCCGGCGGTCGGCCGGGTCGAGCTGGCCGCCAACGGCACCCGCTGGGTCGCCGACGACGCCCGCCAGCTCGACTACTGGGTCACCACCGGCGACGGGCCACGAGAGATCCTCGGCCACTACGCCGACGCGACCGGGTACGCGCCGATGCTGCCGGAGTGGGCGGCCGGGTTCTGGCAGTCGAAGCTGCGCTACCGCACGCAGGACGAGCTGCTGGCCGTCGCCCGCGAGTACCACGCGCGCGGGCTGCCGCTGTCGGTGATCGTGGCGGACTTCTTCCACTGGACCCACCTCGGCGACTGGCGGTTCGACCCGGCCGAGTGGCCGGACCCGGCCGGGATGGTGCGGGAGCTGTCCGCCCTGGGTACCAAGCTGATGGTGTCGGTGTGGCCGTCGGTGAGCCCGTTGTCTTCGAACTACCGGGAGTTGCACGAGAAGGGGCTGCTGGTCGCCGCCGAGAACGGCGTCCCGGCGCACGCGCCCTGGAAGGACAAGGGGTTCGACGTCGAGATGCCGGTGGCGTTCTACGACGCGACCAACCCGGCGGCCCGGCGGTACGTCTGGAGCAAGGTCAAGGAGAACTACTACGACCTGGGCGTGCGCGCGTGGTGGCTGGACGGCGACGAGCCCGAGATCCAGCCCGGCCACCCGCACAACCTCGGCTTCCACGCCGGCCCGGGCTCGGCGGTGTTCAACCTCTACCCGCAGGCGAACGCGCAGACCTTCCACGACGGCATCCGCGCCGAGGGCGACGACGAGGTCGTGCTGCTGTCCCGGTCGGCGTGGGCGGGCAGCCAGCGGTTCGGGGCGGCGCTGTGGTCGGGCGACGTCGGGGCGACGTGGGAGTCGCTGCGGGCCCAGGTGCGCGCGGGGCTGAACGTGGCGCTGGCCGGGATTCCCTGGTGGACCACGGACATCGGTGGCTTCCACGGCGGCGACCCGGCCTCGGAGTCCTATCGGGAGCTGCTGGTCCGGTGGTTCCAGTACGGGGTGTTCTGCCCGCTGTTCCGCCTGCACGGCTTCCGCGACCCGCGCACCGCCTTCGGGCCGTCGATGACCGGCGGTCCCAACGAGGTGTGGTCCTACGGCGCTTCGGCCTACTCCTCGATCGTGGCGTCGCTGCGGCTGCGGGAGCGGCTGCGGCCGTACCTGATGGAGCAGATGCGGGTGGCGCACGAGCAAGGCATCCCCCCGATGCGGCCGCTGTTCGTCGACTTCCCGGCGGACGCGGCCGCGTGGGACGTTTCCGACGAGTTCCTGCTCGGGCCGGACGTGCTGGTCGCGCCGGTGCTGTCCCCCGGCGTGCTTTCCCGGCGCGTCTACCTGCCCGCCGGCGCGTCTTGGACCGACGCGGTCACCGGCTCCCGCCACGACGGCGGCGACTGGGTCGACGCCGACGCTCCCCCGGACCGGATCCCGGTCTTCCTGCGGGACGGCGCGGAGGTGCCGATCACCGGTCGTGCGCGGGAAACCGCGTGCTAACCCGGTTTCCCGCGCACGACCCCGGCCCAGGTGCCCGGCTTGCGTGGCGCCGGAAGTCCGAGGGCCCAGCCCGGCGGCCACGTCCGGCGCACGTGGACGTCCGTGCGGGCCCGCGCCCGCGAGAACCGGAACCGGGTCGCCGTCGCGCCCGCGAAGTCGGCGTGCCCGCCGAAGCGCGCTCCGCCGAAGAAGGCGTCGCCGAAGCGGGTGTCGCGGAAGGACGTCCGGCCGGCGAAGCCCGCGTCCGCGAACGACACGTCGGCGAACGCGCTCCCGGAGAAGTCGGTGCGGGCCGAGAACCGGGCCTCGTCGAACCACACCTCGCCGCCGGCGGTGGCTCCGGCGAACGAGGCCGTGCCGGTGAAGGTGGCATTCCCGAAATCCGCCCCCGCCTCGAACCGGGCGCCCCCGAAGAACGCGTGGCGGGCGAAACAGCACCCTTCGAAGCTCACCAACCGAGTGGCCACCACGCCGTCGAAGCGCGCGTCGCCGACGAAGCGCACGCGGTGGAAGACCACGTCACGGACCTCGCAGCCACGCAGGTCCATGTCGTGGAACACGCAGCCGTCCGCATGGAGGTCCATTCCGGGCCAGAACCGCGGTGACCCCGGCCGCAGGTGCGGGAGCAGGAGCGCCCGGACCTCCGCCTGCCACGCCGCCCAGTCGGGCCACCAGTGACCGAGGTGGGCGACCAGCTCGTCGACGCACTCCTGCCGCAGGCCGGGGTCGGCGTCGGCCTCCTCGGCGAAGTGCGCCAGGCCGGCCAGGCGGGCGGCGCGCTCGTCGGCCGGCAGCTGCGTGGGGACGGCCGCCACCGGCGGCGGCGAGGTGATCACCGCGGCGGGCCGGTCGCGGCGGAGCATCCACCACGCCGTGACCGCGCCGGAGACCGCGCTGATCAGCGCCAGGACCGGAAGCGGCGTCGACGTGGACATGTCCGGATTGTTCCGCGGTGGCAGGGCGCGGCGACACCGGTTTAAAGTGGACCCGTGAGTCCAACGCTGACCCGGAAGGGCGCCGCGACGCGGCAGCGGATCGTCGAGGGCGCCGCGGCGGAGATCCGCGAACGCGGGGTCGCCGTCACCACCCTGGACGACATCCGCGCCCGGACGGGCACCAGCAAGAGCCAGCTCTTCCACTACTTCCCCGAAGGCAAGGAAGAGCTCCTGCTGGCGGTCGCGCGGTTCGAAGCGACCCAGGTGATGGCGGCCCAGCAGCCGCAGCTGGGTGAGCTGGATTCGTGGCCGGCGTGGCGGCGCTGGCGGGACACGGTCGTCTCGCACTACCGCGAGCGTGGGCAGTACTGCCCGCTCAACGTGCTGATCTCCCAGCTGGGCCGGGCCACCCCGGGCGCACAGGCCGTGGTGACCGAGCTGCTGCGGAGCTGGCAGAACGAGCTCGAAGCGGGCATCGTCCGGCTGCGGGACGCGGGCGAGGTGAGCCCGGACCTGGACGTCGAACGCACCGCGGCCGCCCTGCTGGCGGGCCTGCAGGGCGGCGTGGTGGTGATGCTGTCGACCGGCCGCATCGACCACCTGGAAGCGGCGCTCGACGTGGGGATCGAAAACCTGCGGGCGAGCGGGAACCGGCCCCCGGCACCGGCCCCCGCTCCCGGCGTCAGGCGTTCTTGATCGCGGAGATCTCGAACTCGAGGGTGACCTTGTCGCTCACCAGGACGCCGCCGGTCTCGAGGGCGGCGTTCCAGGTGATGCCGTAGTCCTTGCGGCTGATCGTGGTCGAGCCCTCGAAGCCGATCCGGTCGTTGCCGAACGGGTCCTTGGCCGAGCCCTCGAACTCGAAGGGGACGGTGACCGAGCGGGTGACGTCCTTGATGGTCAGGTCGCCGGTCACGTCGAAGCTGGTCTCGCCGGTCTGCTTGATCTCGGTCGAGGTGAAGGTGATCTGCGGGTACTCGTCCATCGACAGGAAGTCGTTGCTCTTCAGGTGACCGTCGCGGTCGGCGTTGCGCGTGTCGATGCTGTGGGCCTGGATCGTCACCTGGGCCGACGACTTCTCCGGGGCGTCCCCGTCGATCGTCGCGGTGCCGGTGAACTCGTTGAAGCTGCCGCGGACCTTGGTCACCATGGCGTGCCGGGCGACGAACCCGATCCGCGAGTGGGCGGCGTCCAGGGTGTACTCACCGGTCAGCTGGGGGTAGGTGGTCGCGCTGGTCATGGCTCTACGTCATCTCCTCGTGGTGGCGCCCCCAGGTGATTGAGGGTTCAACGACACTGTACTCACTTTTACTGGTTGCGCAAGCAAGCATTGGCTAGACTCGCCGGTATGGGTGAACAGTCCGCGCTCGACCTCGACGAAGCCCCGTTCTGGCGGGCCCTGATGCGCATCACGACCGCGCTGCCGCGAGCGCTCGAGGACCAGTTCCTGCCCGAGACCGGCCTGGCGATCACCGACTACGGCGTGCTCGTCGCGCTGTCGGAGGCCCCCGACCACCTGCTCCGCATCTCGGCGCTGGCCGCGACGACCGGGCTGTCGCTGAGCCGGATCAGCCGGGTCGTCGACGACCTCACCCGCCGCGGCCTGGTCGAGAAGCGCAAGTGCGCCGAGGACGGCCGCGCGTCCAACGCCGTGCTGACCGGCGCGGGATTGGCCAGACTGGAGGCGGCCTACCCGAGCCACCTGGCCCGCGTGCGGGCTTCGGTGTTCGACCACCTGAGCGCCGACGACATCCGCACGGCCGGGCCGGTGCTGGCCCGGCTGGCCGCGGCGCTCGACGCCGCTCCCCCGACCGACGACTGCTGAGGACGCCGATGAGCGACAAGGGCGAGTACAAGCGGGACCAGAACTACATCCCGGACCGCATCACCGCCGACGGCCGCGACGGCTGGCCGGTCGAGCCCGGCCGCTACCGGCTGGTCGTCGCCCGCGCCTGCCCGTGGGCCAACCGCGCGGTGATCGTGCGGCGGCTGCTCGGCCTCGAGCCGGTCCTGTCGATGGGCATCGCCGGGCCGGTGCACGACGAGCGGAGCTGGAGCTTCGACCTGGACCCCGGCGGCCGGGACCCGGTGCTCGGGATCGAGCGGCTGCAGGAGGCGTTCTTCAAGCGCGACCCGGAGTACCCGCGCGGCATCACGGTGCCGGCGTTCGTCGACGTCCCGAGCGGCCAGGTCGTGACCAACGACTTCGCGCAGATGACGCTGGACATGTCGACCGAATGGACCGCGTACCACCGCGACGGCGCGCCCGAGCTGTACCCGGAGAAGCTGCGCGACGAGATCGACGACGTCGCGCGGTCGGTGTTCACCGACGTCAACAACGCGGTGTACCAGTGCGGGTTCGCGCGCTCGCAGGAGGCATACGAGCACTCCTACCGCAAGCTGTTCGCGCGGCTGGACTGGCTGTCGGAGCGGCTCGCCGACCGGCGGTACCTGGTCGGCGACACGATCACCGAAGCCGACGTCCGGCTGTTCACGACGCTCGTCCGGTTCGACGCGGTCTACCACGGCCACTTCAAGTGCAACCGGCAGAAGCTGACCGAGCTGCCGGTGCTGTGGGCCTACACGCGCGACCTGTTCCAGACGCCCGGTTTCGGCGACACGATCGACTTCGCGCAGATCAAGGAGCACTACTACGTGGTGCACAAGAACGTGAACCCGAGCGGGATCGTGCCGCTGGGGCCGGACCCGGCGGGCTGGCTCACCCCGCACGGCCGCGAGGAGCTGGGCGGCCGCCCGTTCGGCGACGGCACGCCACCCGGCCCGCCGCCCGCCGACGAGAGGGTGCCCGCGCTGTAGGTCCCCGGCTACGGTGATCGCCATGGAACGCCTGCGCGATCGCCGCATCCTGGTCACCGGAGCCGCCTCGGGCATCGGCCGGGCCACCGTCTTCCGCCTGCTGGAGGAGGGTGCCCTCGTCATCGGCGTCGACGTCCACGAAGAGGGGCTGATCGACACCCGGAAGGCCGCACCGCGCGGGGGCCTGACGACGTACGTCATGGACGTGGCCGACGAGACCTCGGTGAGCTCCGGAGTGGCCGCGGCGGCCGACGCCCTCGACGGGCTCGACGCGGTGGTCAACGCGGCGGGGATCCTGCTGGCGTCGCACACGCACGAGACGTCGCTGGAGCTGTGGAACCGGGTGCTGGCGGTGAACCTGACGGGCACGTTCCTGGTGACGCGCGCGGCGTTGCCCGCGCTGCTCGCCTCCGAGCACGGCGTGGTGGTCAACTTCAGTTCGACGTCGGCGACGTTCGCCCACCCGTACATGGCGGCGTACTGCGCGAGCAAGGGCGGGATCCAGGCGTTCACGCACGCGCTGGCGCTGGAGTACGGCAAGCAGGGGCTGCGAGCGGTGAGCATCGCGCCGGGCAGCGTGAAGAGCGGCATCACGGACTCGGCGGCTCAGTGGTTGCCGCCGGACGTCGACTTTTCGCTGTTCGGGCGGTTGCTGCCGATCCTGCCGACGGACCACACGACGGAGGTGGGCAACGCGGTGGCGGGCCCGGAGACGGTGGCGGGGGTGGTGGCGATGCTGCTTTCGGAGGACGGCAAGTTCATCACGGGCACGGAAATCCGCATCGACGGCGGTACGCACACCTGAGAGCGTCGATCGATATCGCTCCTTGACCTCCACTCTGAAACCTTTCGTCGTCCGTCAACGACATAGGGCGGACGGCGCAAAGAACGGAGCAGATGTGGGTGTCGAGGCCTTCGGTATCGAGAAGGAGTTCCTCAAGGACCTGCTTTCGCAGGTCGACCAGGGCGAAACACAGCTGCCCGAGTTCCAGCGCGGGTGGGTCTGGCCGGACCGCAACATCGCGAGCCTCATCGCCTCCATCTCGCTCGGCTACCCGGCGGGCACGGTCATGATGCTGAGGCAGGGCGGTGAAACCCGCTTCAAGACCCGTGCCGTCGAAGGCGCCCCGCCGTCGCCGAAAACCACTCCCGACCGGCTGATCCTCGACGGGCAGCAACGGCTGACGTCCCTCTACCAGTCGATCTTTCGCAAGGCACCCGTCGAGACCCAGGACGTTCGGAGCAAGGATGTCAAGGGATGGTTCTACCTCGACATGGAGCGGGCTGTCCTCGACGAGGGTGATCGCGAGGAAGCGATCGTGTTCGTGCCGGAAACGAAGATCCGCCTCGACTTCCGCGGCCGGACGGTCCTCGACCTCTCCACGCCCGAAAAGGAATACGCGGCGAGGATGTTCCCCTGTACCGCGCTGTTCGATTCCATGCAGTGGATGATGGGTTTCTGCCAGTTCGACCCCGAACGGCAAAGCGAGAACTTCAAGCTGTGGGGCAGTTTTCACGACGTCGTCGTGCAGCGCTTCCTCCAGTACCAGCTGCCCGTCATCGAACTCGGTCGCGGCACGCCCCGGCAAGCCGTCTGCCAGGTCTTCGAGAAGGTGAACACGGGTGGCGTCACGCTCACGGTCTTCGAGCTGCTCACCGCCACGTTCGCGGCCGACGACTTCGACCTGCGCCAGGACTGGAAGGACCGCGAGGCGGCGTGGGACACCGGGAAGTACGACATCCTGGCCAACGTCGCCAACACCGACTTTCTGCAGGCCGTAGCCCTGCTCGCCACCATCGAGCGGCGGCAGGCGGCGATCGAGGCCGGACGTGACGAGGCCAGTGCTCCCCGGATCGGCTGTCGCCGGGCGGACATGCTCAACCTCACCCTGCCCGAATACCTCAAGTGGGCCCCGGACGTGACCGAAGGCCTCAAGGCGGCCGCGCAGTTCCTCCACGCCCAGCACATCTTCGACACCAGGTTCCTGCCCTACGGCAGCCAGCTGATCCCGATGGCCGCCGTGTTCGCGCTCTTGCGACAGCAAGCGGAGACGGTCGGCGCCCGGCAGAAGATCTCCCGCTGGTATTGGTGCGGAGTCTTCGGCGAGCTGTACGGCGGCACCACGGAGACGCGGTTCGCGCGCGACGTCCCGGACCTGGTGGACTGGGTCCGTGGGGCGGAAACCGAACCGCGGACCGTGCAGGAAGCCCAGTTCGTCTCCAGCCGCCTGTGGTCGCTGCGCACCCGCGGATCCGCCGCCTACAAGGGCCTGTACGCCCTCCTCCTGCGCGAAAGCCCCCTGGACTGGTGCACCGGCTCGGACATGTCCGACGAGAACTACTTCGACAACGCCGTCGACATCCACCACATCTTTCCCAAAGTGTGGTGCGAGAAGGCAGGCATCGACGCCAACCGCTACAACTCCATCATCAACAAGACACCGCTGACCGCACGCACCAACCGGATCATCGGTGGCCGGCCGCCGTCGGTCTACCTGCGAGGACTCGCGAAGAGTGCCGAAACGACTCCCGAAACGATCGATCGGAACGTGCGCTCCCACCAAGTCTCCGCCGTCGATCTCCGAAGCGACGACTTCGAGTCCGTCGTGAGCCGGCGCGAGCGAGCGTTGGTGTCGTTGATCAGCAAAGTCATGGGCAAGGAAGTGCAGACCGACGCACCAGTCGACGATGAGCTGAAAGGCGTGTTCAGCGGCGGTCTGTGACGGCGCCCTTCGGCCCCAGCGGCCGGCGGGGGTTCCGCGCATTTTCCCCCGCACACCTGACGATCAGGACCGGAACTGTCCGGATCGGACGCCATCCTGGCTCCATGGATCCCTTCCGCATCGACATCCCGCAGGCCGACCTCGACGAGCTGCGCAGCCGGCTCTCGCGGACCCGGTGGCCCGGCGAACTGCCCGGCGCCGGCTGGGACTACGGCGTCAGCGAGCCCTACCTCGCCGAGCTCGTCGAATACTGGCAGGCGGGCTACGACTGGCGTGCCCACGAAGCGCGGCTCAACGCCTTCCCCCAGTTCACCACCACCGTCGACGGCCAGCGTGTGCACTTCCTGCACGTCCGCTCCCCCGAGCCGGCCGCCACGCCGCTGATCCTGACCCACGGCTGGCCGAGCACCGTCGCCGACTTCGCCGGCATCCTCGGCCCGCTCACCGACCCGCGCGCCCACGGCGGTGACCCGGCCGACGCCTTCCACGTCGTCGCGCCGTCCGTGCCCGGCTTCGCCTTCTCCGGTCCGACGCACGACCGCGGCTGGAACACCCGGCGCACCGCCCGGGCGTGGGCCGAGCTGATGCGACGGCTCGGCTACGCGCGCTACGGCGCCCAGGGCGGCGACTTCGGCAGCATCGTCTCGCCCGAGCTGGGCCGGGTCGCTCCGGAGGCGGTGCTCGGCGTGCACGTCAACGCCGTCGCCAATGCCGGGGTGCCGACCGCGCCCGGCGACCTCGAGCGGCTGTCCGAAGAGGACCGGAAACGGGCGGAGGAGAACCAAGCCTGGTGGTACGGCCATTCCGGCTACGCCACCCAGATGGCCACCCGGCCGCAGACCCTCGCCTACGCGCTCAACGACTCCCCCGCCGGCCAGCTCGCCTGGAACCTCGAGTGGTTCGTAGGCTGGGACCCCACATCGACGACCCAGACGCCGGTGGACCGCGACGCGATCCTGACGAACGTGACGATCTTCTGGCTCACCGGCACCGCCGGCTCGGCCGCGCGCCTCTACCGGGAGGCGGCCCAGGACGGCTGGGGCGAGCGGCCGGCGCCGTCGGGCGTGCCGACGGCGGTGGCGAACTTCCGCGGCGACCACGCGATCCGCGGTCTCGCCGCGCTGTCGAACACCGTCACGCGCTGGACCGAGTACGACACCGGCGGCCATTTCGCGTCCCTGCAAGCGCCCGAAGTGCTGGTGCGGGACATCCGGGAGTTCTTCCGCGGCCGCTAGGCCACGGCACCGTCGAGCAGCGGGCGCAGCTCCGCCACCACCGTGTCGAGCGGCGTGACGTCCCGGTGCGCCCGGGCCAGGACGATCGCGCCCTCCAGCGCGCTCAGCATCAGCACCGCCAGCGACGCGCTGCGGGCCGCCGGCACGCCCAGTTCGCGCAGCGTCGCGGCGACCGGGCGCTGCCAGCCCTCGAACGCCTTGCCGACCGCTTCGCGCAGGCTCTCGCTGGTGGCCGCGGTGTCGGCGACCGTCGCGACCAGCGGGCAGCCCGCGTCGAACCCCAGTGTCGTGAACTCGTCGCGCCACTGGGCGGCCATCGCCTCGAAGAGCTTGCCCGGTGTCGGGTCTTCGATCTTCGCCGCGATCCGCGCGACGCGGCGGGCCGCGTAGTCCCCCGCCCACGCGACGGCTTCGGCGATCAGCTGGTCCTTACCGCCCGGGAAGTAGTGCTGCAGGGACCCCCGTGGCGCCTCGGCGTGCGCGACCACGTCCCGCATGCCGGTCGCCCCGACACCGTGGATCCGCACCAGCTGCGCGGCGCTCAGCACCATCCGCTCGCGGGGTGTCCGCGTCATCCGCCGCCTCCTTCATGACGTCCGTCATGGTAGCCCAGTCCGGGACGACCAGCGCGAAGTCCCGTTCGCCGCGTTCGTAGGTCGGCACCGGCCGGAACCCTTGACGCAGCAGCAAAGCCTCGGCGCCGGTGTTGCCGGCGCGCACGGTGGCCCGCACGGTCCAGCCGGGCCACCGCCCGGACGCCCACAGCCACCGGGCGAGCGCGCTGCCGATCCCCCGCCGCTGCCAGGGGTCGGCGACGAGGATCCCGATCTCGGCTTCGCCCGGGGTCTCCGCGACGAAGTTGAGCAGCCCCACGGGCACGCCGTCCCGGACGGCCAGCAGCGCGGGCGCCCCGGCGAGCAGGAAGCGCCCGTAGCGCCGGAAGACCTCGGCCGGCAACGCCGGGCCGCCCATCAGGAACCGCAGCCGGAGGCTTTCCGGCGAGCAGGCCGCGACGAGCGCGGCGACGCGGTCCCGGTCCGCCGGGCAGTCGCCCAGCTCCCGGATTTCTATGACAGCTGTCATGACTCCATGAGAGCACAGTGCGACCGGAACCACACTATGACAGCCGTCATAGATCGACCGGACGCGACGAAGCGAACCTGGTAGGAACGGGCTGGATCTGGGAAGACGTCCCGGAGACCGGAGGGAGGAAAACCACTCCCCTCCATGTCCAACGTATAGCGCACCCCCGGGCTTGCGGCAAGACCCCCGTTGTGCCGCACAATTCTCAGCCGTTGCCACAACCTGCGCAAACGCGGGTGATGCAAGGGGGTCTTTTTTGTTCGACGTGATCATCGCCGGCGGCGGGCCGACCGGCGTGATGCTGGCGGCGGAGCTGCGGCTGCACGGCGTCGGCGTGCTGGTGCTCGAGCGGGACGCCGAGCCGACGAAGGTCGTCCGCTCGCTCGGCCTGCACGCGCGCAGCATCGAGGTGATGGACCAGCGGGGGCTGCTGGAGCGGTTCCTGGAACTGGGCACGAAGTACCCGGTCGGGGGTTTCTTCGCCGGCATTCCGAAGCCGTCGCCGGACAAGCTGGACACCGCGCACGGGTACACGCTCGGCATCCACCAGCCCGTCATCGACCGCCTGCTGACCGAGCACGCGCTCGAGCTGGGCGCCGAGATCCGGCGCGGCCACGAGGTGACCGGGCTGAGCCAGGACGACGACGGCGTGACGGTCGAGCTGGCCGACGGCACGCGGGAGCGCGCCCGGTTCCTGGTCGGCTGCGACGGCGGCCGCAGCACCGTGCGCAAGCTGCTCGGCGTCGGGTTCCCCGGCGAGCCGAGCCGGAACGACACGCTGCTGGGCGAGGTGGAGGTGGGCGTTTCGCGGGAGGAGATCGACACCGCCAACGTCGAGGTCCGCAAGACCCAGAAGCGGTTCGGGTTCATGCCGGTGGAGGGCGGCACCTACCGGGTCGGCGTCCCCGCCGGGGACGTCGCCGAGGACCGGCGGACCCCGCCGACGCTGGCGGAGCTGAAGGAGCAGCTGGTCAAGACGGCCGGAACCGACTTCGGGATCCACTCGCCGCGCTGGCTCTCGCGCTTCGGCGACGCGACCCGGCTGGCCGAGCGCTACCGGGTGGGGCGGGTGCTGCTGGCGGGCGACGCGGCGCACGTCCACCCGCCGGTCGGCGGGCAGGGGCTCAACCTCGGTGTCCAGGACGCGTTCAACCTGGGCTGGAAGCTGGCCGCCGAAGTGCACGGGTGGGCGCCGGAAGGGCTGCTGGACAGTTACGAAGCCGAGCGGCACCCGGTGGCCGAAGAGGTGCTGAACAACACCCGCGCGCAGATGGAGCTGCTCCTGCTCGAGCCCGGCCCGCAGGCGGCGCGGCGGCTGCTGGCCGAACTGATGGACTTCGACGAGGTCAACCGGTACCTCACCGAGAAGATCATCGCGATCGGCATCCGCTACGACTTCGGTGACGGGCCCGCGCTGCTCGGACGGCGGCTGCGGGACGTCGAGCTGAAGCAGGGCCGGCTCTACGGGCTGATGCACACCGGC
Source organism: Amycolatopsis sp. NPDC003865 (assembly GCF_053605345.1). Taxonomy (NCBI): domain Bacteria; kingdom Bacillati; phylum Actinomycetota; class Actinomycetes; order Pseudonocardiales; family Pseudonocardiaceae; genus Amycolatopsis; species Amycolatopsis sp. NPDC003865. Next base: position 102,938 of record NZ_JBSGJA010000016.1, on the reverse strand, counting down.
CGCGGGCTGCTGCTCGACCAGACCGGCCGGCTGTCGGCGGCGGGCTGGGAGGACCGGGTCGACCACGTCGTCGACGTCAGCGAGGAACTGGACGTGCCGGCGGTGCTGCTGCGGCCCGACGGCCACGTCGTCTGGGCCGGCGAGGACGAAGCCGGGCTGCCCGGCGTGCTGCGGAAGTGGTTCGGCACACCCACTGCCTGAAAGCTGTAGCGGGACAACGAAGAGGGAATGTGACACAGGGGTACGAAGCGGAACTGCGGTCCGAGCGCGACCACGTCGCCGGGCTGTACGCGCGGCTCGACGCCGAGCGCGCGCGGGTCAAGGCCGAGTACGAGGCCGCCCTGGGCGGCAACGGCGTCGGCGCCATGGAACGGGACGTCAGCGTACGGGCGCTCGGCCGGCAGGTGAAGCGGCTGGACGTCGTCGACAACGGGCTGTGCTTCGGACGGCTGGACGCCGTCTCGGACGAGCGGACCTACATCGGGCGCGTCGGGCTGTTCGACGAGGAGGACGAGTACCGGCCGGTGCTGCTCGACTGGCGGGCGCCCGCGGCGCGCCCGTTCTACACCGCCACCGGCGCGAACCCGGAGGGGATGCGCCGGCGCCGCCAGTTCCACACGCGCGGGCGGCGGGTGCTGGGCTTCACCGACGAAGACCTGGGCCGGCCCGGCGGGGACGCGCAGGGCGACGCCGCCCTGCTCGCCGCGGTCAACGCGCCGCGCGGCGAGGGCATGCGTGACATCGTCGCGACCATCCAGGCCGAGCAGGACGAGATCATCCGGCTCGACCACCCGGGCGTGCTGGTGATCGAGGGCGGCCCCGGCACCGGGAAGACGGTCGTGGCGCTGCACCGCGTCGCGTACCTGCTCTACACGCAGCGGGAGCGGATGGAACGGCACGGCGCCCTGGTCGTCGGGCCGAACCCGGCGTTCCTGAACCACATCGGGCGCGTCCTGCCGTCGCTGGGCGAGACCGACGTCGTGTTCACGACCACCGGCGACCTCGTCCCCGGCCTGCACGTCACCGCCGAGGACACGCCGGAAGCCGCGCGGCTCAAGGGATCGCTGGAAATCCTCGACGTGCTGAAGGCCGCGGTCGCCGACCGGCAGCGGCTGCCGGCCGAACCGGTGCCGGTCGTGCTCAAGGACGTCACCGTGCGGATCGACGCCGAGACCGCGGAGTGGGCCCGGCAGGAAGCGCGCGACAGCGGGCTGCCGCACAACGAGGCCCGCGCGGTGTTCACCGACATCGTCACCTACGTGCTCACCGAACGCGCGATCGGCCGGATCGGCCGCGGCTGGCTCAGCCGCGACGACAAGGACGAGTGGGAGAGCATGCGGAAGGGGCTGCTGGCCGACCTGGCCGGCGACGCGAAGTTCGGCGCGGCGCTGGACGCCCTGTGGCCGGTCCTGACGCCGGAGGAGCTGCTGTCCTCGTGGTACGCCTCGCTTCCCGCGGACTCGCCGCTGTTCCGGGCCGAGGGTGCCGCCTGGACCGTGTCGGACGTGCCGCTGCTCGACGAGCTGGTCGACCTGCTGGGCCACGACAAGACCGCGGAGAAGGCGGCCGCCGCGGCGGAGACGCGACGGCGGCGGGCCGAGGCCGAGTACGCCGAGGGCGTCTTCCAGACGATGAAGCTGGACCGGGAGGAGATGGACGAAGACGTCATGCTCTCGGCCGAGAACCTGCTCTACGCCGAGGACCTGGCCGAACGATTCGTCGAGGCCGACACGCGCACGCTGGTCGAGCGGGCGTCGGCGGACCGGGACTGGACCTACCGGCACGTGGTCGTCGACGAGGCCCAGGAACTGTCCGAAATGGACTGGCGGGTGCTGATGCGGCGCTGCCCGGGCCGGTCGTTCACGGTGGTGGGCGACCTGGCCCAGCGCCGCTCGGCGGCCGGCGCGCGGTCATGGGGCGCGATGCTCGCGCCGTACGTGGCCGACCGCTGGGTGTACCGCTCGCTGACGGTCAACTACCGGACGCCGGCGGAGATCATGGCGGTCGCGGCGGCGGTGCTGGCCGACTTCGCGCCGGACGTCGTACCCCCGGAGTCCGTGCGGGCGTGCGGGGTTCCGCCGTGGTCCAGGCAGGTGACCGGTGACGAACTGCCCGCGGCGATCGAGGAGTTCGTGCGGGAGGAGGCCGGGCGTCCCGGGACGAGTGTGGTGATCGGGCCGCCGGGGGTGCCGGGCGCGGTGCTCGCGTCGGAGACGAAGGGGCTCGAGTACGACGCGGTGCTCGTCGTCGAACCGGCGGCGATCCTGGCCGACAGCGCGGCGGACCTGTACGTGGCGTTGACCCGCGCGACGCAACGGCTGGGCGTGCTGCACGAAGGCCCGCTGCCCGCGGCGTTGGCCGGGCTCGCGGAGGTGGTCCGGAGCTAGCCGCGGTTCGGTCGCCGGGAGCGCGGGTACGTTGCCCGCGCCCGCGCTCCCCCACCGCGAAAGGCACTCCGATGCAGCTCTACGCCGAACGGCCGATCCGCCGCACCGCCCAGCTCGTCAGCGACCTGCTCGCCCTGCTGCTCGTGATCTTCGCGGTCTGGCTGGGGACGTCGGCCCACGACGAGGTGATGAAGCTGCGCGCTCCCGGTGACGGGCTCGTCGACGCGGGCACGGGGCTGCGGGGCACGTTCGATTCGGCGGCGAACTCGGCGGGCGGGCTCCCGCTCGTCGGCGACGCGCTGGCGAAGGCGCTGCACGGCGGTTCGTCCGCCGGCGCCAAGCTGGCGGACGCGGGCCACTGGCAGATCGAGGCGGTGGAAAGCCTCGCGTGGTGGCTGGCGGTGATCATCATCGCGCTGCCGGTGGTGGTCTTGGTGACGACGTGGCTGCCACTGCGCTGGCGGTTCACGCGCCGCGCGTCGGCGGCCGCCCGGCTGCGCGCGCTCGGCGACGAGGGGCTCGACCTGCTGGCACTGCGGGCGTTGACGACCCTGCCGGCGCGGCGGCTGGCTTCGCTCGGCGAGGCCGCGACGGGGTGGCGGCAGCGGGACCGGGACGTCATCGAGGAGCTGGCCGGGCACGAGCTGGCCCGGCACGGCCTGGTGGCCTGACCGCCGAACCGGCGGCGAAAGGTCCCCTCACCGGGGCTCAGGACACCGGTGAGGGGACCTCCGTTCCCCGTGGGCCGGACGGAAGGTTCAGCCCACGGAGGGGCCCATCCCGAGCGACTGCGGCGTGCTCGCGTCGGGCGAAGGCTGGTGCAGCCCTTCGTCGAGCGGACCGAACTCCGTCATCAACGCTGGGCTCCCGCCCCACGGGGTCTGCTCCTCGGCGATCAGCGAATTGGTCGTCAGCAGCAGGCCCGCCACCGACGCCCCGTTCTGCACCGCCGACCGGCACACCCGCAGCGGGTCGACCACGCCGAGCGCGATCATGTCGCCGTAGCGGTCGTTCAGGGCGTCGAAGCCCTCGTCGTCGCCCAGCTCCCGGGTCCGGGCGACGATCTCGTGCGCGGGGTGGCCCGCGTTGTGCGCGATGAGGTACGCCGGTTCGGCCAGGGCCCGCCGGACGATCTCGACGCCGATCGCCTGGTCGCCGTCCAGGCCGAGGCCTTCCAGCGCCTTCTCCGCGTGCAGGAGCGCCGCGCCCCCGCCCGCCACGATGCCCTCGGCCATCGCCGCCCGGGTCGCCGACAGCGCGTCCTCGACCCGGTGCTGCAGTTCCTTCAGCTCGGCCGGGGTGGCCGCGCCGACGCGGACCACCGCGACCTTGCCGGTCAGCGCGCCGATCCGCTCGGTGAGGACGTCCTCGTCGACGCCGAACTGCGCGCGCTCCAGCTCCGCGCGCAGCTGGCCGACCCGGAAGTCCACCGCCTCCGACGAACCCGCGCCGCCGACGATCGTGGTGCGGTTCTCGGTGACCCGGACCTGCTTGGCCCGGCCGAGGTGGTCCAGGGTCATCGTCTCCATCGTGAACCCGGACTGTCGCGAAAGGACGGCGCCGCCGACGATCGCGGCGAGGTCCTCCAGCTTGTGCAGCCGCCGGTCGCCGAAGCCGGGCGCGCGGACCGCGACCGACTGGAACGTGCCGTTCAGGTGGTTGTGCACCAGCATGGACAGCGCCGTGCCCTCGACCGTCTCGCCGATCACCACCAGCGGCCGCGGCGCGCGCATCACCTTGTCCAGCAACGGCATCAGCTGCTGCACCTTGGTGATCTTCTCCGCGCACATCAGGATGTAGGGGTCGTCGAGCACCGCTTCCAGCCGGCCCGGGTCGGTGACCAGGTACGGCGAGAGGTAGCCGTTGTCGAACTCGAAGCCCTCCACGAAGTCGACGCTCATCCCGATCGACGGCGACTCCTCGACCGTCACGACGCCGCCGTCGCCGACGGTGTGCAGGGCCTTGGCGATCACCGCGCCGACCGTGTCGTCGTCGTTGGCCGAGATCGCCGCGACCCGCGCGTAGTCCTGTTCGGACACCACCGGGTGTGCCTGCTTCTCCAGGTGCGCCACCAGGAGTCCGACGGCGTGGTCGATCCCGCGCTTGACGAGCACCGGGTTGCCGCCGCCCGCGATGGCCCGCATGCCCTCGTGGACGATCGCCTGGGCGAGCACGGTGGCCGTGGTGGTGCCGTCGCCGACGACGTCGTTGGTCTTGATCGCCGCTTCCTTGACCAGCTGCGCGCCCATGTTCTCGAACTGGTTCTTCAGGTGGATCTCGCGCGCGATGGTGACACCGTCGTTGGTGACCACCGGCGAGCCGGTGATCTTCTCGATGATCACGTTGCGGCCCTTGGGACCCAACGTGGACTTGACCGCTTCGGCCAGCTTGTCCACCCCCGCCAGCAGCAGGTCGCGGGCGTCCGAGCCGAACCGCAGTTCCTTCGCCATATTCGGAGCTCCTAGGGGGTGAGGATGGCCCGACCGCGCACGCGACCGGCGTCGAGGTCGGCCAGTGCGTCGAGAGCCGCGTCCAGCGGGTACTTCTTCGTGTGGAGCGTGACCTTCCCGGCCTGGGCGAGCACCATCAGCTCCACCAGGTCGTTGTAGGTGCCGACCAGGTTGCCGATCACGTTGCGCTCGGTGGAGATGATGTCGATCGTCGGGATGTCGATGTTGCTGCCGTAGCCGATCACGAAGTGCGACCCGGCGCGCCGGGTCATCGCGAAGGCGTCCTGCTGGGCACCCTGCTCGGCGACGAAGTCGAGCACGACCTCCGCGCCGTCGCCGCCGGTCAGGTCGAGCACCGCGTCGACCTGCTTGCCGTCGCCGAGGACCGTCTCGTCGGCACCCAGTTCGGCCGCCAGCTTCAGCGCGTCGGCGTTGCGGTCGACGACGATCACGCGGGTCGCGGTGAGCGCCTTGAGCGACTGGATGCCGATGTGCCCGAGCCCGCCGGCGCCGTTGACGACGCACGTGGTGCCCGGGTACAGCAGCGGCACGGCCTTGCGCACCGCGTGGTAGGCGGTGATGCCCGCGTCGGCCAGCGCCGCCACGTCTTCCGGTTGCGTCGCCGGGTCGAGCTTGATGCACGCCCGCGCCGACGTCAGCAGGTATTCGGCCATGCCGCCGTCGGAGTCGATGCCCGGGAAGCTCCCGTTGGGACAGTGCATGTCGTCGCCCGCGCGGCAGGCGTGGCACAGCCCGCAGGTGGGTGTCGGGTGCAGGATGACCGTGTCCCCGACCTCGACGTTGGTCACCGCCGGGCCGACCTCGTGCACCCAGCCCGCGTTCTCGTGCCCGATCGTGTACGGCAGTTCGACGCCGGACTTCTCGGCCCACTGCTCCTCGATGATGTGCAGGTCGGTGCGGCACACGCCGGCGCCGCCGATCTTGACCACGACGTCGAAGGGTCCGGTGGCGCGCGGCTCCGGCACCTCTTCGATCACCGGTTGCTGGTGGTACTTCTGCAGCCGCACGGCCTTCATCCCGTGCCCTCCTCTTCTGCGGTCAGCGAGTACCGCGCGCGCAACATGCCGCGGCACACGCCGGAGTTGGCCTCCATGCTCGTGCGGGTCAGCCGGGCGAAGGCCAGGTGGCGCTTCGCGTCGGCGGGGGCCACCGCCGCCCCCGTCGCCGGGTCGAGCAGCAGCGGGTCGCCGTCGTCGGCGGGCAGGCCCAGCTCACGGCGCCGGGCCCGCAGGCGGTCGAGGTCCGGGCTCGGCGGGACCTCGCCGAGCGTCAGCGCCGTCGGATCACGCCCGGCCAGGGACCGGCAGACGCGGTCGGTGCCGGCCAGCACCGCCTTGCGGACGAAGTCGTACCGCAGCGTGTCCAGCTCGTCAGCGGCCTCACCTTCGAACGAGGCGACGAACCCCTGCCGGGCCGCCACCCCGCGGTTGATGACGTCGGAGGCGAAGTGGTCGTCGAGCTTGATGTCGAGCCCGGTCAGGCCCGGCACGCCGGCCACGGCGTCGTAGGCGTCGGCCACCATCAGGAACGCGAAGTTGGGCGCGCAGAAGTACGTCGGCAACCGCAGCCGGATGACGGCGTGACCTTCGTCGTCCACCTCGCAGCGGGCGACGAACCCGAGGTCGGTGAGGGGTTCGTCCAGTTCGGGGTCGCGGACGGTGCCCAGCGCCGCCCACACGGCGGCGCGGGCACCGAGCACCAGGGTGGTCATGAGTTCGGCACGCCGACCGGCTCGACCGACTTCGGCTCCGCGAGCTTCAGCTCCGCCGGCACGTCGATGTCGTAGAGCCGCGCGGCGTTCAGCCCGAGGATCTTCTTCTTCTGGTCGACGGTGAGCGGCGGGAAGTCCGACAGCTCGTCGTCTGCCGGCATGTTCCAGTCGACGAAGCCCTCGACCTGCCACTTGGGTTCCCAGATGGCGTAGTCCGCGCCGAAGATCAGTTTGTCCTCGCCGAGCCAGAACATCAGCTCGCCCATGACCTTCGCGAAGAACTTCGGCCGGGCGTGCATCAGGCCGCCGACCACGACCGCGAGCCCCGCGTAGACGTTGCGCTCCTGGGTGGCCATGAAGCAGAAGTCCTCGATGCGCGGCAGCCCGACGTGCTCGACGATGAAGTTGAGGCCCTGGAAGTTCGTCGCCACGTAGTCCACATCGGACACGTCGAAGGCGTCCTTGTCCAGCGGCCAGATCGTCGGTCCCTTGTGGACGTGGATGTTCTTGACGCCGAGCTCTTCACACTTCTCCAGGTACCGCGCGGCTTCCGGGTCCTTCAGGCTCCAGCCGCGGGAGTCCCCGTGCCACTCGGCCGTGTACAGCTTGACACCCTTGCAGCCATAGCGCTTGACGCGCTCTTCCAGCGCCTTCAGGCCTTCGTCACCTTCGCGCGGGTCGAAGGTGGTGTTGACGAGGAACTTGCCCGGGTGCTTCTCGGCGAGCGCCGCGTCGGCTTCGGTCGTGTTGAACCCGTTCTTGTACCACTGCCGCAGGTTGGTCGGCTGGAAGATGGCCGTGTCGACGTGCCCGACCTCGAACAGGTCGTGCATCATCAGTTCCTCGGAGTACTTCTGGAACCGGTCGATGGGCCAGTGGGTCTCCTTCGGGCCGAGCCCCTGGTAGGCGTGGAAGCACTCGATCCAGCCCTTGGCGTATTCCTCCTGCCCCTTCACCCAGTTGTCCGGGCTCGCGTCCCAGAAGTGGGTGTGGGCGTCCACCACGAAATACTTTTCGCCGTCTTTTTCGTACATGGTTGATCCTCCTGAGCGGGATCGAGTGCTTCCTGGCTGGATTACTTGAGGGGCTTGAGGTCGAAATCGAGGTACTCGGCCGCGTCCTCCGGGTTGGCGAACATGATCGTGCGGTCGTCTTCGTGGATCATCCGCCCGTAGTGGGTGGACATGCTCTCCTCGAACTCGGCCGCGTTGAACCAGCCTTCTTCCTCGCCGGCGGCCTCGTCGACCTCGGCGTAGACGACGTCCATGCGGCCGACCGCGTCGACCCGGATCATCGACGGCAGCGGCGTGATGGTGACGTTGTCCTTCGTTCCCATCACCTCCGCGACGATCGCGCCGACCTGGTTGTTCATCAGGGTGAAACCGCACATGTTGGACGCGGTGTTGTTGACCTTGAACGGGCTTTCCGCGGTTTTGAAGACAGTCACTGGCCCAGCTCCTCGGGTGCCTTGAGGCCCAATTCGGACAGGATTCCGGCGAACCGGCTCTTCACGCGGTCGAGACCGTCCTCGAACCGGATCGGCTTGGCGTCGGGCTGCGACCACAGCGGCTGCAGCGCCCGGGCGGCCGCGATGCTCCTCGGCACCCAGTCCTCGAGCCACTTCTGCAGCAGCGCGCGGTTGTGGTCGGCGAACTCCTTGTCGTTGATCAGCAGGTCGAACAGCGGCTTGGTGTAGCGGAGGTCGCGTTCGGAGAAGTCGAACTCCTCGGCGCCGATCAGCGTCGGGGTGACGAAGTCGCCGTTGGCCGGCGCGGCCTGCTGCACGAGGTTGCTGCGGAACAGCTCGCCGACGAGGGGCTCGAAGACGATGTTGGCGGCGAAGATCGCCTCGCCCCAGTCCCAGATCCCGGTCAGCTGTTCGGCGGTCTCGCGCACGCCCTGCCAGGCCGGGTCCTCGTTCCAGGTCGAGAGGTGGGCGGTGCCGTCGAAGCCCTCGATCTCCTCGGTCAGCGTCAGGTTGTACAGCGCCAGGTCCTGCGCCGCGCGGATCCGGTGCATGCTGTTCACCGAGATCGCGTTGTTGTGCATGTTCGTCGGCGCCCGGCGGTTGGCGTTGGCGAACAGGTACAAGCCGAGGCCGTGGTCGACGTGCATCCACGCGCCGACGTGCTTGGCGACGAACTCCACCCAGTTCCGGTTCCACTGCTCGAACGCCTTGGCCTGGCGCGCGGCGTCGATGTTCTGGTTGAGCTGGCGCACGACGTTCGCGTTGTACCGGTAGAGGGTGAGCTCCCACTCCTCGTTGGGGTCGCGGAACTCGTGCCAGCCGTGGGCCGGCCAGTCGTAGCCCTTGCCGCCGGACCCGGGGCCGCGTTCGGGCACCGGGCGGTCCGAGCCCCACGCCTTGAGCGCGGTCCACTCCAGGGGGTACCCGGCCTTGCCGTCGGCGAAGGCGTAGAGCCAGCCCTGGGACAGGTAGTGGCGCGGGTCGGGCTGGACCTCGACGGTGACGTCCTCGTAGTGGCTCTGCTTGCGCTTGGCCGGGGTGAAGTAGTTGTACTGGCGGGCAGTGGAGTCGGGGAAGACCTTGGCGCCCGCCTCGGCGTCGGTGAACGTCGGCTTGGGTACGCTGCGTTCTTGGGTGGCTGTCATGGGTTTCCTTACCCTTCGCCCGTGGTGGTGAACTTGTCGTAGAAGACGCGCTTGTCGGCGACGCCGAGCGCGGGCAGCAGTTCCAGCGCGGCTTCCACCATCGGCGGCGGCCCGCAGACGTAGGCATCGGCGCCCTTGAGATCGAGGCCGGCCCGGCGCAGGACGTCGGTGATCAGGCCGGTCTCGCCGTCCCAGCCGTCGTCACCCGGCTCGGACAGCGCTGGGACGTACCGGAAGTTCGGCAGTTTCTCCTCGAGCTCCCGCAGTTCGGCGTGGAAGCAGAGGTCGGCCTCGCGACGGGCGCCGTAGTAGTAGGTCGCCTTCCGGTCGATGCCGCGCTCGGCCATCGACCGCAGCAGCGACAGGATCGGCGCCATCCCGGCACCGCCGCCGACGAAGATCAGGTCCGCGCCCGGGTTGTCCCGCAGGGTGAACACCCCGAACGGGCCGGTCACCCGGAGCCGGTCGCCGACCGCGACTCGTGCGTCCAGGAACCGGGAGAACAACCCGTCGGGGTAGACCTTGATGACGAACTCCAGCAGCCCGTCGCGCGCGGAGGTGTTGGCCATCGAGAACGACCGCGTCTCCTCGGTGCCCGGGATCGCGAAGTCCAGGTACTGCCCGGGGAAGAACTTCAGTTCCTCGTCCAGGCGCACCACCAGGTGCCGGAGGTCGTGGGTGACGTTCTCGTTCGAGACGACCTCGACGGTCGCCTCCTGGATCGGCAGCCCGGACTGGATCATCTCCTCGTCGTAGTTGAGCAGCTCGATCGTCAGGTCCTCGTAGGCGTGGGCCCGGCACAGCAGCGTGAAGCCTTCCTCCTTTTCGTAGTCGGGGAGCGCGAAGGTCGAGTACCGGTCGTGTTCGACGTCGTCGCCGTCGAGGATGAACGACTTGCACGCCGCGCACTGCCCTTCCTTGCAGCCGTGCATGAGCATGACGCCCTGCTCGGCGGCGGCGCGCAGGATCGTGGTGTCCTCGTCGACGTCGATTTCGATCCCGACCGGCTCGAACCGGACGCGGTGCTTTTCCGCCATGCCAGGCCCTTCCTACGCGGTCAGGCCGTCTGCGGCGCCGGGCGCCCGGCCGGGCCCTGGCGGTTGTAGTCGGCCACGAAGGCGGCGCGCTGCTCGTCGGTCATCTGGTTCAGCAGCACGTTCGGCGACTGCACCTCGGGCATCCGGCGCAGGTGGTCGAGCGTCCACATCTTCTTCGGGTCGAGGTCCAGGTGCGGCTGGGCGACCATGGTCTTGCCGTCGTCGCGCACGAAGCCCATGTCGGAGACGACGTCGGCCCAGTTCCAGCCGTGGTAGAGCGTCTCCCACTCGCGGGCGCCGACCAGCTGGCCCATGTTCGGGGTGTTGCGGCCCTGGTAGGTGGGCCGGAACGCCTCGGCGTCGGTCCAGCGGCACGTCTCCGAGCAGTACGTGCGGTGCTGGCCGTCGACCTGGTCGACCACCATGTCCTCGCGGATGAGGCACGGCACCATGCAGGTCCAGCAGCGGTGCGGGTACACGTAGTCGACGTCTTCGGCGACGATCGGGTGGTGCCCGTTCGGCGTCGCGAGGCGAGCGTAGTTCTCCCACCACTTGCCGTACTTGTCGTACCAGCCCGGGTACTTGTACTCGAACCACTCGAAGTCCTCGTCGGTCATCGGGTCGATCCGCCAGTAGTTGGCGAGCCACCCGGTGGCGAAGAACTGCGCGACCTCGTGGACGTAGCCCTTGTTCCAGATCCGGTTCCAGGCTTCCTCGATGAGGTCGTGCGGGATGACGAGCCCGTACTTCTCCAGCGGGACGAGGTAGGAGCGGTAGTAGTCGTCGTAGATCCAGCGGCGCCACATCTCCGCGTAGCTCTCGCGGTCCTTGCGGCGGTCCTTGGTGCCGTACTCGATGAACGTGCCGATCGCGGCGTCGACGACGGCGTGGTTGTTCCACCACGCGTAGCGCAGGTCGCGTTCGAGCAGCTGGTGGTTGCTCTCGTCCGACAGCGCCATCAGCAGCGTCGCGTAGCCGTTGCTGATGTGGCGGGACTCGTCGGACTGCACCGAGTGGAACACCGTGGGCAGCAGGTAGTCGCCGTTCGCGGCGGCCTCGGCCGGCATGGCGACGAACAGCGTGTTCGTGAACGCCGTTTCGGCGACGATCGTGAGGTAGATGCTCGCCGCGGTGATGGCGTCACCGGTGATGAAGCCTTCGGCGAACTGGCGGCCGATGGTGCCGCAGTAGTCGTTCTGGAAGTTGCGCAGGCTCGAGTTGAAGCCCGCCGGGTCGATGTAGTTCTGCATGTACAGGCGCTTGAGGTTCTGCTGGATCGTCGAGTGCCGGACCTCGTCGATCATCTGGATCGCCTGGCCGTTGTGCAGTTCCGGGTTCGGGACCGTGCGGAACAGCAGCGGCATCGCCCGCGCCGCGGAGATCTCGGGCAGCGGGATGATCGACAGGAACAGCTTCTGCCACTCCAGCCAGCGCTCCTGCACCTGGCGGAACATGTTGCCGCGGATCGCGCCGTCCTCGGCGCCGTAGACCCGGTGGTCCTTCTCCTCCTGCATCGGGAAGTACGAGCGGAGGACCTGCTTCAACGGGTCCTTCTTCTTGGCCTTCTGGAACGTGTAGTCGGTCCCGTAGTGCGAAACCGGGGTGTGGTACGCCGGCTCCCACGACAGTTCCTGGATCTTCTGGTGGGCTTTCGCCACACTCTGGCGACTCATGGATCAACTCCTTGTCGGTCGCTCGCCGTCGGGCGGACGTCCTGCGTTGACCATTGAAGGGGCGCGCTCGCGTGACGCGGGTCTCAATCTGAGACAGAACCGCTGCTCAGGGCGTTTCGCCGGGGCCGAGCATCCGGGCGCGCAGCTCGGCCAGCTCGCTGTGGACGCCCGTGCGCACGCGCGCGTCCCCCTCGACGGTCGGGGTGATCCCGAGCGCGCGCAGGAGCGCCGCGGCCGGTTCACCGGGGTGGCCCTCCCCGCCGAACGTGGGGTGCAGCCCCTGTTCGGCCAGGTGGGTGAAGACCAGGTTGACGATCGTCCACGGGTTGTACGTTTCGGCGGTCATGTCTCCATCGCACTGCCACCGCGCCGCGGAGACCGTCTCAATTTGAGACACCGCCGTGCGCGCGTCCCGCCTACGCTGAACGGGCGGCACAACGGGTGTGCCCGCACCCACGTGGGCCGCGGGAAGCTGGAGGTCACGTGGACGAGATGGCGCCCGGAACCCTGCTCGCCGACGACGAGCTCGCCCGCACCCGGGTGCGTTTCCTGACGGCCGAACCGGTGCCGCCCGGCACGGTCCGGCAGACGATCCTGGCCTCCTGGCGGCGCTCGCGGGAGTTCCGGGTGGAGGCCGACCGGATCGACCCCCGCTACTTCGGCGACCAGAACCTCGACATCCCGCTCATGCGCGGCGCCGAGCCGGTGCTGCACAAGCTGGGCGAGCAGTTCGACGGGCAGCCCATCAGCCTGATCCTCACCGACGCCAGCGGCGTCGTACTGACCCAGCGGACCGGCGACGCCGACCTGAAGCGGCACCTCGAACGCGTCGAGCTGGTGCCCGGGTTCAGCTACGGCGAGCAGTCGGTCGGGACCAACGGCATCGGCACCGCGCTCGAGGACGGCCGCGCGACCACGGTGTTCGGGCACGAGCACTACGCCGAGCACCTGGAGAACCTGGCCTGCGCGGGCGTGCCGATCCACCACCCGATCTCCGGCAAGAAGATCGGCGCGGTCGACCTCACCTGCTGGTACAAGGACGCCGGCGGGCTGCTGATCGCGCTGGCGCGGTCGACGGCCGAGCAGATCCGGCAGGCGCTGCTGCGCCACAGCGACCTGCGGGAGATGATCCTCTTCCAGGCCTACCTGCAGACCTGCCGCCGGTGGACGGGCATCGTGCTGGCGTTCAACGAGGACATCGTCATGATGAACGACCGGGCGCGGCAGCTGCTCGACCCGGCCGACCAGTCGGTGCTGCTGAGCCACGGCACCGCGGCGCTCACCGACGGGCGCCGGACGTCGGCGACGCTCGCGCTGTCGAGCGGCCTGCGCGTACGCGTCTTCTGCCGCCGTGTCCCGGGCCAGCGGGAGACCGACACCGCGGGCGGCGTGCTGTCGGTGAAGCTGATCGAGGCCGAAGAAGCCCTGGCGGTGCCGTCGACGCCGATGCTGCCGATGTACCTGCCGGGCGTGGTCGGGTCGGCGCCGCTGTGGCTGCGCTGCGGGCACGAGCTCGACACGGGCTACCAGCGCGACGAGTGGGTCGCGCTGGAAGGCGAGGCCGGGACCGGCAAGCTGACCCTGGCCAAGGGCCTGCACCAGCGCCACCACCCGGCGGCACGGCTGCTGACCGTGGACGCGGCGGCGGGCGTGGACGGGGCCGCGCTGCTGCGCGAACACGCCGAGGCCCCGATCCGCACGCTGGTCGTCCGCCACGCCGACCGGCTGTCGGCCCCGGCGGCGAACGCGCTGGCCACGACGTTGCGGGAGCTGCGCGAGCGGGCCGGCGCGCCGTGGGTGGTGCTCACGCTCGTCCCGGAGGCCGAGACGAAACCGGCGCTGGCCGAGCTGCTGAAGTCGTTCCCGCGGACGGTGCGGGTGCCGCCGCTGCGCCACCACGTCGAGGACCTGGCGGAGCTGGTCCCGCTGGTGCTGAGCAAGCTCGGCTACGGCGGGCGGCTGACGTGTTCGGCGGCGGCGCTGCACCTGCTGATGCGGGCGGAGTGGCCGGGCAACACCGGGCAGCTCTACCAGGTGCTGCGGGCGGTGGCCCAGCGCCGCCGGGCGGGCACGATCCGCCCGGGCGACCTGCCGGCGGAGTTCCACGCGGTCGCGCGCCGGCCGCTGAACCGCTTCGAGTCGATCGAGCGCGACGCGATCGTGAAGTGCCTGGAGGACGCGGACGGCAACAAGGTCCGGGCGGCGAAGCTGCTGGGCATCTCCCGGGCGACGATCTACCGCAAGATCCACGAGTACGGGATCGTGCCGCCGGCCCGCTAGGTTGGCGGGGTGACTTGGCCACCCGCCCCGCTCCGCACCGAGCGGCTCGTGCTGCGCGAATCCGAAGCCCGTGACCGGCCGGCGTACGTCGAATTGTTCGCCTCACCGGAGGTGGGCACGTACATCGGCGGGTCCCGGCCGCGCGCCGAGGTCGAGGCCGCGGTGCCGGAGCTGCCGGGGCGGCGGTTCGGGTCGTTCGCGGTGGACCTCGACGGCGCGATGATCGGCATGGTCACCCTCGACTCCCGTGACGGGCAGACCGAGATCGGCTACCTGTTCCTGCCCTCGGCGTGGGGGCGCGGATACGCGGCCGAGGCGTGCGCGGCGGCCCTCGAGTGGTTCGCCGGCGCGCGGCCCGGCGAGCCGGTGGCGCTGCGCACCCAGACCGCCAACGCCGCCTCGCTGCGGCTCGCGGCGAAGCTGGGCTTCACCGAGGTGAAGCGGTACGAGGAGTACGGCGCCGAGCAGTGGCTCGGCGTCCGGTCGCCGGCCGGCCGGTAAGCCGGCTCCGGCGGCCGTGCCATCCTGGACGGCATGGCCACCCGCTGGACGTGCCCGCGCTGCGACCGTGAGTTCGCGCGGGCCGGCCAGGGCCACACGTGCGTGCCGGGCTGCACGGTCGAGGAGACCTTCACCGGGCGCGACCCGAAGTTCCGCGCGATCTACGACGCCGTCCTCGACCACCTTCGGACGCTCGGCGACGTGCACGAGGACGCCGTCGAGGTCGGCGTGTTCCTCAAGCGGGGCCGGAAGCTCGCCGAGCTCCGGCCCCGCTCCCGGGACATCCTGGTGTACCTGTTCCTGCCGCGGCCGGTCGAGACGAACCGGATCGCCCCGGCGCGGTGGGCGTCGGGGCCCCGGGTCGGCCACCGGCTCAAGCTGCGCGAAGTGTCCGATGTGGACGACGAAGTCCGCGGCTGGTTCACGCTCGCCTACGACTTCTCATGACCCGGCCGGGCCCGTCCAGCCGTCGGGGACGTGGCCGATGCGGACCCGCTGCGGGTGGTCGCCCACCGGCACCGAGACCAGCTTCTGCCCCGTCGCGAAGTCGATCGCCGTGACACGGTCCGCGCCGGCTTCGGAGATGACGCACGCGCTGCCGTCGCCGCTCACCGTGGCCCAGTACGGCTTCACCGCCGGCACCAGCGTGCCCTGCTGCAACGTCGCACGGTCGACGACCGTGGCGTAGTCGTCCATCGTCCCGGCGATGCAGAGCTTGGTGCCCGCCGGGTTCATCGACATGCCGTGGTGGCGGGAGTCGTTGACGAACGTCGTGCGGTCGTCGCTGGTGGCCGGGTTCTTCGGCAGCTCCTTCACCCGGGTGATCTTGTCGGTCGCGACGTCGTACTCCAGGAAGCCGTTGAAGAACGACACCTGGAAGTACAGCTTGGACTCGTCGGGGGTGAACGCGACCGGCCGGACGGCGTCCGAGAGGTCCCGGCGCCCGAAGGCGTCGAGCCGGTCGCGCATGTCGATCACCCTGACCTGCTGGAAGGTCGTGGCGTCGACGACCGTGATGCGCCGGTCCCCCTTGGTGAAGTCCCAGCCGGGGTCGTCGAGGTTCGTGTCGACGTTGCCGATCGACATGTTCCACAGGTACCGGCCGCCGGCGGTGAAGACGTTCTCGTGCGGCTTGTCGCCGGTGGCGAACGAGCCGACCTGCTGCCCGGTCACGATGTCCAGCACGTGCACGGTGTTCGACGTCGAGGCCGAGACGGCGACGCGGCGGCCGTCCGGCGAAACCGCCATGTGGTCGGCGCGGAACCCCGAAACCGGGAAGCGCCAGTTGATCCGGCCGGTGCTCAGGCTGATCGAGACGACGTCGGCGAAACTCGGCCGCGACGCCACCACCGATGCCCCGTCCGGGGTCGTGTACATGTCGTCGACGAACTGGTCGTGCCCCTCCCCCGGCCCGTTGCGGATGCCGAGGAAGAACGCCAGCTTGATCGGGTTGAGGTAGATCTCGCGGAGCCGGTCGTCCTTGTCGGGGATGATGTTGACGCGCCCGACCTTCGCGAACGAGCCGCGGGATTGGATGACGTCGGCCGTCCCCTCCCAGTTGTTGCCGACGAACATCACCTCCCGCAGGGCCGCGGGCGCGCCGGTCGCGGGCACCGCCGCGCCGGTCGCCAGAAGGGCGACGGCGGAGGTCAGGTACGCCAGGCGCGAGAGGTAGGACCGCCGTCGGCGGGTTCTCGGGGAAGTGCGCACGACAGGACACCTTTCGACGATGAAGAGGTGCGGCGGTGGTTTTTGCCCCGGGCAGGGGTTACTGTCCGGTATTGCCACGATAACCGGGCACCGGAGCCCGGCCGGTAGGGTCGGCCGCCCAACGTCGCCGGTGCCGGTTGTGGCGGTGCCACAACGGTTTCGGGAGGTACCCGGTGACGCCGCTGCTCCACCGCATCCTCGACGAGCTGGCCGCGGACGAGGCCCTGCTGGACGAGCTGGTCAAGGTGGCGCGCAGCGAGTCGCCCGAGGTCGCCCGGCTGCCCGAAGCCGAGAACCGGCGGCACGTCCAGGTGCTGCTGTCGGCCGCGCTGCGGGCGACGGCGAGTCCCGACGGCCCGGCCCGGGAGGACTACACCACTGCCGAAGCGCTCGGAGCCGACCGCGCGGCGCAGGGTGTCCCGCTCACCGAGCTGCTGCGCGGGGTGCAGGCCGGCCGCACGCACGCGGCCCGCGTCGCGGTCGAACGCGCCCGCGCGGCGGGCGTGCCCGACGAGATCATCCTGGAAACCGTCCTCGACGCCGAGCGCTACACCGGGGCGCTGGAGCACCACATCGTCAAGGGTTACCACGCGGCCGAGCTCCAGCTGTCCCGCACGGTGCGCGACGCGCGCACGCAGCTGCTGCGGACGCTGCTGCTCTCGGGGCACCCGCCGGCACCCGACGAGCTCCGGCGGGCCGGGCTGCACGCGGACGTCCGGTACTCCTGCGTGGTGTCGGACGTCAGTGACCCGGCCCAGGCCCGCACCCTGGAGCAGGCGCTGCTCGAGTTCGGCGGGGTGTACGGCCTGGTCGAAGGCAGGCTGACCGGCTTGGCGGTGCGGTCACCGGCCGGGGTCGCGCTCGCCGAGGACGTCCTGCTGGTGGTGGCGCCCCCGGCGGCGTTGCCCGCCCTGCGGGAGGTGCACCGGCTGTGCACGGCGGCGGCGCGCGTCGCCGGCCGCGGCTACCACGACTTGACGGCGCTGGCGGGCGAGATCGCGCTGACCGCCCAGCCCCTGCTGGCGGGCCTGCTGACGACGGCCCTGCTGGGTGCGCTGGATCCGGTGAACCCGTTCCACCGCGAGCTGGCGGCGACGGCGCTGGCGTACCTGGACCACGGCCAGCGCCTGCGCCCCACGGCGGAGGCGCTGCACCTGCACCCGAACACCGTCCGGTACCGGCTGGACCGGCTGGCGGAGCTGACGCCGTTGCCGTTGGCGGAGAACACCGGCGGCCGGGTGCTCGACGCGGTGCGTTCGTGGTGGGCGCTGCACCACTGGCTCACGGCCGCGGGCTGACTCGCGAGGGGGCGGCTCCGACCACCGGCACGCCGCCGGCGGGCCGGTCACCCGCACCGCCGGTTCCGGTCCGCGCCGCGCTAGGCCTTGTGCAGCTTGTCCGGGTGGTGCACCGCGGTCTTCCCGGACTTCTCGCTCTTCACCAGGTACTGCGGTTCCTCCGGCGACGCCTTGACGTCCCGCTTGCCCGCGTGGGTGTCCTGGGTGATCTTCTCCTCGACCGTCCCGACCGAGCTCTGGTTGCCCGCGTCCCAGCGGACGCGGTCGCCCTTTTCGAAGTCCTTGCTCACGAGAACCACCTCCTCGGGTGGGCATACCCCCGCAGCCGAGCGGGTATGCGTCCCGAATGGACGACGAAGAAACCCGCCGCGAGTTCGGCGAGAGCGTCAACATGACCGCCAAGCAGCTCGAAGACTGGCTGAAGACCGACGAGTCCAAGGACGCCGGGCAGCACCGAGGTGGCGGCGAGTCCGTCGGGCACGAGTCCGGCCGGCGGATCATCGGCATCCTGACCAAGAAGAAGGACGACGTCTCCGCCGACGACCTCGCCCACATGCGCAAGGTCGTCGGCTACGTCCACCGCCACCTCGCGCAGCGCCCGTCCGGCGACGTCAAGGAGACGACCTGGCGGTACTCGCTCATGAACTGGGGGCACGATCCGCTGAAGAAGTGACGTCGTCGAGCGTCAGGGCGTTCGCCGCTTCCCGGACCGGGCGGGCCATCTGCTCCAGGACGCGGTTGCGGCCCGGGAGGTAGGGCATCAGCTTGATCATCCGGGTGTTGATCCACGCGAACGCGCGCGACTGCGGGATGATCCCGCGCAACGCCGTCTTCGCCAGAGCCTGGTTCTTCTCGATGTAGGGCCGCATCCTGCTTTCGTACCGGGCCAGCGCCACCTCGAAATCGGGCGCGGTGGCCAGTTCTCCCGCCAGGACGTACGCGCCGGCCAGGGCCAGGCTGGTGCCCTGCCCCGACGCCGGTGACGGGCAGTACCCCGCGTCGCCGAGCAGGGTCACGCGGCCGGCCGCAAGCCGGTCCATGACGATCTGGCAGACGGGGTCGAAGTAGAAGTCGCCGGCTTCGCGCATCGCGTCGAGCAGCGCGGCGGTCTCCCAGCCGAGACCGGCGAACTGGTCCGCGACCAGGGCCTTCTGGCTCTCGACGTCCCGGCGGTCGTAGCTCAGCGGCGGGGCGCTGAACCAGAACGCGGCCTTCGCGTCGTCGGCGCGGGCGGTGCTGTAGACGTTCACCATCTTCCCCGCGGCCGCCGAGTGCAGGAGCTCCCAGCGGTCCAGCCCGAACGTGTTGGGGACGGTCGAGATCGAGAGGTAGGCGTCGAACCGGCGCAGGAAGTCCTCCTCCGGGCCGAACGCGAGCGCCCGGACGCCGGAGTGCAGGCCGTCGGCGCCGACGACCAGGTCAAACCGGCGCGGTGCCGCGTGGGCGAACGTCACGTCGACGCCGTCCGCGCGCTCGTCCAGGCCGGTGATCCGGTCGCCGAAGACGTACTCGGTGGTCTCGCGGGTCGCGTCGTAGAGGATCTTCGCGAGGTCGCCGCGCAGGATCTCGGTGTCGTCACCGTCGCGGAAGCCGAACGTGTCGGCGTCCAGCGTCGCGATCTCCTTGCCGCGCTTGTCCACGAACGCCGCGCCGCGCATGTCGGTGCTCGCCGCGTGCACCTCGTCCAGGAGGCCCATCCGGCGGACGACGTCGACCGCGACCCCGCGGATATCGACCTTGTAGCCGCCTTCGCGCAGGCTCGGGGCGCGTTCGACGACGGTGGCGCGGAAGCCGTGGTGGTGCAGCCACCAGGCGAGGGCGGGGCCGGCGACGCTCGCGCCGGAGATCAGGATCGTCTTCGTCATGCCCCGGACTGTGGGCGCGCCCGCCGACCGCTCACGAACCGAGCGCGAACCGCCGCTGACCGAACTCGCTCAGGGCCTGCTCAGGGGGCATTTCCCGGCCGCGGCCGAACGCCTCCTCGTAAGCCGGGGCACCGATGCGCGAGCGCACCCGCTCGGTCACGCCCGCGACATCCGGATCGCCGGTGACGGGCGCGCCGCGCAGCCCGACCGCGACGCCGAGCAGGAACGCGGCCCGCTCGTCCTCCTCTCGCGCGGCGAGGACGCCGGCCAGGCCTTCGATCGCCTGGGCCGCGCCCGGCAGGTTCGCGTGTTCGAGCGCGGTGGCCAGCGCCTCCTGGTGCAGTTCGGTCGCCTCGTCGAGGTTGCCCTCGGCGGCGGCGGTCCAGCCGAAGCCGGTGTGGAGCCGGATGCGCGTCTCGCCGCCGGTGACCGGGCCGCCGGTGAGCCCGACGGCCGCGGTGTACCAGCGCCGGGCCGTGGCCAGGTCACCCTCGCGCCGCGCGATTTCGCCGAGGCCGCCGTGCGCCCGCGCCAGGGTGACCGGCGTGCCGGCCGCGCGGGCTCGCTCGGCGGCGGTTTCGTAGTCGGCGCGGGCGGTTTCGGCGTCGCCGGCGCGGAGAACGCCGTCGGCGCGGCGGCAGAGCAGGTCGGCCGCGTCTTCGAAGGAGCCCAGTTCGCCGGCCAGCCGGACGGATTCGTCCATCAGCTCGCGGAACCGCCCGTGGTCGCCGCGCCAGTCCGCGAACTCGGCGAGCTTCTCCAGCGCGCTCGCTTCGCCCCAGCGGTCGCCGAGGGCGCGGAACCCGTGCAGCGCCGTGGAAAAGTGCGTCTCGGCTTCCTCGATCCGGCCGCGGTACTGGGCGCCGAGGCCGTCGCCGATGCTCGTGAACGCCCGCGACCACGGGTCGTCACCGACCAGCGCGGCCAGCCGTTCGCCGTCCTTCACCTTGGTGCGCGGCGAAAACGCCCACAGCAGGAACAGGTACGGGTGGCGCAGCGGCCCGGCGAGCTCCCGCAGGATCGGCTCCGGCTCGACGTCGGTGCGCGACGCGTGGATCAGGCAGACGACGTACTCCTCGGCCAGCCCCGGCGGTGGCTCGGAACCGAAGGCGGCGACGACGGCGTCCGCGAACGGCGTCGCCTCGCCGCGGCGCCCGCGCAGCCACCAGTACCAGGTCAGCGCGGCGACGAGCCGGACCGCGGTTTCGGGGTCTTCGGCGGTGCTCCAGCGCAGCGCCGCGGTGAGGTCGGCGTGCTCGGCGGTCAGCGTGTCCAGGGCGTTCAGCTGCTCGGCGGAACGCAGCTTCGGCTCGGCCGCGCGGGCCAGCTCGAGGAAGTACTTCGCGTGCTCCGCACGCCGGTCTTCCCCGTGCTCGGCGCAGAACGCCCGGATCGTCTCCAGCATCCGGTAGCGGCCGCCGTCGAACTCGACGAAGGACTTCTCGACCAGACCGGCGAGCAGGACGTCGGTGTCGGGTTCGGCGCACACGCGCTCGGCGGCGCCGAGCCGCGCGCCGCCGGCGAACACCGCGAACCGGCCCGCCAGCCGCCGTTCGTCCGGTTCGAGCAGGTCCCAGCTCCACTCGACGACGCCGCGCAGGGTCCGGTGCCGCGGCTCGGCGGTCCGGTCGCCGCGCGAGAGCAGCCGGAAGCGGTCGCCGAGCCGGGCGGCGACGTCGGCGGCCGGCAACGTCCGCAGGCGCGCCGCGGCGAGCTCGATCGCCAGCGGGAGGCCGTCGAGGGCGGCGCAGATCCGCGTCACCGCACCCGGGTCGAGCTCCGCGCCGGGCGCGACGGCCGCGGCCCGGTCGGTGAACAGCTCCGCCGCGGCGCCGGCGGGCAGGGCGCCGACCGGCACGAGCGTCTCGCCGGTCAGGCCGAGGGGTTCGCGGCTCGTGGCGAGCACGCGCAGGCCGGGACACGCGGCGAGCAGCCGCCGGACGAGCCGCGCGGCCGCGCCGACGACGTGTTCGCAGTTGTCGAGCACGAGCAGCGGCGGCCGGTCGGCGAGGGCGGTGGCCAGGCGATCGGCCGGGTCTTCGGGCGCGCCCGGCGTCAGGACGCCCTGTTCGCGCAGGCCCAGCGCGGCGAGCACGGCGCGGGGCACGTCGGTCGTCGTCGCCAGTTCGACGAAGCAGGCGTCGCCGGTCGCCGCTTCGACGGCGAGGCGGGTCTTGCCCGCGCCGCCGGGTCCGGTGAGCGTCACGAGCCGGGCCGTCTCGAGCGCGGTCTTCAGCCGGTCGAGTTCGGTCCGGCCGACGAACCCGGTGAGCGGCACCGGCACCCGCCGGGGCGGGGCCGGGGCGGCGGCGCGCAGGACGGCGGTGTGCGCGTCCGCCAGCTCCGGCGACGGGTCGGCGCCCAGCTCGTCGGCGAGCCGCTCCCGCGTTTCCGCGAAGACGGTCAGCGCCTCGGCCGAGCGGCCACCGCCGTGCAGCGCGCGCACGAGCTGGGCGGCGAGCCGTTCGCGCAGCGGGTGCTCCCGGATCAGCTCGCGCAGTTCGGCGACGACGTGGTCGTGGCGGCCGAGCACCAGGTCGGCCTCGACGCGGTCCTCGGTCGCGGCCAGCCGCAGTTCGGCCAGCCGGGCCGCGCGGGGCGCGTCGGCGAGACCGTCGAGCGCCGGCCCTCGCCACAGGGCGAGCGCTTCGGCGAACAACGCGCGTTTCCGGGCCGGATCGGGTGTTTCCCGCGCGTCGGCGGTGAGGCGTTCGAAGCGGTGGACGTCGACGGCTTGCGGGTCGACGGCCAGCCGGTACCCGGCGGGCGTGAACTCGACGAGCCCGTCGGGCGCACCGCCGTCCCGGAGCCGCCGCCGCAGCCGGGAGACCTGGGACTGGAGCGCTTCGGCGGCACCCTCGGGCGGGTGGTCGCCGTGCAGGCCGTCGATGAGCCGCTCGGCGCTGACCACGCGCCCGGCGTCGAGGGCGAGCAGCGCGAGCAACCCGCGCAGCTGGGGACCGCCGAGGGCGACGGCGGTCCCGTCGGGGCGGCGGGCTTCGACCGGCCCGAGGATCGCGAACTGCACGCCGCCGATTCTGGCCCAGGACCCGGATGTCCGCGGGGCCGGTGCCGAGGAACCCCAGCAGGCGCTCGGCCGCCGCGTTCTCCGCCCGCTCCCCGCGCCAGCGTTGCCGGGACTGTCTCGCCCCGGACGCCGCGGGGCGTCCCCTACGCGGTCGGCACCAGGCCGACGGCGAGCGCGCGGACGTTCACGGCCGCAGCGTCCGGAAGAACGCGCGGATGTCGGCGACGAGCAGCTCCGGCACTTCCATCGCCGCGAAGTGGCCGCCCTCGGCGAAGTCGGACCAGTGCTCGATCTTCTCGTCGGGGTCCATGATCCGCCGGACGACCGGCGAGCTGTCGAACACCGCCCAGCCGGCCGGGACGTCCGACGGCGCCAGCCAGCCGTGACCGGAGTGCGCGGCCTCGTAGAGGAACCGGGCCGCGCTCGCGCCGCTGCGGGTGAACCAGTAGAGGCTGACGTTCGTGAGCAGCCGGTCGCGGTCGACGCCGTCCGCACCCGTCCACGCCTCGAACTTCTCCGCGATCCAGGCCAGCTGCCCGACCGGGGAGTCGGTGAGCGCGGCCGCGATCGTCTCGGGCTTGTGCGACTGGAGGTCGAGGTAGCCGCGGCCCGCCCGCCACGCCGTGCGCGCGGCGTCCAATTCGGACTGTTCGGCGTCGGACAGGTTCTCCGGCAGAGGAAGCTGCTCACCGGCGAGCGCGATCGTGCCGCGGTCGCTGTTCACGTGGGTGCCGAGCACGCGATCCGGGTAAAGGGCGGCGAGCCGGCCCGTGACGCCGGCGCCGATGTCGCCCCCGTGCGCGGCGAAGCGGTCGTAGCCGAGCCGCGCCATCAGCTCGGCGAACGCGTCGGTCGTCCGGGCGAGCTCCCAGCCCGGGCCGCTCAACGGGGTCGAGAACCCGAACCCGGGCACCGACGGGACGACGACGTGGAACGCGTCCGCGCCGGGTTCGGTCAGCGGCCCGATGACGTCGAGGAACTCGGCGAAGGAGCTGGGGTAGCCGTGGGTGAGCAGCAGCGGCAGCGCGTCGGCACGCGGCGACCGGACGTGCAGGTAGTGGATAAGCTGGCCGTCGATCACGGTCGTGAACTGCGGGAACGCGTTGAGCGCCGCCTCCTGTGCGCGCCAGTCGTAGCCGTCGCGCCAGTACTCGGCCAGCTCGCGGACGGCGGCGGTGGGGATGCCGCGGGACCAGTCCGGCTCGTCGCCGGGCACGGGGTCGGCGAACCGGGCCCCGGCGAGGCGGCGGTGCAGGTCGTCCAGCTCGGTCTGCGGGATGTCGATGCGGAAGGGGTTCGTCATGGGAAGGACGTTACGAACCATTGCGGAAGACTTTCTTCCGCGATTCGTGCGATCCTCGGAGCATGCTGCGAACCTCCGCCCGCCTGCTGCGGCTGCTCTCGCTGCTCGAGACGCGGCGCGACTGGACCGGCGCCGACCTCGCCGAGCGGCTGGGCGTCACCGCGCGCACCGTCCGCAGCGACGTCGGGAAGCTGCGCGACCTCGGCTACCCGGTCGAGGCCTCCCCCGGCGTCCAGGGCGGCTACCGGCTCGGCGCGGGCGCGCAGCTGCCGCCGCTGCTGCTGGACGACGACGAAGCGGTGGCCGTCGCGGTCGGGCTGCGGACGGCCACCGGCGTCGCCGGGATCGCCGAGACGTCGGTGCGTGCGCTCGCGAAGCTGGAGCAGGTGCTGCCGTCGCGGCTGCGGCACCGGGTCCACGCGCTGCAGGCCGCGACGGTCGCGGTGCCGGGCGGCGGCCCGGCCGTCAACGCGGACGTGCTCACGGCGATCGCGGCGGCGATCCGGGCCGGCGAGCGGCTGCGGTTCGACTACACCAGCCACACGCGCGCGGCGAGCCGCCGCGACGTCGAGCCGCACCGGCTGGTCAGCTGGGGCCGCCGCTGGTACCTCGTCGCGTGGGACACCGCGCGGGACGACTGGCGCACGTTCCGCGTCGACCGGATGACGCCGAAGGTCCCGAACGGGCCGCGCTTCACCCCGCGCGAGCCGCCCGAGGGCGACGTCGCGCAGTTCGTCCAGCGCAGCGTCGGGGCGGCGACCTGGCGGTTCCACGCGAAGGTGCGCCTGCACGCTTCCGAGGCGTACGTCCGGGCCCGGCTGCCGCTCGCGGTCGAGGTGACGCCCGAAGGACCGGACCGCTGCGTCGCGGAAGTGGGCTCCGACCACGCGCAGATGCTCGGCCTGTACCTCGGGCTGCTCGAGGTCGACTTCGAGGTCCTCGACGCGCCGGCACTCGCCGCCGAGCTGGCGAAGACGGGCGAACGGTTCCTGCGCGCCGCTAGCGCAGGGAGTCCGCCAGCTCCTGGATGAGCACCATCTGCTCCCGGACGCCGACCTCCATGCCGGACTGGAGGATGGTGTCGCGCAGCTCCTTGCTGCCGGTCACGGTCAGCAGCTCGAGCCGCGTGCGGTCGCCGTCCAGAGCGGTGAAGGTGACGGTGTTGAGCGGCCCGTCCACGGAGTCGAGGTCCACACCGGGCATTTCGAACACCTCGGTGTAGACGATCCGCTCGTCCGGCACGACTTCGCGGTACTCGCCGTGGAAGCCGACCTCGGCGCCGTCGTTCGTCTTGATCACGTATCGCCAGCGACCGCCGGGCCGCAGGTCGAGCTCGACTTCGGTGGTGGTGCCGCGGTGCCCGCTCCACCAGCGCCGCACCAGCTCCGGCGTCGTCCACACGCGGTAGACGAGGTGCCGGGGCGCGTCGAACTCTCGCGTGATGAGAATCCGGTCGTCGGCGGGAGTGGTGATCTCCACGTCACTGCTCCTGTTCCTTGAGTTCTTCGAGGACTTCGTCCATCAGCTCGAACCGCTCGACCCACGTCCGCTCGTAGCGCTTGACCCAGTCGTGGATCGGCTTGAGCGCCGGGCCGTTGAGCCGGTAGAGCCGCTGCCTGCCGTCGCCGCGCACGTCCACGGCGCCCACCTCCCGCAGGACGCGCAGGTGCTTGGACACCTGCGGCTGGGCGAGGCCGAGCACGTCGACGAGGTCGCCGACGGACCGTTCGCCGCCCATCAGGACGTCGAGGATCTGCCGCCGCCGGGGTTCGGCGACGGCGTTGAAGGTGTCGGCGGTTGTCGCTGCTCGGGCCACGGGAGTCATCATATGCCGATATGAGTATGCGTCAAGAGCCCGCATCCTGGGCACGCTGGGCACCCGCCGCCGCGTCTGCCACGATCGGGCCATGACGGCGGCGGCCGACGGTCCACAGAGGACGGATGCGCGCGGCGCCCGGCGCAGCGCCGGCGCGAGCGCGGTCCTGCGTGCCGTCCTCGACCACGGGCCGATCGCGCGCAGCACCATCGCGCGGCGGACCGGCCTGTCCGCCGCGGCCGTCACCGGGCACGCGGCCGAGCTGCTCCGGCGCGGGCTGCTGCGCGAGCTCCCGGAGACCGAAAAACGCGTCGGGCGGCCACACGTGCCCGTCGACCTCGACACCGGGCGGCACGTCGCCGGCGCGCTGCACCTCGCCGTGCACCACGCCACCGTCGCGCTGCTCGACCTGCGCGGGAACGTCCTGGTGCAGCACGAAGAACCGCACGACGGGCTCGCCGCCGAAGACCTGCTCGCCCGCGCCGCGGAGATCCTCGACGACCTGCTGCTCGGGCACGCCCCGGACCGCGAGCCGCTCGGGCTCGGCGTCGCCACGGGCGGCTGGGTCGACCGCGAGTCCGGGACCGTCGTCGAACACCCGCTGCTGGGCTGGCGGAACGTGCCGGTGCGCGACCTGCTCGCCGGGAGCACCGGCCTCGCCGTCGAAGTCGACGGCCACGCGCGCGCCCTCGTGCACGCCGAACGCCTCTTCGGCCACCCGAAGGCGTGCGAGAGCGTCGTGCAGCTGTTCGCCGGCAACGTCGTCGACGCCGCGTTCGCCACCGGCGACACCGTCCACCACGGACCGCGCTCCGCCGCCGGAGCCGTCGCGCACCTGCCGGTCGACGACAGCGCCGAGCCGTGCCGCTGCGGGCGCACCGGCTGCCTCGAAGCGGCCGTTTCGGAAGCGACGCTCGCGCGCAAAGCCGCGGAAAACGGGCTCCTCGCCCGCCCGGATTTCCCGGAATTGCTCGCGCTCGCCGCGGCCGGCGATTCCGCGGCGGTGCGGATGTTCCACGACCGCGCGCGGCTCATCGGGCAGGCCGCCGCATTGCTGCTGGACGTCCTGAACCCGGCCGTGCTCGTCGTGGTCGACCGGAGTGTAGCCCAGGTTGCCGGCTGCCTTCCCGCCATCCGGGACGAGGTCCGCGAGCGCTCCCGGACCTGCGCCGATCCGGCGGAAACCGTTGTGCCGACGAGCTTCCCGGGCACCGAGCTGGCGACGGCGGGCGGCGCGGTGCTCCTCCAGGGACTCTACGAAGACCCGTTCGGTCCGCTTCTCACCCGGTTCTCGCACGCTTCGTGAATCGCCGGAGTTTTTTCACGAACTCGCAAAATTGACCGTCCGCCCGGCGGCCCCGAACAATCGTGGCAACCCCGCCGACTCCCGGAACGGACGAAACCACCGTGAAGAAAATCCTGCCCCTGTTCGCCGCCGCCGCGGTGCTGCTGGTCGGCTGCGCTTCGGCGACGGCCACCGGCACGCCCGGGCAGCCGGAGAACCTCGAACTGCGCTACCAGGGCAGCGCGAACGCCGTGACCCTGCCCGAGCTCGCCGAAGA
The DNA here is from genome assembly GCF_053605345.1 of Amycolatopsis sp. NPDC003865. NCBI lineage: Bacteria > Bacillati > Actinomycetota > Actinomycetes > Pseudonocardiales > Pseudonocardiaceae > Amycolatopsis > Amycolatopsis sp. NPDC003865. The sequence goes on along the minus strand of NZ_JBSGJA010000016.1, from coordinate 75,683 downwards.
CCTCGGCTACTTCGGCCCGGTCAAACTGAAGTGGGTCGGCAACACGATCAGCGGCCCGCAGGACATCCAGTCCGCGGCCACCGACCAGACCGACTTCGGCGGTGCCTTCACCGGCGCGGTCGTCAAGCTCGTCGAAGCGGGCGCGCCGGTGAAGGCGGTCGTCAACTACTACGGCTCCGACGACAAGGCGTTCATCGGCTACTACACCGAAGAGGACAGTCCGATCCGGACCGCCCGCGACCTGATCGGCAAGAAGGTCGGCGTCAACACCGCGGGCGCGAACCTCGAAGCCGCGCTCGACACCTGGCTGAAGGGCCAAGGCCTCTCCGACGACGAGATCAAGCAGGTGCAGCTGGTCGTCATCCCGCCGGTGAACGCCGAGCAGGCCCTGCGCAACGGCCAGCTCGACGTCGTCGCACTGCAAGGGATCCTGCAGGACCACGCCGTCGCCGCCGGCGGGGTCCGAGCGCTCTTCAGCGACGTCCAGGCGTTCGGCCCGTACAACGGCGGCCCGTACGTGCTGCGCACCGACTTCATCAAGAAGTACCCGGAGACCACGAAGATCTTCGTCTCCGCCGTGGCGAAGGCGATCGAGTGGGAGCGCACCACACCCCGCGAGCAGGTGATCGCGCGCTTCACGAAGATCATCCAGGCCCGCGGGCGCAACGAGAACACCGACACGCTCAAGTACTGGAAGAGCGTCGGCATCACCCGCGGCGGCCTCATCGCCGACAAGGACTACACGCTCTGGGAGCCGTGGCTGAAGCAGCAGGGCTACATCAAGGGCGACCGGATCGACACCTCGAAGCTCTACACCAACGAGTTCAACCCCTACCGCGACGGCGCCCCGGCGGTGACCCAGTGATCAGCATCCGGGCGGTCACCAAGACCTTCGGCGCGCTCACCGCTCTCGACGAGGTCTCCCTCGACGTCGCCGACGGCACCTTCCTCTCCCTGGTCGGGCCGAGCGGCTCGGGCAAGTCGACGCTGCTCGACCTCCTCGGCGGGCTCACCACCCCGACGTCCGGTGAAGTCCGCATCGACGGCGAACCGGTGCGCGGCCCCGGGCTCGACCGCGGCGTCGTCTTCCAGCAGTACGCGCTGTTCCCGTGGCGCACCGCCCGCGCCAACGTCGAGTTCGGCCTCGAAGGCGGGCCGCTCGGCAAGCGGGAGCGGGCCGAGCGGGCGCGCGAATACCTTTCCCTGGTCGGGCTTTCCGGCTTCGAAGACCGCTACCCGCACGAGCTGTCCGGCGGGATGAAGCAGCGGGTCGCGATCGCCCGCAGCCTCGCCTACGACCCCGCCGTGCTGCTGATGGACGAGCCGTTCGCCGCGCTCGACGCGCAGACCCGCGAACAGCTGCAGGACGAGCTGCTGCGGATCTGGCGCCGCACCGGCAAGACGATCGTCTTCATCACCCACGGCATCGACGAAGCCGTCTACCTGGGCCAGCGGGTGGCCGTCCTGACGTCCCGGCCCGGGCGGCTCAAGGCCGTCGTCGACGTCGAGCTCGGCGACCGCTCCGGTGACGTCCGCTCCGACCCGGCGTTCGGGCGGCAGCGGCACCGGCTCTGGGAACTGCTGCACGACGAGGTCCGCAAGGCGGCCGAACACGAACGGAGCGCGGCCGGATGACCACCACCCTCGAGAAGCCGTCCGTCCACATCGGACCGGATATTCGGTCACCGAAGCCGCGGCGGGTCCGGAAGAAGCTCACGCGCGCGGTGCACGCGTCCGCCGCCGTCGTGCTGTTCGTCCTGCTGTGGGAGCTGGTCCCCCGGTTCGTCCTCGACGAGGGCACCCGCACGTTCCTCCCGCCGCTGTCGGAGGACCTGCAGGCGCTCTGGGAGCTCACCCTGGACGGACAGCTCGCCGACCACCTGCTGGCCAGCATCGGCCGGTCGGCCGCCGGGTTCGCGATCGCCGTCGCGGTGGCGGTGCCGCTGGGGCTGCTGATCGGCTGGTACCGGCCGGTGGCGCGGTTCCTGCAGCCGCTGCTCGAACTGGCCCGCAACACCGCCGCGCTGGCGCTGCTGCCGGTGTTCACGCTGCTGCTGGGCATCGGCGAACTGTCCAAAGTGACCTTGGTCGTCTACGCCTGCGTGTGGCCGGTGCTGCTCAACACGATCGCCGGCGTCAACACCGTCGACCCGCTGCTCGTGAAGGCCGCCCGGTCGCTCGGGCTGTCCAGCCCGCGGCTGTTCCGGAAGGTGATCCTGCCCTCGGCCGTGCCGACCGTCTTCACCGGCATCCGGATGGCGGCGTCCTCCTCGATCCTGGTGCTGGTGGCGGCCGAAATGGTCGGCGCGAAGGCCGGGCTCGGCTACCTCATCAACACCAGCCAGGTGAACTTCCAGATCCAGCAGATGTACGCCGGGATCATCGCGGTCTCGGTGCTCGGCGTGCTCGTCAACGCCGGCTTCGTCGGCCTCGAACGGCGGTTCTCGACCTGGCGTCCCAAGGAGAAAGCATGATGCACCTCAACGCGTTCGTGATGCCGAACGGCCACCACGAGGCCGCCTGGCGGCACCCGTCGACCGACCCGCACCGGGCCCGGACGCTCCAGCACTACGTGGACATCGCGCGGACCGCCGAGCGCGGCAAGCTCGACTCGCTCTTCCTCGCCGACGGCGTCGCGCTGTGGGGCAACGTCAAGCACAACTCCCACAGCCACTTCGAACCGTTGACGCTGCTGTCCGCGCTCGCCGCGAGCACGGTCCACATCGGGCTCATCGCGACGGCGTCCACGACCTACAACGAGCCCTACCACCTCGCGCGCAAGTTCGCCTCGCTCGACCACCTCTCCGGCGGCCGGGCGGGCTGGAACATCGTCACGTCGGCCGGCGTCGACGAAGCGCGGAACTTCAACCTGGCCACCCGGCCCGCCCACGCGGCGCGCTACGACCGGGCCGAAGAGTTCATCGAGGTCGTCAAGAAGCTCTGGGACAGCTGGGACGACGACGCCGCGGTCGTCGACCGGCCGAGCGGCGTCTACGCCGACACCGACCGGATCCGCGCGATCTCCCACGACGGGCCGCACTTCCGGGTGCGGGGACCGCTCAACATCGAACGCCCGGTCCAGGGCCACCCGCTGCTGGTGCAGGCCGGCTCGTCGGAGACCGGCAAGGAGTACGCGGCCCGGCACGCCGAAGCCGTGTTCACCGCGCAGCAGACTTTCCCCGAGGGCAAGGCCTTCTACGACGACGTCAAGGGCCGGCTGGCGAAGTACGGCCGCACGCCGGAGGAGATCAAGATCCTGCCGGGCATCTCGCCGATCCTCGGCCGCACCGAAGCCGAGGCGCGCGAGCGCGAAGCCGAGCTGAACGCCCTGATCACCCCGGACTACGGGCTGCGGCAGCTGTCGAAGATGCTCGACCACGACGTCACCGGCTACCCGCTCGACGGCCCCCTGCCCGACGTCGGCAGCTTCACCGAGGGCGGCCAGAGCCGGTTCGAGCTGGTCGTCGGCCTGGCCCGGCGCGAAGATCTCACCATCCGGCAGCTGCTGGAGCGGCTGGCCGGCGGGCGCGGGCACCGCGTCTTCGCCGGAACCCCGGTCCAGGTGGCCGACGAGCTGGAGGCCTGGTTCACCGGCGGCGCCGCCGACGGCTTCAACGTCATGCCGCCCACCCTGCCCGGCGGGCTCGACGACTTCGTCGACCTCGTCGTCCCGGAGCTGCAGCGGCGCGGGCTCTTCCGCACCGAGTACTCCGGCGCCACCTTGCGCGAGCACTACGGCCTCGCGCGTCCCGTCAACCGCAACCGAGTGAAGGAACCCGCATGACCGCGATCAGCACCGACGTCCGCAAGCTCACCGGAACCATCGGCGCCGAGATCATCGGCCTCGACCCGGCCGGGGACCTCGACGCCACCCAGGTGGCGTTCCTCACCGACGCCCTGCACGAGCACAAAGCGCTCGTGTTCCGGAACACCGAGCTCGACGACGAGGGCCAGCAACGGTTCGCCGCGCGCTTCGGCGAGCTGACCAAGGCGCACCCGACGGTGCCCGCGGCCGACGGCGCGCCGACGATCCTGCCGGTGGACAGCGAACTGGGCCGGGCCAACCACTGGCACACCGACGTCACGTTCGTGCTCAATCCGCCCAAGGCCAGCACGCTGCGCAGTCTCGTGGTGCCGCCCTACGGCGGGGAGACGCTGATCGCGAACGCGGCCGCGGCCTACCGGGACCTGCCGGAGCCGCTGCGCGCGTTCGCCGGCACGCTGCGGGCGGTGCACACCAACGACTACGACTACGTCCAGCCGCCCGAGACCGTGGACGAGCGGGAACAGGCCCGCCGGGCCCAGTTCGTCTCGCGCGAGTACCGGACCGTGCACCCGGTGGTGCGGGTGCACCCGGTGACCGGCGAACGCGGCCTGTTCATCGGCGGGTTCGCGCAGCGGATCGAAGGGCTGTCGGTGAACGAGTCCCGCGATCTGCTGCGCCTGCTGCAGTCCTACGTCACGCGGCCGGAGAACGTCGTGCGCGTGGCGTGGGAGCCGAACCAGCTGGTGCTGTTCGACAACCGGATCACCCAGCACTACGCGATCGACAACTACGACGGCCTCCCCCGCCGCCTCAACCGCGTCACGGTCGCCGGCGACATCCCGGTGGGCCTCGACGGGCGGCCGAGCGAGTCGCTCGAAGGAGACGCGTCGCACTACACCTCCGTCGCCTAGTTAGGTCCCGTCCGGGCTCGGGTACCCGGGCCCGGACGGGAAGGAGTTCGTGGTGGTCAGCGTGCAGGCGAAGGTCAGGATGGGGTTGCTGCGGGCGTCGGGCCAGAAACGGTTCTACGACAACGCCTCCGCGCTGCACCACCGGCTGCCCCGGCACCAGAAGCCGTCGATGGCCCGGCCACCGCGCAGGATCCGGCGGCGCTGCGACGTGGAGCAGCACGAAGTGAACGGCTTCCCCTGCTTCACGTTCCGGCCGCGCGGGGGCGCGGCCGGCGACCTGCACGTCCTGCACCTGCACGGCGGCGGGTACGTCGAACAGGTCGAGAAGCACCACTGGAAGTACGCGGCCGACCTGGTGGCGCGGCTCGGCTGCGCGGTGACGCTGCCGGTGTACCCGCTGGTGCCGCACCACGACCACACCGCGACGATCCCGATGGTGCAGGCGGCCTACGACGGGATCGACGCCGGACGCGTGGTGGTGACCGGCGATTCGGCGGGCGGCGCGCTGGCGCTGGCGATCGCGCAGAACCTGCGGGCCGGCGGCCGGCCGCAGCCCGAGCGGCTGATCCTGTACTCGCCGTGGCTGGACGTCCTGCTCGAGGACCCGGTTTCGGAACTGCTCGACGAGACCGACCCGATGCTCGGCATCGCCGGGCTGCGCGAAGCGGGCCGGATGTACACCGAGGGGACCGACCCGCACGACCCGCTGGTCAGCCCGATCCACGCCGACCCGGCCGGGCTCGCGCCGATCACGCTGTTCATCGGCACGCGGGACGTCCTGCTGCCGGACTGCCGCCGGTTCCGGGAGCGGGCGAGGGAGGCCGGGACCGAGGTGGACTACCGCGAGTACAGCGGGATGTTCCACAACTGGCTCATGCAGGCGATCCCGGAAGGCGTCGAGGCGATGAACCACGTCGAACGGCTCCTGCGCCGCCCGCCGGTCAGCGGCCGTTGCGCTCCAGGTCCCGGAAGCAGTCCCACGCCCGGCTGACCAGCGCCGGGTGGGTGCACAGGTCGATCGTCGTCCGGGCCAGGGCCGCCGCGGACGCCAGCATCGCCGACCGGCCGCGCGGGCTCGCCGCGGCCGCCGCGAACTCCGCCGTGTGGTCGGAGTACTCCTCCGCCGTGATCGCCACGAAAGGGTGAATCGCCGGGACCCGGACGCTCACGTCGCCGATGTCGGACGACCCCAGGTACACCCCCGGCGCGGGCGGGGTCGCGTGGATGCCGCACGCCGCCAGGTGCTCGGTGAACCGCTCCGACAGCACCGGGTTGTCGCGGAAGTGCGCGTAGCCGCGCCCGAGGCGTTCGACGTCGACCTTCGCCCCCGTCGCCAGTGCCGCGCCTTGGGCGCACGTCGCGACGTCCTCGGCCAGGCGGTCCAGCGCGTCGGTCGTCAGGGCGCGGAGGCCGAAACGGCCTTCGGCGCGGTCGGGGACGATGTTCGTGGCCTCGCCGCCGTGGGTGATGATGCCCTGGACGTGCGAACCCGCCGGGAGCCGCTGGCGCAGGGCCGAGACCGCGCCGAACGCCTGGATCAGCCCGGCCAGGGCGTCGATGCCGGCTTCCGGGTCGCCGGTCGGGTGCGCCGCGCGGCCGTGGAAGGTCACCTTGAGCTCGACCTGCGCGGTCAGCGGTGCCCACGACCACGAGTGCACGCCGGGGTGGACCATCAGGGCCGCGTCGACGTCGTCGAAGACACCCGCCTCGGCCAGCGCCACCTTGCCGCCGCCGCGTTCCTCGGCCGGGCAGCCGACGGCGAGCAGCGATCCCGGCTCGTCCGCCAGCACCTCGCGGGCGGCCAGGGCGGCACCGAGCCCGGCGGCGGCGATCAGGTTGTGCCCGCACGCGTGCCCCAGCCCCGGCAGCGCGTCGTACTCCATCAGCAGCGCCACGCACGGCCGGCCGCTGCCCGCCCGCGCGACGAACGCCGTGGGCAGCCCGGCGACGCCGGTCTCCACGGCGAACCCGCCGGTGGCCAGCTCCCCGGTGAGCCGCTCCGCGGCCGCGTGCTCCTCATAGGACAGCTCCGGCCGCTCGTGCAGGTCGGTCGCGACCGACCACAGCCGGTCCGCCAGCGCGTCGATCCGCTCGTCGGCCCGCTCGTGCAGCTCTTCGTGCCACTCCATGCCCACCGGAATACCCCTACCACGCACGGCCACACCACGGGGGTGTTTCACCCGGCCGGCTTCCGGCTACCCGCGCGGAATGGACCACAGCAAGGCACCGGTGCTCGAAGCACTGCGCGACTACCACCGGATCGGGTACGTCCCGTTCAACGCGCCCGGCCACAAGCAGGGCCGGGGGATCGACCCGCGGGTCGTCGAGGTCGTCGGCGCCGACGTGTTCAGGTCCGACGTGATCGCGCTCAACGGCCTCGACGACCGGCTGATGCGCCGGGGCGTGCTGGCCGAGGCCCAGGAACTGATGGCCGACGCGGTCGGTGCCGAGCACACGTTCTTCTCCACCTGCGGCAGCTCGTTGTCGGTGAAGAGCGCGATGCTGGCGGTCGCCGGCCCGCACGAGAAGCTGCTGGTGCCCCGGCACGTCCACAAGTCGGTCATCTCCGGCCTGATCGTCAGCGGCGTGCAGCCGGTGTGGGTGCGGCCGCACTGGGACGCCGAGCAGCGGATGACCCACCCGCCGGGCGTCCGGGAGTTCGCCGAAGCGTACGAGCGCGACCCGGAGGTCAAGGGCGCACTGATGGTCACCCCCACCGACTACGGCACGTGCGGCGACCTCCGCGCGGTCGCCGACTGGTGCCACGAGCAGGGAATCCCGCTGATCGTGGACGAGGCGTGGGGCGCGCACCTGCCCTTCCACGACGGCCTGCCGCCCTGGGGCATGGACGCGGGCGCCGACGTGTGCGTCACGAGCGTGCACAAGATGGGCGCCGCGGTCGAGCAGAGCTCGGTGTTCCACCTGCAGGGCGACCGCGTGGACCCGAAGGTGCTGAAGGCGCGCGAGGACCTGCTCGGGACAACCAGCCCCAGCTCACTGGTGTACGCGGCCCTCGACGGCTGGCGGCGGCAGATGGCCGAGCAGGGCAAAGAGCTGCTCGACGGGGCGCTGCGGCTGGTGACCTCCGTGCGCGGCCGGCTGGGCGAGCTCGGTCTCACCGTGCTGCACGACGAGTTCCTCGGCCCGGACCTCGCCGACTCCGTCGACCCGCTCAAGGTCGTGCTCGACCTGGACCCGCTGGGCATCAGCGGCTACCAGGCCGCCGACTGGCTGCGCGAGCACCAGCACGTGACCGTGGGCCTGTCCGACCACCGCCGGATCGTCGCGCAGTTCACCCATGCCGACGACGACGGGACGGCGGCCACGTTGGTCGACGCGCTCGGGGCGTTGCTGAAGGCCGCGCCGTCGTTCGAGAAGCCGCCGTCGGTGGAGATCCCGCCGCCGCACGAGTTCGAGCTGGAGACGGCGATGCTGCCGCGCGACGCGTTCTTCGGCCGCACTGAACAGGTGCCACTGTCCGAAGCGCCGGGCCGGATCGCGGCGGAGATGATCACGCCCTATCCCCCGGGCGCCCCCGGCGTCCTGCCGGGCGAGGTGCTCACCGAGCCGATCCTCGGCTACCTGCGCAGCGGGCTGGGAGCGGGCATGGAACTGCCCGACCCGGCCGACTCCGAGCTGAAGTCGGTCCGGGTCGTGGCGCGGAGCTAGACGAGTAATGCGTAACTCAGTCAGTGGTCGTAGGCGGTCAGTGATCGGGTGATGGGTTGGCCGGTGGCGCGGTTGTGCCAGATGGCGGCGGTCAATGCGAGGAGGCGTTGGGCGACGCGGACGCCGACGCCGTCGATGGTGCGGCCGCCGTGTTGTTCGAGGTTGAGTTGGCCTTTGAGGGTGTCGTTGACCGACTCGATGAGCTGGCGGATGGACTTGAGCAGCGGTTCGCCGGGGTGGGGTGTGCGGTTGCGGTAGGAGGGGCGGATCAGCCGGACCCCGCGCTCGGCGAGGTAGTGGTCCAATTCGCGGGAGACGTAGCCCTTGTCAGCGATGATCAGCAGCCCGGGCCGGTCGGTGAGCAGGTGGGGTTCGTGGTTGCAGATGGCCATGAGTACCTGTCGCTCGTCGACTTTCGGGTCGGCCAGGACCCAGGCGATCGGGAGTCCGGCCGGGGTGCAGACCAGATGCAGCCGCAGTCCCCAGAACCAGCGCGAGTGGGAGCGGCAGAAGCCGTACTTGGCCCAGCCGGCCAGCTCCGAACGTTTCACCGTCGGCCGGGATCGGCCGCATTCGACCGGGGTGGAGTCCACGATCCAGGTCGTGTCGGTCCACAGGTCGGTGTCCGCCGCGAGCCAGCGCATCACGTGTTTGATCAGCGGCAACGCGGCACGCAGGCGGCGGTTGTAGCCGGATTGGCCGGGCAGGTAGCGGAACGCGCCGGGCATCCGAGCCGGCAGGAACCGCAGCCAGCGGGCCTCGGAGGTGAACCCCAGCAGCGCCTGGGCCACGGCCAGGGTGACCAGTTCGGCGTCGGTCAGCTTTGGCGGTCTGCCCGTTCGGCGCCTGCCTGCGAGGTGGTCGTCGATCTTGACGTAGAGTGCGGTGAGAAGGGTGTTCAGGTCTGTCGTCACAAACGGATCTTGGACACCCTTCGCCTGTCTCTGGTCACCACCCAGACTTACGCATTACTCGTCTAGGCCTTGGCGCTGGTGAGGTCGAGGGGATTCTTGGGCGCGTCACCGCGGGCGTCGATCATCCGCTGCCCCAGTTCCTGGAGCTTCTTGCGGCCCATCGCCGACCGGACCTCCGGGAACCACTCGTCCTCTTCCTCCTCGACGTGGTGGCGGACGTTCTCGGTCAGCACCGTCACCTTCGCGTCGAACGTCTCGTCCTGGGGGTCCATGCCCAGCAGCTCGGACAGCATCCACACGACGACGTGGTGCTCTTCCACGCTCTCCAGCACGTGGTCCTTCGTCTCCGGCACGGCTTCGCGGGCGGCCGGGTAGAAGATCTCCTCCTCGATGTACGCGTGGACTGTCAGCTCTTCGATGATCGAGTCGGCGATCCGGCGCTTCTCGGCGTACGCCTCCTCACCGGCCTTCTCGAACTCCTTGAAGAGCTTCTCCACGGTCTTGTGGTCGTTCTTGAGCAGCACGATCGCGTCGGTCGACATCGGTGTCCTCACGGTGCGGCCAGGTCCCGCAGGGTGACCTGGGCGTTCTCCAGTTCCTTCGTCATCAGCAGGGCCACGGTCCGGGCGTGGGCCAGTGCCCGGCCGGCTTCCCCCACCGCGTCCCACGTCGCCGCGACGGCGTCCCCGCTCACCCGGCCGGCCAGCAGGCCCTCCTCCAGCCCGCCTTGCAGCGCGGGCAGCAGGCAGGCCAGGTCGCCCGCGAGCAGCCGCAGGGCGACCAGCACGCGGTACACCTCGGCGGGTGAGTCGAGTTCGCCGTCACCGAGGCTGCGGGCGAGCCGGCGCAGGGTGGCCCCGGCGTCGGCGGCCAGCAGTGACGGCGTGGGAGCGTTCATGCCGGGCCGATTACCCGCTCCCCGTCCGGGAAAACGCCGTTTGCGCAGGCACGCGCCCGGGTATTCCGTCCGCTCCCCGACCCGCAGGAGTAGCCCCGGTGAATCCAGACGTGCTGACCTTCGGCATCGAAGAGGAGTTCTTCGTCGTCGACCGGCGCGGCCACCTTTCGCAGGCAGGCGACGACGTCGTCGACGCCGCGGAGGCCGCCGAAGACGCTCCCGGCGAACTGCAACACGAGCTGAACCTGTCCCAGGCGGAAGCCGCGACCGACGTCTGCGGCACGCACGCCGAAGCCTTGCGCCAGCTGAGCGGGCTGCGCGAAGACCTGGCCAAGGCGGCCCGGGCCCGCGGCTACCGCCTGCTGCCCGCCGGCGCGCCCCCGCTGGCCGAAGCGGAGCCGCCGAAAATCACGCCGAACCCGCGGTACCAGCGGATGGCCGAGCACTTCGGCGCCACCGCCTGGACTTCGCTCACCTGCGGCTGCCACGTGCACGTCGCGATCCCCGGCAAGGCGAGCGGGATCGACGTCCTCAACAGCGTGCGGCCGTGGCTGCCCGTCCTGCTCACCATCACCGCGAACTCGGCGATCGTCGACGGCTACGACACCGGCTACGCCAGCTGGCGCTACCACCAGTGGAGCCGGTGGCCTTCGGCCGGGCCGCCGCCGCGGTTCGCCTCGCTCGACGAGTACGAGAGCATCGTCGACGGCTGGCTGCGCAGCGGCGCCATCCTGGACCGCGGGATGATCTACTGGGACGTCCGGCTTTCGGAAAAGCAGCCGACGCTGGAGTTCCGCATCTCCGATGTCGCCGCGACACCGTCGGAAGCGGTGTTGCTGGCGGTACTGGCCCGCGGGCTCGTCGCGACCGCGCTGGACACCGGCGGCCCAGCGCCGGAACTGTCGAACGAAGTGCTGCGCGGCCGGCTCTGGCGGGCGTCGAAGGAGGGCGTGACCGGCTCGTGCCCGCATCCGCGCACGGGTGACCTGGAGCCGGCGAAAGCGGTGCTCGAAGACCTGATCGCGCTGACGGCCCCCGCGCTGGAGGCGGCGGGCGACCTGGAGTTCGCACGGGAGGGGATCGCCCGGCTGGTCGCCGAAGGCGGCGGCGCCGACCGGCAGCGCCGCGCCTTCGCGGAGAAGAACCGGGCCGAGGCCGTAGTCGACCTGCTGACCGGTGGGGACTAGGACTTCGGCAGCGGATCGGCACCCAGCCGGCCGAGCAGGTCCAGCGCGCGCCCCACGGCGCGGGACTCGCCGGGGTCGACGACGAGGTGCACGCCGGCGTCATCGGCCAGCAGGTGCGCCCGCTGAAGCGCCCGAATGCCCGCCGTGCCGAGGAAGGAGACTTCGCCGAGGTCGACGCGAAGGGTGGCGGGCCGGGCCAGGACGTGCGCGGCCAGGGTTCCCTGCAGGTCCGGCGCCGTACACGCGTCGATGTCGCCCGCCACATGGACGACGATCGCGTCGGCGCTCTTCCAGCGGACCTCGCTGTGCAGGTCGGCGGGCGCGCGCGGCGAAGGCAATTGATGGGCCGGCGAGGCCGTCGGAGCCTCTCCGCGCCGGAAATGAGTAGTCATGAGAAGTCAGGTACCCGATTCGCGGCGACGGCCAAACAACGCCCGGCGGGGGCGCATTTCCGGGACCGGAGCGGGTAATCGCCGGCGAGCTTCCCGCGGAAGGAGCCCGCCCGTGTCCGACGGTCCGCCCACCATGGGCGTCGAAGAAGAGTTCTTGCTGGTCAACCCGCGTACCGGGCACGCATCGCCGGGCGCGGAGGCGGTGCTGGCGCGGTACCGCCACCACGGTCCGTTGCCGGAGGGCGCCCGGGTGCACCGCGAGCTGCGGCTCACGCAGATCGAGGCCGCCAGCGGCGTCTGCACCACCGCCGGTGAGCTGCGTGACCAGCTGACGGCGGCCCGGCGGGTGCTGGCCGGCGCGGCCGCGGCCGAGGACTGCGCCCTGCTGGCCACCGGCACGCCGGTCGGACCCGGGCCGGCGACGGCGGCGCCCGCGGCCACCGGCCGCTACGCCGCCATCGATGCCGCTTACGGCGCGGTGGTCACCGACTACGAGGCCTGCGGCTGCCACGTCCACGTCGGGGTCGGCGACCCCGACACCGCGGTCGCCGTCGTCAACCACCTCGGCCGCTGGCTGCCCACCCTGCTCGCGCTCTCGGCCAACGCGCCGTTCGACCACGGGCGCGACACCGGTTACCACAGCTGGCGGATGGTGCTGCAGTCCCGGTTCCCCGGCTCCGGTGTCGCGCCGCACCTGCGGGACCACGCCTCCTACCGGCGGTTGGTCGGCACGCTCGTCGACTGCGGCGCGCTCGTCGACCCGGACCAGACGTTCTGGCTCGCCCGCCCGTCCGGCCGGTTCCCGACGGTCGAGTTCCGCGTCGCCGACACCGCGCTGACCGTCGACCACGCCGTGCTCCAGGCCCTGCTGAGCCGGGCGCTGGTGCGACAGGCGCTGGCCGACCTCGCCGCCGGGCGCGAGGCCGCGCCGCTGTCGCCGCAGGTGAGCGCGGCCGCGGTGTGGGCCGCGGCGCGGCACGGGCTGACCGGCCTGCTCGTCGACCCGATCGAGGAGACGCGCGGCCCGGCGTGGTCGCGGGTCGAGGCGCTGCTGGAGCACGTCCGCACAGCGCTCGAAGACAGCGGCGACCTGGCCGAGGTCCAAGCGCTCGTCGCGGCCCTGCGCGCCGACGGGACCGGCTCGGTGCAGCAGCGCGCGGTGGCGGGGCGCGGGACGGCGGAAGCGGTGCGGTGGCTGACCGCGCGGACCGTCCCGCCGGGGCATGGAACGCGGCTGACCGGGTAAACCCCGGCCATGACGACCTTCGCCGCCACCTTGCCGGCCTCCCGCGGTCCGCTTTCGGGCTCCGTCCGCCGGACTCTGCTGCGCGAACAGCCGCGCGCGGACCTGGAGTTCGACGGCCTCGCGGACGCCGACCCGCTCGGCGACGACCTCCAGCTCGCCCTGCACCTGTGCTACGAGCTGCACTACCAGGGCCTGCCGGGCGTCTCGGCCGACTGGGAGTGGGACCCGGAACTGCTGCGGCTGCGCGGGGCCCTCGAGGCCCGGTTCCTGGCCGCGCTGCGCGACACCGTGCCGGGCGGCGACGACGTCGCCGCCGAGCTCGACGCGCTGCTGGTCGAACCGGTCGACGCCGAAGGGGTTTCGCACTTCCTGCGCGACCACGGCGACTGGGACCAGGTGCGCGAGTACTTCACGCACCGCTCGATCTACCACCACAAGGAAGCCGACCCGCACGCGTGGGTGATCCCGCGGCTGCGCGGTCGCGCCAAGGCGGCGCTGGTGGCGGTGGAGTTCGACGAGTACGGCGGCGGCCGCGCGGAGCTCGCGCACTCCCGCCTCTACACCGACCTGCTGCGCGCCGCGGGCCTGCCGGACGGCTACCTCGAGCTGATCGACCGGGTGCCGGGCACGATGCTCGCGGTGGTCAACATGATGTCGCTGTTCGGCCTGCACCGGTCGCTGCGGGGCGCGCTGTGCGGGCACTTCGCGGCGGCGGAGATCACGACGGCGCCGTCGGCGACGCGGCTGGACCAGGCGTTGCGGCGGCTGGACGCGCCCGAAGCGTGCCGGTTCTTCTACACCGAGCACATCGAGGCGGACGCCGTCCACGAACAGGTGATGCGGCACGACGTGCTCGGCGACCTGCTCGAGCGGGAGCCCGGGCTGGCCGCCGACGTCGTGTTCGGGATCCAGGCGACGGAGTTCCTGGAGGGCCGCTTCGGCGCGGGACTGCTGGAGAGCTGGCGCGCCGGGCGGTCGTCGCTGCGTCAGCCGCCGGGCTGAGCCCGGACGCGCTTGCGGTGGCTCGTGTCGCAGAAGGGGAACCGCTTGCTCCGGCGGCACGCGCACACCGCGACGACGAACCGGTCGGACGTGACGACGTCGCCGTCGGGCGTGCACAGCTCGACCGGTCCCTCGACGAGGATCGGTCCACCCGGAACCACGGTGACGCGGCGGGGACGGTCAGCGTTCGGCACGCAGCACCACCAGCTCTTCCATCCGCTGCCCCGGCTCGATCAGGCCGGCGGCCTCCAGGAACGCCCTCCGTCCGGACAGGACCGGGCCGAACGGGATGCGCGCGGTCCGGTCCACCTCGGCCCGGAGCCCCTGCGCGGCCAGCATCTCCAGCGACTTGTCCACACCGGACAGTGCGGAGTGGACGATCAGCAAGGTGCCGCCGGGCCGCAGCAGCGTGCCCGCCTGCGCGCAGAGCGGGTCGAGCACGGCACGGCCGTCCGGGCCCGCGTCCCAGCCGCGGGTCGAGCGGACCGTGGCGGCCGGGGACGGCACGTACGGCGGATTCGCGACGACGACGTCGAACGGCCCCTCCCCCAGCGCGGTCGTCAGGTCGCCGCGGCGGGGCCGGATCCGCAGGCCCCGGGTGAGGGCGTTGAGGCGGACCGACGCGAGCGCGCGACGGGAGAGGTCCAGTGCCAGTACGGTTTCCGCGCCGCGGCGGGCGAGCGTGAGTGCCTGCGCGCCGGTGCCGGTGCACAGGTCCAGAGCCCGCGCTCCGGACGGGATCGCCAGGTCGGCGATCGCGGCGGCGAGCAGGGCGGTGTCTTCTTGGGGGCGATAGACGCCCGGGAGCCGCAGCAGCCGCGGAGCGGGCCGGAGGACGACGGGCCGGGCGGCCAAGGGGCCCGGGCGGACGGGTTCCGCCGACGTGGTCATCTCGGTCTCCTTCGCCTCGCCGCGGCCCCGGCGCATCCGCCGGCGGACGTCCGCGTCGCCCCGGGCTACCCGGCGAAGATCGGGGCAAACGGATCGGCCGCGGGGTGGTTGAACGGAAACCGGCGGGGTAACCGCCTGCGGAAACGACTCCGGAGGAGGATTCGAGATGACATCGCAGGACCGCACGCAGCACCCGACGGACCCGGCCGAGGGCGAAGACCCGCACGGCGACACCCCCGAGGCGCAGCGCGAGACCCTGCGCGGGGAACAAGGTACGTCGAGCGGCGACCAGCACGACGACAGCGACCCGCAGTCCGGCTGACGCGCGGCACCCCCGTGACGGCGTCCCCGCCTGGTCCGGTGGCTACGTGGCCGGCGCGGCTTCCTCCATCATCAGCAGTGCGCCCTGGCTGTCGCCGTTCGCGCCGCGCAAGGCGCTGCAGCGCAGCCTGACCACGGTCGCCCGGCCGCGGCGGTTGATCGCCTCCAGCGTGACCTCGGTGTGGAATCCCGCGTCCGCCAGCGCGTCGCGGACCGCCGGGCGCAGGTCCGTCAGCGGCAGCCCGATGTCCAGATTGAGCAGGTGCGTCCCTTCGGCTTCTTCGCGGCGCACACCCCAGAGATCTTCGGCGCCGCGGTTCCACGCCTTGACCCGCATCTCGCGGTCGACCACCACGATGCCCGCCTGGACCGACGTCAGCACCGACTCGAAGAACTCGTTGACCTCGTCGAGGTCGAGGCTGCGCTCGCGCAGGGCGTCGTTGATCGTCTGGAGCTCGTCGTTGGTCGACTGCAGCTCCTCGTTCATCGTCTCCAGCTCTTCGTTGGTGGACTGGAGCTCCTCGTTCGTGGTCTCCAGCTCCTCCACCGTGGACTGGAGCTCCTCGTTCGTGGTCTCCAGCTCTTCGTTCGTCGACTGCAGCTCTTCGTAGGCCGACTCCAGCTGGCGGTTCGTGTGCTCCAGTTCGGTGAGCAGCTGCCGTGCCCAGCTGACGTCGTGGAACACCACGGACACGCCGAGGAGCTTCTTCTCCTTGCCCACCAACGGGTTGACGTGCACCTCGTACCAGACGACCTCGCCGGCCCGGCGCCACTCGACGTCCTTGATCCGCAGCGACCGGCGCTCCAGCCGCGCCTGCTCGACGTACGCGCGCAGCGCCACCGGCCGGTAGGACACGTCGAGGTCGCGCAGCGGGCGGCCGATGTCGCGTTCGGACAGTCCGAACGCGACTTCCGCCTGCGCGTTGACGAGCGCGGTGACTTCGTCTTCGGTCACCACGATCTGCGCCACCGGGCTCGCCGAAAAAGCGTGCTCGCGCAGCTCGTCCAGCCCGGAGATGTCGCGGGTCCGGCGCTGCGGGAAGCCCGTGGAGATGAAGTGGTTGTAGCTGACCGGGGCGTTGACGGCCTTGCGGAACACGCGGCGCTTGAGGTCGAGGGGCTCGAAGATCCGGGCGTGCGAAAGCAGCATCTCGGCCTTGCCGAGGAACAGCATGCCCTTGGGGGCGAGCGCGAAGTGGAACCGCTCGAGGATCTTCGTCTGCGTCTCGGCGTTGAAGTACATCAGCGTGTTGCGGCAGACCAGCAGGTCGATGCGCGAGATCGGCGCGTCCTGCACCAGGTCGTTGCGGCCGAAGATCACCGAGCGGCGCAGGTCCTTGCGGAAGCAGTACCGGCTGCCCTGCAGCTCGAAGTACTGCTCCAGCTGGTCCTCGGTCAGGCCCTCGACCTCGGCGGGCGTGTAGGCCGCGTGCCGGGCCTGCGCCAGCGCCTCGTCGTCGACGTCGGTGGCGTAGATCTTGACCCGCTGGCGGAACGCGTCGACGCCGATGGCGTCGGCGAAGAGCATGGCGAGGCTGTAGGCCTCCTGACCGCCCGCGCACCCCGCGCTCCACACCCGGATCGGCTCTTCCGGGCTGCGCTCGGCCAGCAGGCCGGGCAGCACGTGCTCACGCAGGTACTCCCAGGCGTCGGGGTCGCGGAAGAACCCGGTGACGTTGATCAGGATCGTGTTGAACAGCGACACGAACTCCTCGGAGTTCACCTGGAGCTGGTCGATGTAGTCGGTGTAGTTCTCGACACCGATCTGGCTCATCCGCCGGCGGACGCGCCGCATCAGGCTGCTCCGCTTGTACCCGGTGAAGTCGAAGCCCCGCGACTCCTTGAGGTAGGCGAGCACCGACTCGAATTCGCCGTTCGGCTCCTTGGGCTCGGTCACGGTGCGACACGCTACCCGCCGTCGCCGTCACCGGGCGGAGCGGCACGCCTGGTGAGCACCGCCCAGACGACCTTGCCGCCGGACCACGAGCGGTTGCAGCCCCAGACCTTCGCCACCTGGGCGACCATGCGCAGGCCGAGCCCCGGTTCGAGGGCCCCGAGCCGTTCGAGCAGGACCGCCTGCTTCCGGTCGTCGTCGCTCACCGCGACGCTCAGCAGGCCGCCCCGCAGCTCCAGCCGTACCCGCGGGGCCGACTCGGTGTGCCGGATGACGTTCTCGACGAACTCCGTGACCACGAGCAGGGCGTCGTCGGCCAGGTCCGGGACCGCCCACTCCGTGCAGACCCGGCGGACGAAGTCGCGGGCGAGCGCCGACGAGTTCGCCGACCGCGCCAGCAGCTGCGCGGCCCGGCGGCGCGGCGGCACCAGCAGCCGGTCCTCGGCGCTTTCGCGGTCGACGAGCACCGGCACGAAGCGGTCGACGGTCCGGTCGGCGAACATCGTCCGGTGCTCGGCCTGGCCGGTGACGACGCTGAACGGAATGCCCGGCCAGTCCCCGATCCGCATCGCGACCAGCGAGAACACCGTCACGAGGGCCGGGTCGCGGATGATCAGCCCGTCGATGTCGGCGATGAGCCCGTCGGGGGCCTCCGCGGCGATCTTGAGCAGCCCGTCGCGCAACTGGGGGTACGACTCGATGTCGAGGACCCCGGAGACGAGCGCGGTGGTCGCGCCTCTCCGGTACTCGGGTTCCAGCTGCACGCGCCCGGCCGCGGCGGTCATCGTCCGGACTCCTCCGGCGCCTCCGCCGGCAGCGAAAGCAGGAACTTGCGCAGGGCCTCCGCGGCTACGGCACATTCCCGCTGCGTCGACGCGTACCGGCCCGCCAGCAGGTAGTGGTTGCGGTGCTCCGCGTCGTCCCGCAGGCGTTCGGCCAGCCCCGCCTTTTCGTCGAGCGAACGCAGCGCCGTCCAGAGCGCCCGTTCGAACTCCGTGTCGTGCGCACCCAGCAGCGCTTCGGCCGACCACGCGTGCCCGATCCGGCAGCGGTACTGCCCCATGGGGTCGGTCTCCAGCAACGGGCCCTGGCAATCCGGGCAGGTGTACCCGGCGGTCGGCAGGTCCGCGCTCGGCGGCACGGCGCCGAGCCGGACGCCGTCGCGGGCGATCCGGTCCTCCAGCAGCAGGGCGCCGGACGGCGGCGGCGTTTCGGCGGGCTCCAGGGGGACGCGGGCCAGCTTGTCCAGTGCCGCGCCGAGTTCGCCGACCGGGAGGACGAACTCCGCATCCACCGCCGCCAGCGCGCTCTGGGGCATGCCGGAGTACAGAGCGTCGCCAGGATCCTGGACGACGGCCAAGCCGCCGCGGTCGACGATCGCGCGCAAGCCCGCGGCGCCGTCGTCGAGCGTGCCGGAGAGGACCACGCCGATGGCGCGCCGTCCGGCCGTCACCGCCGCCGAGCGGAAGGTCGCGTTGATCGCCGGCCGGTGTCCGTTCTCCGTCGGTCCCCTCGTCAGGATCACCGATCCGTCGGCGATCAGCAGATGCCGGTCCGGCGGCGCCACGTAGATCACCCCCGGCCGCAGCGGCGCGCCATGGGTGGCGGGCAAA
Source organism: Amycolatopsis sp. NPDC003865 (assembly GCF_053605345.1). Classification (NCBI taxonomy): domain Bacteria; kingdom Bacillati; phylum Actinomycetota; class Actinomycetes; order Pseudonocardiales; family Pseudonocardiaceae; genus Amycolatopsis; species Amycolatopsis sp. NPDC003865. The sequence goes on along the minus strand of NZ_JBSGJA010000016.1, from coordinate 56,979 downwards.
GCCGGCAGCGGGCCGGCACGGTCGAGGATCATGGGCAGCGCGCTGCGGGCCCCCGGGGGCAAGTGCATGGTCACCAGCAGCGTGGCGGGGAAGTCGGCGGGCAGCGACCGGACCAGCGCGCGCAGCGCCTCGACCCCGCCGGCCGACGCCCCGGCGACCACGACGTCCCGCCGGACTGCGGGCACGGTGACCACCTCCTCGACCACCACGGTAGACCTGGGGACGCCCGGCGGATAGCCCACCCACGGCCGGTCGAAACGTGATCGTCACCCTTCGTCGAACTCGAACCGCAAGGCGTCCACGCACGCCTGGTACTTCTGCGTCAGCTCGTGCTCGGTGTGCGCCGCCACGAACAGCTGCGCCAGCTCGAAGCTGTAGCTGTCCTGTTCCGGCAGCTCCGAAAGCCGCTGCCCGGCCTCGGGCACGATCTCGATCTGCGTGCCGTCGATCCGGTCCTCGATCGCCGCGACCTCTTCCGGGGTCGGCACGCGCGTGGCGACACCGTCCTCGAAGCGGCGCAGGTACCACTTCCCGGCGATCTGGTACTTGCCCTTGCCGGCCCGGCGGCCGGGATCCTGGCCGAGGCCCAGGCGCACCATGATCTCGTGGTTGGCGACGCCGTCGACGAACTCGAACAGCTCGGCGTGCGACTGCGAGTGCCGCGGGTTGATCTCCAGCAGGCACACCTGCCCCGATTCGGGGTCGCAGAAGAATTCGATGCTGAAGGTGCCGTTGTCGTAGCCGATCTGCTTCATCACGCGCTCGGCCACCTCGCGCATCCGCCGCACGGGCTCCTCGCCGAGCTGCGACGGGTACTGGTGGCGCAGGAACGACGAGCTGTCCGGGTAGTTGATCGAGTCGAGGGCGCCGTAGACGACGACTTCGCCGTGGTAGACGTAGCCCTCCACGGCCGCCTGGACGCCGTGCAGGGCCTCTTCGGCCAGGCAAGCCGCCCCGCCCACCTCGGCGATCTCCGGCGGCAGCCGCACCTGGTCGAGCACGTACCCGAACGGTTCGCCGACCCGGCCGACGCCGGCCCGGATTTCGGCGACCGCGTCGGCGAACTCGGCCTCGTCCCCGGCCTTGAACGCGAGTTCGGAGGAGAACGACTTGACCGGCTTGAGCCACATCGGGAAACCCACGCCGCGGGGCGGCGCCGGGTGCTCGTCGTCGAGGTCGACGATGCCGAAGTTCGGCAGCTCGTCGATCACCTTGCGCTGCTCCAGCCGGCTCCAGTACTTGTGCTCGCACTTGAGCACCGCCTCCAGCGACAGGCTCGGGAGGCCGTACCGGGCGCACAGGATCGGCACGAGCGTCGCCGCCGGGAAGTCCCAGTAGGTGACGATCGCGCCGACGTCGCCGTCGAAGGCGTCCAGCTGGTGCTGCGCCGTCTTCAGCAGCGCCTCGAAGTCGATGTCGCCGTGCTGCAGTTCCTCGGGAGTCAGCAGGCCGTGGAAGTCGTACGTCCCGGCCCACGGCAGTCTCTGCAGGACGCGCTGGTTCTCTTCGTCCAGCCCGACCACGAAGATGTTCGTACTCATGTCCGGTGGCCTACCCGGCGCTCCCGGGCCGAAACGGTCCGGCCGGCCGAGTTTCGGCGTGCCGCGAAGGGGAAACCCGCGCGCATGACCGCATTGCCCGAACCGCTTTCGCTCTGGGTCGAGACCGCCCCCGCGCCGGACCGCACCGGCGTGCCGGTCCCGGAGTCGGCCGACGTCGCGGTGCTGGGCGCGGGCATCGCCGGCCTCACCACCGCCCTGCTGCTCGCCCGCGGCGGCCGCTCGGTCGTGGTGCTCGAAGCGGAACGCGTCGCGGCCGGGGTGTCCGGCCACACCACCGCGAAGGTCAGCGCCCAGCACGGGGCCAAGTACGCGGACCTGACGTCCCGGCACGGGGAGAAAGCGGCGCGGATCTACGCCAGGACGCAGACCGCGGCCCTCGAATGGATCGCCGCCACCGCCGCCGACCTCGGCATCGACTGTGGCTTCACCCGCGCGGACAGCTACGTCTACACCACGCTGGAGAAGACCGTCGACTCGCTCAAGAGCGAAGCGGACGCCGCCGCCGCGGCGGGCCTGGCCGCCTCGTTCACCACCGACATCGCCCTCGACGTGCCCGCGCTCGGCGCCGTCCGGACCACCGGGCAGGCCCACTTCCACCCGCGCCGGTGGCTGCTCGGGCTGGCCGCCGAGGTCGAGCGCGCGGGCGGCACGGTCGTCGAGAACGCGCGGGCGACCGCGCTGAACGGGCAGACCGTCCGGACCTCGCGCGGGGACGTCGTGGCGGGCGAGGTCGTCGTCGCGACCCACTACCCGGTGCTCGACCGCGGCCTGTACTTCGCGCGGCTCGAGCCGGTCCGCGACCTGGTCGTCGCCGGCCCGGCAGCCGGGAACGCCCCGCCCGAAGGCATGTTCCTCGACGCCGACACGCACCACTCCGTGCGCGGGTACGCACGCGACGGCACGCCGATGGTGATCGCCGGCGGCGAGCACTACCGCGTCGGGGCGCACGTGCACGTCGAGCGCCGGTACCGGCGGCTCGCGGACTGGGCGGACGCGCACGCGGGTCTGCACCGGGTGACGCACCGCTGGTCCGCGCACGACATGTCCACTGTGGATTTGCTGCCGTACGTCGGGCGGTACCTGCCGGGGACGAAGCACCTGTGGGTGGCCACCGGGTTCGGCCAGTGGGGCATGACCGGCGGCACCGCCGCGGGCCACGTGCTCGCCGCGCGGATCCTCGGCGAGCCGCACCCGGCCGCGGACCTGTTCGACCCCAACCGCTTCGACGCCCGCTCGGTGCTGGGCGTGGCCGAGGACAACCTGACCGTCGCGAAGTACCTGATCGGCGACCACGTGGCGGCGCTGTGGCGGTCGGAGAAGCTCGACGACCTCGCACCCGGGGACGCCGAGGTCGTCCGGGTCGGCGGCGAACTCGTCGCCGCGCACCGCGACGAGGCCGGCCAGCTGCACACCGTCGGCGCGCACTGCACGCACCTGGGCTGCCTGGTCTCGTTCAACGACGCGGAGAAGACCTGGGACTGCCCGTGCCACGGCTCGCGGTTCGGCGTCGACGGTGAGGTCGTGCAGGGACCCGCGGTCCGCCCGCTGCGCCGCGGCCCCGCGTGAACGCGACCGCTACGGTGGCGTCTTCGCGGGCAGCGCGCGGATGATCAAGCCGGGGCAAGGAGACGCTGCCGGGATCACCGGTCCGCGGAGCGGCGGGCGCGCCACCACCGGCAGAGGTGGTGCCGGGCGAGCTCAGGAGGCGAGCTTCTTGCCGGCGTCGTAGAGCAGGTGCAGTGCGTCGGCGAGGCCGACGGCCGTCAGGACCGTCGCTGCCAGGCGCGTCGGGCGGGGCGCGATCACCAGGCCCGCCGCGAGCCCGGTGCCGACCCACACGTTCAGGCAGAACGGGCACGTCAGCAGCTCGCCCACCGCGTGCCCGACGTGGCCCTTCGCGGGGACGGACTCGTTCAGCTCGTCGTCGCCGGCCGGCTCTTCGTAGCGGGTGAACGGCGCGCGCAGCGGGCTCGTCACGGCGTCCTTCGCCAGCAGCCGGCTGGCCTTGAAGGTCGCCGTGCCCAGCAGCACCGTGTCGGCGGCGCCGAACCGGCCGGGCAGCCGCTTGCCGAGGACGCGGCCCAGCGCGGTCAGCCCGCCGACGAGGGTGCCGTAGGCGCCCAGCACCCCGAGGTACCCGGCCAGCGGGCGGTCGGCGTCACCGGCGTAGCCGCGCTGGACCTGCTTCGCCTTCTCCTTGAGGACGCTCATCCGTCCGCCGATCCGGGCTTCATCATCTTGCCCTGCTGCTTCGCCTTGGCCCGGTCCGGCAGCACCCGGGCGGCGGCCGACTGGATCTTGTTCTTCGCGGCGCCGGGCACGATCTTGTCCTCGCCGTTCATGAGGGCCTCGTAGCCGGCCTCGGCGATCTCGGCGGGCGAGTCCTTGTCCCCCGCGGCGATCTTGGTGTCTTCCATGTCCGCGCGTTCGAAGAACTCCGTGTCGACCGGGCCGGGCAGCATCGCCGTCACGGTGACGCCCTTGTCCTTCACCTCGGCCCGCAGGCCTTCGGAGAACGACGTCAGAAACGCCTTCGAAGCGGCGTAGACCGCCTGGTAGGGCGCCGGGGACGTGCCCGCGATCGAGGAGGTGAACAGCACCCGGCCGTGGCCGCGGCCGACCATGCCGGGCACGACCCGCTTGGTGAGGTGCACGGCCGAGCGCACGTTGAGGTCGACGACCGTCAGCTGGTCCTCCAGCAGGGTGTCGCCGGCGAACTCGCCGTTGATGCCGACCCCGGCGTTGACCGCCAGTGCCTCCACCGGGCGGCCCTCGAGGTGCCGGACGAGCTCCTCGACCCCCTCCGCGGCGGCGAGGTCGGTCCGGACCGCTTCGACCTGGGCGCCGCAGGCGCGGACCTCGTCGGCCAGCTCGGCGTCTTCGGCGGCGAGCACGAGGTCGAAGTCGTGCCGGGCGAACTGCTTCGCCAGCTCGAGCCCGATACCGCTGGAGGCGCCCGTGACGACGGCCAGCGGCCTGGTGGCGGCGGTCATGCGACCACTCCCTTCCGGTTGGCTTCCCCTCGGCGTACCCCGCCCACCGCCGGGCAATCATGGTTTCCCGGTGCGCCGGGCGGGTATCTGGCGGCGATGGGACGCACCCGACTCCGCCGCAGTGACCTGCGCGGCCCCGGCATCCGGCGGATCCGCCGCGGCCGGGGCTTCTCCTACGCCATGCCCGATGGCTCGCCGGTCACCGACCCGGAGCTGCTCGACCGGATCAAGGGCCTGGTCATCCCGCCCGCCTGGCGGAACGTGTGGATCTGCCCGCACCCGAACGGGCACGTCCAGGCCGTCGGCACCGACGACGCCGGCCGGCGCCAGTACCTCTACCACGAGCAGTGGCGCCGGGACCGCGACGAGGAGAAGCACGACCGCGTGCTGGCGATGGCCCGCCGGCTGCCGTCGTGGCGCGCGTCGGTCGAGGAGGACCTGGCCGGGTCCGGCCTCACCCGGAAGCGGGTGCTCGCGGCGGCGCTGCGGATGCTCGACCGGGGCATCTTCCGCACCGGCGGCGAGGAGTACGCGGAGGAAAACGGCACCCACGGCGTGGCGACGCTCCTGCGCTCGCACGCGTCGGTCCGCGGGGACGAGTGCCGGTTCCGCTACGTCGCCAAGGGCGGCCTCGACCGCGAGGTCGCGATCCGCGACGCCGCGCTGGCTTCGGTGGTGAAGTCGCTGCTCCGCAGCAGGTCCGGCAGCGACCGGCTGCTGGTCTACCGCGAAGGCCGGACCTGGCACGAGGTGCACGCGGCCGACGTCAACGAGCGGTTCAAGGAGCTGGCCGGCGAGGACTGCACGGCCAAGGACCTGCGGACGTGGAACGCGACGGTGCTGGCGGCCGCCGCGTTCGCGACGGCGGAGGCGCCCGCGTCGAAGGCCGCGGCCAAGCGCGCGGAGTCCGGGGTGATGAAGGAGGTCTCGAAGGCGCTCGGCAACACCCCGGCGGTGTGCCGGGCGTCCTATGTGGACCCTCGGCTGGTGGAGGCGTACCGCGACGAGCGCACGATCTCGGCGGCACTGAAGCGCGCGGCCAAGCTCGACGGCGACGACGCGCGGGCAGTGCTGGAGAAAGCGTGCGCGCGGCTGCTCGGCCGCGCGTGATTGAAGATCACCAAGGCGGGGAACCCTCGGGACGCGGTAACCCCGGCGAGTGACAGGAGACACGGTGAGTGAGCGTCGATCCACCCGTCCGTGTACTGGCCCGCGGCCCCGCTCGTCCGGGAACCTGGGACCGATGAACCCCGACGCTTCCCCCGTGCGCTGGCGCGCGTCGATCGGCCTGACGGTCGGCGGCGACGGGCCGGTGTCGAGGATCGTGGAGTCCGAGCACGGCAGCGAGGGCTCGGCACGGGAGTGGGTCGAACGCAAGCTGCCGCGGACGAGGTTCCCGGCGTGGATCCCGGCGGCCCGCCGAGCGGACGGGGTCGAGCTGTTCGGACAGGTCGCCCGCGGGCGGGTCGTGACCGGCCGGTTGGTGCCGACCTGGGAATCCGAGGAGACCGCGGTCTGGCACGCCGACCCGGCCGGCGATCAGGTCCGGTGGCGCCGCTGCGCCGCGGACGGCTGAAGCCTCTCGTAGGGCTGGTCGGGCGGACAGGGAGACGTTCCCGCGCGAGTCGATCGACCCCGGCGGCTCACCCCACGGCCTCCCCCACGTCCTTGCGCAGCAAGCAGAACTCGTTGCCCTCCGGGTCCTGCAGCACCTCCCAGGACTCACTGCCGTCCTGCCCCACGTCCGCCCGCCGGGCGCCCAGCGCCAGCAACCGGGCCAGCTCCGTCTCCTGGTCCGTCCCCGCCGGGCTCACGTCCAGGTGCAACGGCAGTTTCCCCCGGCGGGGATTCTCGGTCTGCGCCAGGATCAGCGTCGGCGGCCCCGCACCGAACCGGCCGCCCGGCGGGCCCAGCTCGAGGCCGTCCGGCTCGTGGCCGATCACCTCGTAGCCGAGCACCGCGCACCAGAACTCCGCCAGCCGGTCCGGGTCGCGGCAGTCCAGCACCAGTTCCGTGATCCGGCAGGCCATCCACTCAGCTCCGTTCGGTTTCCTTCACCACGTCCGCGGCTTCGTCCTCGTCCATCGCCTTGGTGTCACGTGGGGGCAGGAACGGCTCCGCCTGGTCGTCCTCGCGGCCCGCCTCGATCGCGCGCCCGCGGGCCAGCTCGGCGTCGAGCTCCGCCCCCAGCAGCACCGCGACGTTCGAGATCCACAACCATACAAGGAACACGATCACCCCGGCCAGCGAACCGTAGGTCTTGTTGTACGACCCGAAATTCGCCACGTACAACGCGAACCCGGCCGACGCCAGCACCCACAGCAACACCGCCAGCAGCCCGCCCGGCGTCAGCCACTTGAACCCCGGCAGCCGCACGTTCGGCCCCACCCAGTACAGCAGCGCGAACGCCAGGCTGACGAGCAGCGCGATCACCGGCCACTTGGCGATCTCCCACACCAGCACACCCGTCGAGCCGAGCCCGATCAGGTCGCCGATCCGGCGGGCCACCGAACCCGTCGCCACCACGCCCAGCGCGCACGCCGCCAGCAGCACCACGATGCCGACGGTCAGCGCGATCCGCAGCGGGACCGTCTTCCAGATCGGCCGCCCCTCCGGCATGCCGTAGATCGCGTTCGACGCGCGCATGAACGCCCCGATATAGCCGGACGCCGACCACAGCGCGCCGAGCAGGCCGAGGATCGCCAGCGGCCCGGCCAGGCCGCGCGAACCGGCCAGCTCCCGGATCGCGCCGACGAGGATGTCCTTGCCCTGCCCCGGAACCACCTGGTTGATGTTGTCGATCACCGTCTGGATCGCGGTCGGGCCCAGCAGGCCGAGGATCGCCGTGAGCACGATGATGCCGGGGAACAGCGACAGCACGCCGTAGTAGGTGAGCGCCGCCGCCCAGTCGGTCAGGTTGTCGCGGCCGAACTGCTTGAAGGTGCGTTTGAGCACCCCGCCCCACGTCCGCTTGTCCAGCTCGCCCGGGCCTTCGGGCGCTTTCCGTCGTCCGGCTGCCATCCGCCACCTCCTGCGTCGGCGCTGGGCATACCCCGTCCGCGACGGGGTACTCCTCTTTCGTCCCGACCAGCAGGAGGAAGCCGTGCCCGAGGTCAGCCGCGTGATCGACGTACCCCCCGACGCCGTGTTCGACGTCCTCGCCGACGGCTGGCTCTACGCCGGCTGGGTGGTCGGGAGCTCGCACATCCGCGACGTCGACCAGGACTGGCCCGCGGTGGGCTCGCGGATCCACCACAGCGTCGGCCCGTGGCCGGTGCACATCCAGGACGAGACGGTCGTGACGGCGGTCGAGCCGGGTCTTTCGCTGGCCCTGGAGGCCCGCGGCTGGCCGCTCGGCGCCGCCGCCGTCGGGTTGACGCTCGTGCCGCACGGCGAGGGCGGCACGCTGGTCCGGATGACCGAGCACATCGTCCGCGGGCCGGGCAAGGTGCTGCCGGCGGCCGTGCAGGCGCTGCTGATCAAGCCCCGGAACACCGAATCCCTGGCGCGGCTGGCGGATCTGGCGACGGGCAAGCACGCCCGCGCGCAGAGCGGCCACCCCCGGCCGTGATCAGCCGGCGGGCTCGCCGAACCAGCGGGTCAGCGCGGCATCCAGCTCCGGCTGGTCCTCGCCGATCCACGCGACGTACCCGTCGGGGCGCAGCAGCAGCGCCGGCCCGTCCACAGCCGCCGTGGGATCCGCGATGACGTCGACCCGGTCCGCCCAGCCCCCGGCGCTCAGCCGCCCGGTGCGGTCGAGCACCAGACCGCGGCCGCCGCGCAGCCGGTCGTAGAGGCGGCCCCGCTCCAGGTCGACGTCGCGCAGGCGGCGGCCGACCGGGTCCGCGACCGCGCCGAAGTCGTAGCGGATGCCGGTCGCGGTGATCTTCTCGATGAGGTGGCGGTGCACGCCGGGGAAGTCCGTCAGTTCGGCGAGCAGCGCGCGCACCGCCCGCGGTCCCGGCCCGTCGGACTGCAGCTCCACCTGGGCGCGGGTGGTGGCCAGCACGTCCGCGGCGACCGGGTGGCGTTCGGCGTGGTAGGTGTCCAGCAGAGAGCCCGGCGCCCAGCCGCGCACCTGCGCGGCGAGCTTCCAGCCGAGGTTGACCGCGTCCTGCACGCCCAGGTTCAGGCCCTGCCCACCGGCCGGCGGGTGGATGTGCGCGGCGTCGCCCGCCAGCAGCACGCGCCCGGTCCGGTACCGCTCCACCAGCCGGGTGGCGTCGCCGAAACGGGACGTCCACCGCGGGGAGTGCACCCCGAAGTCCGTTCCGGCGACGGCGCGCAGCGCTCGCCGGAAGTCTTCGACGTCCGGCGGGTCCGCACCCACCTCCGGTTCCGGGACCACGACGCGGTAGACGCGTTCGCCGAAGGGCCGGAAGTCGAGCGATCGGGTCTTCTCGCGGACTTCGGCGACCTTGGCGGCGATCTCCCCGGGCGGCGCACCGGCTTCCAGCTCGCCCATGAGCGTGAAGGTCCGCGCGGGCTCGCCCGGGAAGCCGACACCGAGGACTTTGCGGACGGTGCTGCGCGCGCCGTCACAGCCGACGAGGTAGCGCGACCGCAGCCGCTCGCCGCCGGCCAGTTCGACGGTCACGCCGTCGTCGTCCTGCTCGAACCCGGTGACCGCGCACCCGCGGCGGATTTCCGCGCCCAGCCCGGCCGCGTGGTCGCCGAGCAGTCGGTCGACGACCGGCTGCGGGATGCCCAGCTGGTACCCCTCGGCCGCGGGCCCGGGAAGGCCGGCGAAGACGCCGCCGACGGGACGCCGCCGCCCGTGTTCGAGCAGGCGGTCGAGGAGCCCGCGCATGGCCATGAGTTCGAGGCTGCGCACGTGCAGGCTCACGATGCGCACGAACGACGACGCGGGCGCGGGCTCCCGTTCCAGCACGAGGACCCGCACGTCGTGCAGCCGCAGTTCGGCGGCCAGCATCGCGCCGGCCGGCCCGCACCCGGCGATGATCACGTCGACCACGAAGCTCCGTTTCCGCAGGTCCCGGCATCGGCGGCCGAGTATGCGGCAAGCAGGGTGGGGCCACAAGCGAAATACGGCGCGGGACGGCGGCTCTCAGCCGTAGATCGCCCGGTGGGCCGCCCGGATCACCGCCGCGTACCCGCCGCCCAGGACACCCGACCGCGCCAGCGCCGCCTTGGCCGCGTTCGCGCCGGGTCCGCCGTGGACCGCGCCGCCCGGGTGCGCCGACGCGCCCGCCAGGTACAGCCGGTCCACCGGGGTGTCCGCGCGGCCGGTTCCCGGGACCGGGCGGAAGAACAGCTGCTGGTGGATCGCCGTCGTCCCCGCGTTGATCGCGCCGCCGACCAGGCCCGGGTTGTGGTCGGCCAGCTCGGCGGGCCCCTGCACGTACCGCGCCTTGATCAGGCCGATGAACCCCGGCGCGTTCGCCTCGACGGTCTCCTCGATGCGCTTGGCCCGCCGCTCCAGCGCCGCGCGGTTCTCCATCGTCCCGCGCGGCACGTGCGTGTACGCCCAGGCCGCCTCCGTGCCCGCCGGCGAGCGCGTCGGATCGGTCGTGGTCATCTGGCCCAGCAACAGGAACGGGCGGCGCGGGGTCCGGCCGCGGGCGAGTTCGCCGCCGAACGCCGAGAGCCCGTCCAGGTCCGTCCCGAGGTGGATCGTGCCGGCGCCGCGCGCGGCTTCGGCCGTCCACGGGATCGGGCCGGACAGCGCCCAGTCCACCTTCACCGTGGCGCTGTCCCATTCGAACTTGCCGAGGTCCTCGAGCAGCCGCGACGGCAACCACTCCTCCCCGACGAGCTTGCGGTACAGCACCGGCGCGGGCACGTCGGCGAGGACGGCCCGGTGCGCCCGCACCGCGACCCCGGAGCCGTCCCGGACGCCGAGCGCCCGGCCGTCGCCGACGAGGACCTCGCGCACCGGACGTCCACAGTGGACCTGTCCGCCCCTGGCCTCCAGCCGGCGCACCAGGGCCGCGATCAGCTCCCCCGCCCCGCCTTCGGGCACCGGGAAGCCCGCGTCCTGGCCGATCATCGCCAGCAGCCAGCCGAAGACCGCGCTGCCCGCGTTGTCCACGGACAGGTCGCTGTGCGCGGAATTGCCCGCCACGAGCAGCTTCGCGCCTTCGCCGGCGAACAGCTCGTCGCCGAACCGGCGCGCCGGCAGCGTCAGCATCCGCGCCAGGCGCAGCGCGTCGCCGGTTCCGGTGCGCCGCAGCAGCTTCAGCGCCGGGCGGACCGGCGGGAAGGGCGTGAACAGCGCGTTCAGCAGCGGCTCGCGGATCTCCCGCCACTGCTCGAACAGCCGCCGCCACGCGTCGCCGTCGCCCGGGGCGAACTCGTCGGCCGACGCGGCCGTGCGGTCGAGGTCACGCGACAGCACGGCGCACCGGTCGTCGGGCAGGACGTGCGCGAGGACGTCGGGGGCGTACCGCCAGCGCAGGCCGTGCTCTTCCAGCTTCAGGCCCCGGAGCACCGGTGACACGGCGGAGAGCGGGTAGAACGCGCTGAACAGGTCGTTGCGGAAGCCCGGCTCGGTGACCTCGGCGGTGCGGACCGCGCCGCCCACGTGCTCGGTCGCCTCCAGCACGAGCACCGACCAGCCCGCGTCGGCCAGCAGGTTCGCCGCCACCAGTCCGTTGTGGCCGGCGCCGATCACCACGGCGTCGACGGCTTCGGTGCGCACTGGCGGCCTCCCGTTCAGGCTTGCGACTGGTGACTCGGCCCCACCCGCGTGAGCGAGCGCAGCCTGGACACCACCCCGCCGCGGCGCGGCGGGGCCAGGGGCGGGCTCGCCGCCCCCTCGCCCGACCGGAGCCCGGCGACCAGCTCGGCGACCGCGGACGCGGCGTCGTACCGAGGTTGCCAGCCCAGCGCGGTCTCCGCCAGCGTCGTGTCCGCGAGCGCCGCGCGGTCGGCGAGTTCCAGCCAGCCCGGGTGCACCGGCAGCACGCCGCCCGCCCACGCCGCCCGGACGGCGACCTGCGCCACCGGCTTCGGGACCGGGATCCGCCGTCCGCCCAGGACTTCGGCCAGCGCGTCGGAGTCGAGCACTTCGGGCGCGGCGAGGTTGACCGCGCCGGCGAACCGGCGCTCGAGGATCAGCTGGACCGCTTCGGCGACGTCGGCGGTGTGCACCGCCTGGGCGCGCAACCCGGTCCACAGCGGAACCGGCAGCCTCCGCCCGCCGACGATCCGCGCGGGCACGACCGGGTCGAGCAGCCAGCGCGCGAACTCCCCCGCCGCGCGCCGGTGGACGATCGCGCACGGCCGGAGCCGGGCCACCGGCACCTCGGGGTGCCGCTCCCCGAACCGGTCGAGCAGGGCCTCCAGCGCGGCCTTTCCCCGGCTGTACGCGCTGTGCGCGATGCCGGTGCACGCATGGGTTTCGGGTACCTTTTCCCAGCGCGGCGCCGGCCCGTAGGCGGCGACCGACGAGGCGACGACCAGGTGCGGCACCCCGGCGGCCGCGGCCGCGGCGAGGAAGTGCCGGGTGCCGTGGTCGTTGGTGCGCCACATCGGCGGGTCGCCGCGCACCGGCGAGATGGCCCACGCGAGGTGGACGACGGCGTCGGCACCGTCGAACAGCCGCGTCAGTTCCTGCTCGGCGCCCCGCACCCCGAGGTCGGCGGCACGCCAGCCCGCCCGGCGGTACGGCTCGGCCGTGGTGTCGGGCAGCCGGCGCGCCAAGCCGACGACGTCGTGGGCGGGGTCGAGGGCGGCCAGCAGCGCCGTTCCGACGTTTCCGGTGGCCCCGGTGATCACGATCCGCACACGCAGTGCGTACCCCGTCACGCGCCGGTGAAACTAGACCAGGTCACGCGGGATCCGCCGGTGCCAGTTCCGGGAGACGATCCGGCGCGCGCCGTCGTAGCCGTCGAGCTGAGCGTCGATCACGAACTCGGTGTCGGTGCAGGACACCCGGGTGCGGGTCTCGCTGCGCGCCAGCCACTCGCCGCGGGCGAACGTGACGTGCCACTCGGTCTCCGCGACCGGCGAGCAGAAGTCGTCGGCTTCCCAGCTGTAGCGCTCGCGGACGTCGCGGGTGACCTCGAGGTCGAGGTCGTCGAAGCGCACGGTGCCTTCGTCCTTCACGATGTCCAGCGCGGAATGGTAGTCGACGAGGTCACGCGAGACAGTCCAGCGCTGCTCCCGGGGCTTCACCGGCGTGACGGAGATCGGCGGCGCGCCTTCGGGTTCGCCGAACGGCCGGGCGGGCAGCTCGTCCGGCTCGGCGACCGGCCGCACCGGCAGCTCCAGCGCGCTGTGTCCGGTGTGGACACTCAGCAGCACCGGTTTCGGCGGCGGCCACGCCAGCGGCCAGTACGAAGTGGACAGCGACAGCCGGATCCGGTGCCCCGCCGGGAAAGCCTGCGCGACGGCGTTCAGCTCGATCTCGACCGCGCACCGCTGCCCCGGCTGCATCGGCGCCGGCTCGTCGTGGCCGTCCCGGTGGGTCAGGTTGAGCAGGCCGTAGGTGACGCGGGTGGCACGCCCGTCCGGAGCGACGTCGGACAGCCGGGCCGCGATCATCGCCACCGGCTGGTCCGCCGACACCTCCAGCCGCACCTTCGGCGAGCCGAGGATCTCGCACCGCCCGGTGAGCACGTCGGTGTCGAAGACCAGCGAGCCGCCGTCCTCTTCGCGCTGGTCGTAGGGCAGGTCCGGCGGGGCGCTGTAGGACGCCCACTTGCCGGAGAACTGCCCGACCGACAGCGGCGAGGACACCGTCAGTGCTTCGTCTTCCACGGTCTCGTCCGGGTGGGCCAGCCGGTGCCGGGCCAGCGGCAGCTCCTGCGGCTTCACGTGCGGCGACGGCCAGGAGGCCTCGCCCACCCACCGGCCGGGCCGGTCCTCGTACGACGTCGACGGCGGGACGCTCTCCTGCATCCACGTCCGCAGCATCGGCCCGTCCATGGCTTCGTTCTCGGCACCGCGCAGCCAGTGGTCCCACCACGTCACGACTTCCTGGAGGTAGCCGATGGCGGGGCCCGGCTCGCCGAGGTGCGGGTACTTGTGCGACCACGGCCCGATCAGCCCGCGCCGCGGGACGTCGAGGTGGGCGAGCAGCCGGATGACGGCGTTGGAGTAGCCGTCGGCCCAGCCGCTGGAGGCGAGCACCGGGACTCCGACGTCGCTGTAGTTCTCCGACACCGAGGCGTGCCGCCAGTAGTCGTCGCGCCGCTGGTGGCCGAGCCAGTTTTCGATCCACAGGCTGCAGTTCTCCAGCCGCTCCAGCCACATCTCGCGCCACCGCTCGCCGACGACCGCCGGGTCGGGCGGCAGCGTCGCGTAGGAGAACATGGTGCCCGACTCGGCGACGTTGTCCGACAGCAGGCAGCCGCCCATGTAGTGCATGTCGTCGGCGAACCGGTCGTCGGTGAACGAGGAGATCACGATCGCGCGCAGGCTCGGCGGTTTCCGCGCCGCGACCTGGAGAGCGGCGAACGCGCCCCAGGAAATCCCCATCATCCCGGTGTCGCCGGTGCACCACGGCTGCGCGGCGATCCACTCCAGGACGTCCTCGGCGTCGAGCTGCTCCCGCTCGAGGTACTCGTCGGCCAGCACGCCCCCGGACTCGCCGGTGCCGCGGATGTCCACCCGCACGCACGCGTAACCGTGGCCGGCGAGGTAGGGGTGGTGGATCGAGTCCCGCGGCGCGGTCAGGTCGCGCTTGCGGTACGGGATGTACTCGAGGATCGCCGGAACGGGCTCGGTGTCCGACGAGACCGGCCGCCAGATGCGGGCGGACAGCACGGTCCCGTCGGACGCCGGGATCCGGACGTGGTCCTCGGTGGTGATTTCGTACGGCAGCGAGGTGACGGCTCGCAAGAGTCAGTTCCCTCCCGGGAGTCTACGCGTGCGGCTGCAGCAGGATCTTCTGCGCGCCGTCGAGCTTCTTCTGGAAGATCTCGTACGCGCGGGGCGCGTCGGCCAGGGGCAGCTTGTGGGTGGCGAAGCCCTCGACGCCGAGCGGGTCGCCGTCGCCGGTGAGCACCGGCATGATGGCGTCGAGCCAGTGCCGGACGTTGGCCTGGCCCATCCGCAGCTGCACCTGCTTGTCGAACAGCTCCATCATCGGCATCGGGTCGACCATGCCGCCGTAGACACCGGACAGCGAGAGGGTGCCGCCGCGGCGGACGGCGTCGATCGCGGCGTAGAGCACGCTCAGGCGGTCGATGCCGGCCTTCTCGGTGATCTTCTCGCCCAGCGGCTGCGGCAGCAGGCCGACGAGGGTGTGCGCGAGCTTGCCGACCGGAGCGCCGTGGGCCTCCATGCCGACGGCGTCGATGACGGAGTCCGCGCCGCGGCCGTTCGTCAGCTGCCGGATGCTGTCGCCGATGTCCTTGTGGTCGCGGGTGTCGAGCACGGTGGCGCCGTGCTCGCGGGCGCGGGCGAGCCGTTCGGGCACGAGGTCGACGCCGATCACCTGGGCCGCGCCGCGGTGCCGCGCGATCCGGCAGCTCATCTGCCCGATCGGCCCGAGCCCGAAGACGACGACGGTGCCGTCCTTCGGGATGTTCGCGTACTCGACGGCCTGCCACGCGGTCGGGACGACGTCGGAGAGGTAGACGAACCGCTCGTCCGGCGGGCCCTCGGGCACCTTGATCGGGCCGTACTGCGCTTGCGGGACGCGCAGGTACTCGGCCTGGCCGCCGGGGACCTGGCCGTAGAGCTTGGTGTAGCCCAGCAGCGACGCGCCTTTGCCGTACTCGGTGACCTGGGTGGTCTCGCACTGCGACTGCAGGCCGCGTTCGCACATCCAGCAGTGGCCGCAGGAGATGTTGAACGGGATGACGACGCGGTCACCGGGCTTGATGCCGGTGACGGCGTCCCCGACCTCTTCGACGATCCCCATCGGCTCGTGGCCGAGGATGTCGCCTTCGGTCATGAACGCGCCCAGCACTTCGTACAGGTGCAGGTCGGAACCGCAGATCCCGGTCGAGGTGACGCGGACGACGGCGTCGGTGGACTCCTCGATCTTGGGGTCCGGTACCTCCTCGACGCGGACGTCGCGCTTGCCGTGCCAGGTCACTGCCTTCATGGCTCTCCCTTTCCGCGTACGGGCTCTTGGGGCCCGGTTTCCCGCGGGAGGAAGTGGCAAACGCGGGTCAGGTCAGGGCGTCCGCCACCAGGTACACCGCCGCCGCCACGGCGGCCGCCGCCGGGAACGTCAGCACCCAGCCCAGCACGATGTCCCGGGCGATCCCCCACCGCACCGCCGACAACCGCCGGGTCGCGCCCACCCCCATGATCGCCGCCGTGATCACGTGGGTCGTCGAGATCGGGGCCTTCACCGCGAACGCCGTCACGTACAGGACCGACGAGGCCACCGACTCCGCCACGAACCCGTGCGGCGGGTCCAGCGGGAACACCCGCCGCCCCAGCGTGCGCATGATCCGCAGGCCGCCCGAATAGGTGCCCAGCGACAAGGCCGCCGCGCACAGCAGGGTCACCCACAGCGGCACCGCGAACGTCGTCTGCTCGCCGGCCGCCACCAGCGCCAGGACGATCACGCCCATGCCCTTCTGGGCGTCCTGCAGCCCGTGGCCCAGCGCGAGCGCCGACGCCGAAAGGATCTGGAACCGGCGGAACACCCGGCCGCTGCGGTGCGGGTTGGCGCGGCGCAGCAGCCACAGCGCCGCCACCATCGCCGCGTAGCCCAGCCCGAGCCCGAGCAGCGGCGAGGCCACCATCGGGATCAGCACCTTCTCGGCGATCCCGGCCCAGTGCACGGTGCTCGCGGCCGCCAGCGCGGCGCCGACCATCCCGCCGATCAGCGAGTGCGAGGACGACGACGGCAGCCCGAAATACCAGGTGACCAGGTTCCAGGTGATCGCCCCGGCGAGCGCGGCGAACACCACCGTCAGCGCGTCCGGGCCGGCCGGGACGTCGATGATGCCCTTCGCCACCGTCGCGGCGATGCCCGTCGACAGCAGCGCGCCCGCCAGGTTCATCACCGCCGCCAGCAGCAGCGCCGCGCGCAGCGTCAACGCCCGCGTCGAGACCGCGCTCGCGATCGCGTTCGCCGCGTCGTGGAACCCGTTGGTGTAGTCGAAGAACAGCGTCAGGACGATCACGACGACCAGGGCGGCCGTGCCCGTCACTCAGGACTCCTTGACGGCGATGGTCTGCACCACGTCGGCGACGTGCTCGAACGCGTCGGCCGCGAGCTCGAACTGCTCGACGACCTCCTTGGTCTTCAGCACCTCCAGGGCGTCCCCGCCGGGTTCGAACAGGTGGGCCAGCACGCGCCGGTAGACGCGGTCGGCCTCGTTCTCCAGCTCGTTGATCTCGATCCAGTACGGCTCGAGATCGCCCACCTTCGCCAGGCCGGGCATCGAGTTCGCGGTCAGCTCGGCGCACCGGCACAGCACCCGGACCAGCAGGTCCGTGCCCGGCGGGAACGCGTCGATGCGGTAGAGCACCGCCAGGTCCGCCGCGGTGTCCATGAAGTCGAGCACGTCGTCGATCTTCCCGGCCAGCGCCTGGATGTCCTCGCGGTCGAACGGCGTCACGAACGAGCTGTTGAGCTCCACCATGATCGTGTGCATCAGCTCGTCGCCGTGGTGCTCGACCTCGTGCAGGCGCTTCGCGAGCGGCTCCCGCTCACCGGGCTCGGCGGCGACGAGCTCGCGCAGCACCGCGGTGGCGGTCACCAGGTTTCTCGCCGCGTCCGTGAGCAGGTCGAAGAACCGGGTACCCCGTGGGGTGAACCGCATCGATGGCCGTCCCTTCGTCGACGCAACCGCCGTGAGCCGGGTACCCCCGGCGGGGGCACGTTTAACAGGCGATCTCCGGGAAACCAGGGGGCCATGACCGAACCCGGATCCCGGCGCCTGAGAGTACTGCTCTGGCACGTGCACGGCTCGTGGACCGACGCTTTCGTCCGCGGCCGCCACCGGTACCTGCTGCCGGTGTCCCCCGAAGGTGCGCCCTGGGGGCTCGGGAAGGCGGGCCGCGACTGGCCGTCGGTCACCGAGGTGCCGCTCGACCGCCTGGCCGAAGCCGAACCGGACGTCGTCGTGGTGCAGCGCCCGGAGGAGCTCGAGTTCGTGGCCCGGCTGGGCGCGCCGGCCGTCTACGTCGAACACAACGCGCCCCGGCCGTACGCCGCTTCGAGCGAGCACCCCCTCGCGTCGCGTTCGGACATCACCGTCGCGCACGTGACCCACTTCAACCAGGCGATGTGGGACTGCGGCCGCGCGCCGACCACCGTCGTCCCGCACGGCATCCCCGACCCGGGCGCGCGCTACACCGGCGAGCTCGCCGCCGGCGTGTCGATGATCAACGAACCGGTGCGGCGCCGCCGCGTGACCGGCGCCGACCTCCTCGAAACGCTGGCCGGGGCCGCGCCGGTCGACCTGTTCGGCATCGGGACCGAGGAGGCCGGCGGCCACGGTGACGTCCCCGCGCCGGCGTTGCACGACGAGATCGCCCGCCGCCGCGTCTACCTGCACACCGCCCGCTGGACGTCGCTGGGACTGTCCCTTCTGGAGGCGATGCACCTGGCCATGCCGGTCGTCGTCTTCGCCGCCACCGAGGCGATCGAGGCCGTGCCACCCGACGCGGGCGTGCTCTCCACCGACGTCTCCGTGCTCGCCAAGGGCTTCCGCGAGCTGGTGCACGAACCCGACTTCGCCGCATTGGCGGGCAAGAACGCCCGCGAACACGCCCTGAAAAAACACGGGCTGGACGCCTTCCTCACCACTTGGGACCACCTCCTCGCCGAGACGGCCCGCTGAACCCGAAGGGAACGCCTCTCCGATGAAGATCGCGATGGTGTCCGAGCACGCCAACCCCCTGGCGGCGTTGGGCGAAGCCGACGCCGGTGGACAGAACGTGCACGTCGCCGAGCTGTCGGCGGCCCTCACGCGCGCCGGGCACGACGTCACCGTCTACACGCGCCGGGAAAGCCTCGACGAACCGGGCGAGGTCCGGGCGCCGCAGGGGTACGGGGTCGTGCACGTGCCCGCCGGGCCGCCGCGGAAGGAGCCGAAGGACCGCCTCCTGCCGTACATGGGCGAGTTCGGCAGCTTCCTGCGCGACCGGTGGGCCGCCGACCGGCCCGACGTGGCGCACGCGCACTTCTGGATGTCCGGCCTGGCGACTGCCCTCGCGGCGAGCGCGACCGGGACGCCGGTGGCGCAGACGTTCCACGCCCTCGGCGTGGTCAAGAAGCGCTACCAGGGCGACCAGGACACCAGCCCGGCGGATCGGATCCGGCTGGAGCGGATCATCGGCAGGCATGCCGGGCGCGTCATCGCCACCTGCTCCGACGAGGTGTTCGAGCTGTCGCGGCTCGGCGTGCCCCGGTCGCGGATCTCGATCGTGCCCTGCGGCGTCGACCTCGGGCGCTTCTCCCCCGACGGGCCGGTCGCCCGCCGCCGCGAACGCCACCGGCTGGTGGCCGTCGGGCGGCTGGTGCCGCGCAAGGGGTTCGACCTCGCGATCACCGCGCTCGCCCAGCTGCCGGACACCGAACTGGTGATCGCGGGCGGTCCCGAACGCGGGCGGCTGTCGCAGGACCCGGAGGCGAAGCGGCTGCGGGAGCTGGCCGACCGGCTCGGGGTCGGCGAGCGCGTCCGGTGGCCCGGCCAGGTGTCCCGGGAGGACATGCCGGCCCTGTTGCGCTCGGCCGACGCCGTCGTCTGCACGCCGTGGTACGAGCCGTTCGGGATCGTGCCGCTGGAAGCGATGGCGTGCGGGGTCCCGGTGGTCGCGGCCGCGGTGGGCGGGCTGACCGACACCGTCGTCGACGGCGTCACCGGGCTGCTGGTCCGGCCCCACCAGCCGAAGGAGCTCGCGTCCCGGGTCCGGCGGCTGCTGGACGACCCGGCGCTCTGCCACGCGTACGGCACCGCGGGCCACGACCGCGCGGTGGCCCGTTACTCGTGGGACCGCGTCGCGGCCGACACGCTCCGGGCGTACCACAAGCTCGTCCCGCAGCAGGCGGCCACCGCCGAGGCCCGCTGACCTCAGCCCACGTAGCGGCGGGCCGTCGAGTTCCGCTGGGGTTCTTCCAGCAGGCACAGGCCGTGCTCGACGTGCGGCGGGACCACCTTGCGGTCCGCGAGGACCCACGGGAGGCCGCGCAGCACGTCGAGCAGGGCTGCCGCCGTCGCACGGTCGCGAGGGGCGGTGCGCAGCACCTCGCGACCGCGGCGGAAGACCGCCGGCCAGGGACGGCGCAGCAGCAGTGTCCACAATGTGTTGCGGATGCCGAGGCGGCGGCGGTGCCGCGGGTCGCGCAGCTTCGACGGCGCGTGGTGGATCACCACGTCCTCGGCCCAGCACATCCACCAGCCGCGCGCGGCGAGGTCCAGTGCGAACAGCTCCTCTTCGCCGCCCAGCCACATCCGCGTCGAGAAGCCGCCGACCTGGCGGAACGCGCTGACGCGCACCGCGGTCAGCCCGGCCATGATGCCCAGCAGCGCCGGCCCGGGCAGCCACGACGGGCCCGGCACCGGCGAATCGCGCAGCTCCGGCGTGATCGGGTCCTCGGCCAGCCCCGGCTCGACCAGGCAGCGCCCGGTCACCGAGCCGAGGCCCGGGTACTCGTCGAGCAGGTCCGCCGCCCGGGTCAGCGCGCCCGGCTGCCAGGTCGTGTCGTCGTCGCAGAACGCCACATACGGCGTCGTGACCTCCTCGACGGCGACGTTGCGCGCCACCGCGCCGAGGTTTTCCGCCAGGGCGAACAGCCGGACGCCGGGAAACTCGCGCGCGACCATCGCGGCCGTCCCGTCGGCGGACCCGTTGTCCGCGACGAAGACCGGCGGATCGTCCGGCAGGGACGTCATGTGCGCCAAGGTCTCCCGCAGCTGCTCACGGCGGTTGCAGGTGATGATCACGACCGAGATGCGCGCCATTCGGCGGTCCTTTCCAGAGTCCGGGCCTGGTCTTCGACGTGGGCGGGCAGGACGTGGCGGGAGCCGAGCGCCCGCGGCAGCCGGGCCACCGCGCCGAGCACGGCGCCGGGTGCGGTGACGAGCGTCCGGGCCACCTCCCGGCGGCAGACCCGCGGCGGCCGGCGCAGCACGGCGATGAGCAGCCGGTTGCGCAGCTCGGCGCGGCGGCGCCAGGACGACGGCGGCCGCGACCGCGACGGGTGGTGGTGGGCGCGCAGGTGCCCGACGTAGCAGACGTCCCAGCCGCGTGCGGCCAGGTCGTAGGCCAGCAGCTGCTCCTCCGCTCCGAAGTGCAGCAGCGGGCTGAAGCCACCTGCCTGCAGGTACGCGGTGCGGCGGACGATCGCCGAGCAGGCGAGGAATCCCAGCACCAGCGGCCCGGGCGCGCCGTCGGGACGGCCGAGCGGGCTGCGTTCCATGTCGGGTGTCACCGGGTCGTCCCGGCACTCCGGGCCGACGAGGGTGCGCGCGGCGAGGAGGCCGGCCCGCGGGTGTTCGTCGAAGATCCGTTCGGCTTCGGGCAGGGCGCCGGGCGCCCACCACGAGTCGTCGTCGCTGAAGGCCACGTACGGCGTCTCCGCGACGAGCACCCCGAGCGTCCGGGCCGCCGCCCCCAGGTTGTGCGGCAGCCGGATCAGCCGGACACCGGGGAAGCGCGCGGCGACGTCGGCCGTGTCGTCGTCCGAGGCGTTGTCCAGCACCACGACCGGCGGCCGCGGGTCCAACGAGGACAGCCGGGCGAGGGTGCGCGCCAGTTCCCCGGCGCGGTTGTGGGTGGCGATGACGACGGTCGTGCGCGCGCTCACCGCGAACCCGCCAGCTCGTCGAGCAACCCGGCCAAGGACGGTGCCGGCGGTGGCGGGACCACAGTGGACAGACACCACTTCAGGCGGGCGTCGAGCAGCGCGGTGTCCGCGGCGTCTTCGGCCGCGAGGACCGGCCAGCCCAGCGCGTTCGCCTGCGCGGTCACCTTTCCGCCGCCGGCCACCGGGTCGACGGCGATCACCGGGACGCCGGCCTTCAGCCCGAGCACCAGCCCGTGCAGCCGCGTGGTGACGACGGCGTCCATTTTGGACACCAGGGAGACGAACTGGTCCGGCGTCGCGCAGCGCTGCCAGTCTTCGTGCGCCAGCCGGGTGTCCAGGGGCACCCGCGCGCAGTCCAGGCCGGCGACCCAGCCGGTCAGCGCGTCGTGGACCTCGTCGTGCCGCCCCGCGCCGCCGTATTCGGGCTGGTGCGGCGCGAGGACCACGCCGAGCACCGGGGTCCGGGAAACCGACGCGGCCAGGGAGAGGTCCGGGGTGGCCCCGTCGTCGCGGGGGAAGACCCGGTGGAACCCGGTCACCGCCGGGTCCCGCGGGTCGGGCACGGTCACCCCGACCGCGATCCGGCGGCAGGAGGCGTACCGCTCGTGCAGGGAGCGCACCTGCGGCCCGTGCACCGGGCCGCAGGCGAACACCACGTGCGTGTAGTCCGAAGGCGGCGCGTCGGGCAGGTGCCGGGTACCGGGCCGGAAGCCCGGGCTCCAGACGACGTCGTGGCCGATCCCGGCTCGCGCGAGCGCGGCCCCCACCGCGCGCAGGCTGAGGACGTCACCCGCGGTCGCTTCGCCGTGCAGGAAACTGGCCCATCCGGTGAGCAGAACTCGCATGTCCGGCGCGTACCCGCTCGCCTCGGGCTTACACGGGGTTTGCGCCCGGAGCCGCGGGGTAGCCGCCACGGCATGACGAATCCGGGAGTGACCAGGCGGTTCGAGCGTGCGGTGGTGACCGGGGGTGCCGGCTTCGTCGGCGCGCACCTGTGCGAGCTGCTGCTCGAAGAGGACATCGAAGTGATCGCCGTGGACAACCTCGCGACCTCCTCGCCCAGCTCCCTCGACGCGCTGCGCCGCCACGAGAAGTTCCGTTTCGTGCGCCACGACGTCACGCAGCCGATGCCGCTGAACTGCCGGGCCGACGTCGTGTTCCACCTGGCGTCGGCCGCGTCGCCGCGCGATTACCTCGCCCTGCCGCTGGAAACGCTGCGCGCCGGCTCGCACGGCACCGAGCACGCCCTCGACCTCGCCCGCCGCGACGGCGCCCGGTTCGTCCTCGCCTCCACCAGCGAGGTCTACGGTGATCCGCTGGAACACCCGCAGCGCGAGGAGTACTGGGGCAACGTCAACCCGATCGGCCCGCGCAGCGTCTACGACGAGGCCAAGCGCTTCGCCGAGGCACTGACGGCGGCCTACCGCCGCGAACACGGCGTCGACACCGGGATCGCGCGGATCTTCAACACCTACGGCCCCGGCATGCGCGCCCACGACGGCCGGATGATCCCCGCGTTCCTCGACCAGGCCCTCAAGGGCGAACCGATCACCGTCACCGGCACCGGTGAGCAGACGCGGTCCATCTGCTACGTCGAAGACACCGTGCGCGGCCTGCTCGCCCTCGCCCGGTCGGACCACCCGGGACCGGTCAACATCGGCAACCCGCACGAGCTGACCGTCCGCCAGGTCGCCGAGCGGATCAAGGACATCACCGGCTCGGACTCGCCCGTCGTGGAGATCGACGCCGTCGTCGACGACCCGCGGCGCCGCTGCCCCGACATCTCCCTCGCCCGGGACGTCCTCGGGTGGGAACCGAAGATCGACGCCGAGGAAGGGCTTCTCCGCACCGCGGCGTGGTTCCGCCGGGCGCCGCTGCGCTGAGTAGCGACGCCCAGGGCTTTCGCCCGCGATCGTTTATGGGTGACTTCGCCGGGTAGCGCTATAGGCGAGAGCGGACCGGCGATGGAGTCCGCACCGGAACGCCAGGGGCAGGTCGATGCGCATCCTCGGGATCAACGCCGTCTTCCACGACCCGGCCGCCGCGCTGGTGGTGGACGGCGAGATCGTCGCCGCGGCCGAAGAAGAACGCTTCAGCCGCCGCAAGCACGGCAAGCAGGCCGTCCCGTTCTCCACGTGGGAACAGCCCGCGCAGGCCGCGGCCTGGTGCCTGGAGCGGGCCGGACTGTCCGCGAAGGACCTCGACGCCGTCGGGTACTCCTACGACCCCGCGCTGGTCGAGCCCGGCCTGGCCGGCCACGACCCGAGCGGCGAGGAGCTGCGGACCGAGTTCGCGAAACGGGCCCCGCTGTTCCTCAAGTCCGCTTTGCCCGGTCTCGACCCCGGCATCGTCAAATTCGTCCGCCACCACGTCGCGCACGCCGCGTCGGCAGCGCTGGCCGCGCCCTTCGGCGACTGCGCCGTGCTCGTGGCCGACGGCCGCGGCGAGAGCACGTCCTACCTGGCCGGTGAGTACCGCGACGGCCGCTTCAAGGAGCTGGCCGCGCAGCAGCTCCCGCACTCGCTCGGGCTGCTCTACGAGGACCTGACCGAGCACCTCGGCTTCGCCCGCTCCAGCGACGAGTACAAGGTCATGGCGCTGGCCTCTTACGGCAAGCCGGAATTCCTCGACGAGCTGTGCGAGCACGTCCACGTCACCGGCGACGGCGGCTTCCACGCCTCCGGCGTCAACCTCGCCGCACTGGCCCCGCGCCGGGAGGCGGGCGAAGAACTGACCCGCCGGCACGCCGATCTGGCCTCGAGTGTCCAAAAGGTCCTCGAAGACATCCTGCTGGAGCTGACGGACTGGCTGCACGACCAGACCGGCCACCGCGACCTCGCCCTGGCCGGCGGCATCGCCCTGAACTGCGTCGCCAACACCCGTCTGCACGCCGAAGGCCCGTTCGACCGGGTCTGGGTGCAGCCCGCGGCGGGCGACGCCGGCACGGCGCTCGGCGCGGCCCTGCAGCTGGCCGCCGACGCCGGCGAGCGCGGCGCGCCGATGGGCGGCGCCGGCCTGGGTCGCGAATGGACCGACGAGCAGCTCGAAGAGATCCTGGTCAAGGCGAAGCTGCCTTACGAACGTCCCGACGACGTCGCCGAGACCGTGGCCGAGGCACTGGCGAACGACGAAGTGATCGCCTGGTTCCAGGGCCGCGCCGAGTTCGGGCCGCGGGCGCTGGGCCACCGTTCGCTGCTGGCCCACCCGGGCCGGAAGGCGAACCTCGAACGCCTCAACGACGTCAAGGGCCGCGAGCAGTTCCGCCCCGTGGCGCCGATGGTGCGGGCCGAGCGGGCCGGCGAGATCTTCACCCGCGGCCCCCTGCCGAGCCCGTACATGCTGTTCGTGCACGACGTGGCGGAAGACTGGCGGGACAGGATCCCGGCCGTGACGCACGTCGACGGCACCGCCCGGGTCCAGACCGTGGAGGACCGCGAAAACCCCGTCCTGGCGCGGATGCTCGCCGGGTTCGAACGGCGCACCGGCCTGCCGGTCGTGATCAACACCAGCCTCAACACCGCGGGCCGGCCGATGGTCGACTCGCCCCGCGACGCGCTCGAGTGCTTCGGCTCCGCGCCGATCGACCTGCTGGCGCTGGGGCCGTTCGTGCTCCGGCGTCCCCGTCCGACACGACCCGGCGCGGCGTCGCCGGAGGAGAAGGAGGTGCCGTGATGGAAGACCATCTCGCCGCTCTGGCCGAAGCCGCCGGGCGGATGCGCGAATCCGCCCCGAAGATCACCGGCTGGGGCCGGCACCTGGCCGGCGTCTTCGAGGCCGGCGGCCGGCTGCTCGCCTGCGGCAACGGCGGCAGCGCGGCCGAGGCCCAGCACCTGACCGGCGAGCTCGTCGGCCGGTTCCGCGACGAGCGGCAGCCGCTGTCGGCGATCGCGCTGCACGCGGACACCTCCGCGACCACCGCCATCGTCAACGACTACGGCGACCACGAGGTCTTCGCCCGCCAGGTGCGCGCGCACGGGCGCCCCGGCGACGTGCTGGTCTGCCTGTCCACCAGCGGCACCAGCCAGAATGTCGTCGCCGCCGCGAAGGCCGCGCACGAGCTGGGCGTCACGACGTGGGCGCTGACCGGGCCCGCGCCGAACCCCCTGGCCGCGTTGTGCGACGACGCCGTCACGGTCGAGGCACCGACCGTCGCGACCGTCCAGGAAATGCATCTGGCCCTGGTGCACGGCCTGTGCGCGGCGCTGGACGACGCGCTCGGAGTGACCGCGTGAGGCCGCTGGTCGTCCTCGGCGACACGCTGCTCGACGTCGATGTCGAAGGGACCGCCGAGCGGCTGTGCCCGGAGGCGCCGGTGCCGGTGGTGGACCTGACCGCGCGGCGCCGCCGCCCGGGTGGCGCCGGCCTCGCCGCTCTGCTGGCCGCGCGGTCCGCAGCCGACGTCGTGCTGGTGACGCCGCTGGGCGACGACGAAGGCGGGCACGCGCTCACCGGCCTGCTCGAACCCGACGTCACCGTGCTGCCGCTGCCGCTGCGGGGCACGACGGTGTGCAAGACCCGCGTCCGCGCGGGCGGGCAGTCGTTGCTGCGCCTGGATTCCGGCGACGGTACGGCCACCGCCGGACCGCTGCCCGCGCCGGTGCGCGAGGCCCTCGAAGAAGCCGGCGCGATCCTCGTCGCCGACTACGGGCGCGGTCTGACCCGCAACCCGCACGTCCGGCGGCTCCTGCGCGACCGGGCCGGGGAGGTCCCGGTGGTCTGGGACCCGCATCCGCGCGGCGCCCAGCCGGTGCCCGGGATCGCGCTGGTCACCCCGAATCTCGCCGAAGCCCGCGCGGTGCTCGCCGGGCACGAAGAGCCGGCCGAGCTGGCCAAGCTGCTGCGCGGGCACTGGCACGCCGACGCGGTCGCGGTGACCGTCGGCTCGGCCGGCGCGGTGGTGTCCGACGGCCTCGGCGAATCGGCCGTGCCGATCCCCGCCGCGGCGCGGGTGCCGGGGCACGCCGCGCCCGACACGTGCGGTGCGGGTGACCGGTTCGCCGCGGCCGCCACCGCGGCCCTGCTCGCCGGGGCCGGCGCCGGGGAGGCCGTGGCGACCGCGGTCGAGGCGGCCGCCCGGTTCGTCGCCGACGGCGGGGCCACCGCGCTGTCCACGAACGACGGTCCGGTGGCGGACCCGCAGCCGGCCACCGACGCCTTCGGCCTCGCCGAGCGCGTCCGGGACCGCGGCGGCCGCCTCATCGCCACCGGCGGCTGCTTCGACCTGCTCCACCCCGGGCACGTGAGTCTGCTGCGGCAGGCCCGCGCGCTCGGCGACGCGCTCGTCGTCTGCCTCAACTCGGACGCGTCGGTGCGGGGCCTCAAAGGACCCGGCCGCCCGCTCGTGCGGGACCGCGACCGGGCCCGCCTGCTGACCGCGCTGTCCTTTGTGGACGCCGTGGTCGTGTTCGACGAGGACTCCCCCGCCACCGTGCTGGACCGGCTGCGCCCGCACGTGTGGGTGAAGGGCGGCGACTACGCGGCCGCCGACCTGCCCGAACGCGCGGTCGTCGAACGCCACGGCGGCGAAGTGGTGCTCGTCCCGACCGTCCCCGGCTATTCGACGTCCCGGCTGGTCGCCGCGGCGGCCAGTGCCTGAACCCCGTCCGACGACTCCCGAAGGAGTGCGATGCGACCCCTCGGCAACGTCCTGATCACCGGTGGTGCCTCCGGCCTCGGCGCCGCCACCGTCGACGCCGTCCGCAAGGCGGGCGGCACCCCCTACGTCCTCGACCGCGTCCGCCCCGAAGACCCGGCCGAATACGTCGAAGCCGACCTGACCGACACCGCCGCGACCGAGGCCGCGGTGCGCGAGCTGGCCGAGCGCGCGGGCGGCTTCGACGGCGTCTTCACCGCCGCCGGCACCGACGCCTGCGGCCCGCTCGGCGAAGTGTCCACGCAAGCCTGGGAGCGGGTCGTCAAGGTCAACCTCCTCGGCACCGTCGCGGTGATCCGCGCCGCGCTCCCCTACCTGGAGCGTTCGCACGGGACGGTCGTCACCGTGGCGTCCACTTTGGGCATCAAGGCCGTGAGCGACGCGACCGCCTACTGCGCTTCGAAATTCGGGGTCGTCGGGTTCACCCGCGCGCTGGCCGCGGAGCTGGCCGGGCGCGTCGGTGTCACGCTGCTGATCCCGGGCGGGATGTGGACGCACTTCTTCGACGGCCGCACCGATCAGTACAAGCCGCCGCCGGACGCGAAGCTCAACCAGCCCGAGAACGTCGCCGACACCGTCGTCTTCGCCCTTCGGCAGCCGCCCGGCTCCGAGGTGCGCGAACTCGTGGTGTGCGCGTCGGAGGAGGGGTCGTGGCCGTGAGCTCCGCGGTCCTCGTGCTGCGCGCGCTCGGGCTCGGGGACCTGCTGACCGGGGTCCCCGCGCTGCGGGCGCTGCGGGCCGCGTACCCGGACGACCGCCTGGTGCTGGCGGCGCCGGAGGGCCTGCGCGACCTCGTCGAGCTGATCGACGCGGTCGACGAGCTGCTGCCGACCGCGGGCCTGGGCGACCTCGCGTGGCCCGGACCGCCGCCGAGGCTCGCCGTCAACCTGCACGGCAGCGGCCCGGAGAGTATTCACGACCTGCTGGCGGCCGATCCCGGCGAACTGCTGACCCACCACCACCCCGACTTCCCCGACGTGCCCGGCCTGCCGTGGCGCGACGACGTCCACGAGGTCGACCGCTGGTGCCGGCTCGTCGAGTACGCCCACCTGGAGGCGGACCGCACGGCGCTGCGGCTGCCCGTGCCACCGGGCCCGAGTCCCGCCCCGGACGCCGTCGTGGTGCACCCGGGCGCGGCCTTCCCCGCCCGGCGCTGGCCGCCGGAGCGGTTCGCCGGCGTGGTGCGGGCGCTCGCCGCGGCCGGGCACCGCGTGGTGCTCACCGGCAGCGGCGCCGAACGCGAGCTGGCGTCGTCGATCGCCGACCGCGCCGGGCTCGGCGAAGACGCCGTGCTGGCCGGGCGGACGGACCTGGCGGAACTGGCCGCGCTGGTGGCCGGGGCCGCGCTGGTCGTCTGCGGCGACACCGGTGTCGGGCACCTCGCGACCGCGTTCGGCACGCCGTCGGTGCTGCTGTTCGGCCCGACCCCGCCGCGGCTGTGGGGCCCGCCGCCGGACGCGCGGCAGCACGTCGTGCTCTGGGCGGGCAACGTCGGCGACCCGCACGGCGAAGAGCCCGACGGCGGGCTCCTGCTGCTCGGGGAGGACCGCGTGCTGGCCGCGACCCGCTCGGCACTGGAAATGCGGGTGGCGCATGGCTGAGCACATCGGGATCGTCGGCGCGGGCTACGTCGGGCTGACCAGTGCCGCGTGCTTCGCGCGGCTCGGGCACCGGGTCACCTGCGTGGACGCCGATCAGTCCAAAGTGGACGCCCTGCGCCGCGGCGAAGTGGCCATCGCCGAGCCCGGCTTGGCCGAGCTGACCGGGCAAGGCCTCGACGACGGCACGCTCACCCTCACCGGCGCCCAGGCCGAGCTGTACGGCGCCGGCCTGGTCTTCCTGTGCCTGCCGACGCCACCCGCCGCGGACGGACGGCCCGACCTCGGCGTGCTCGAACACGTGCTGCCGCAGCTGGGGCGTCTGCTGCGCCCCGGCTGCGTCGTGGTCACGAAGTCGACGGTCCCGGTCGGCACGGCCGCCCGGCTGCCCGGCCTGCTGGGCCGGGACGACCTGCCGGTGGTGGCCAACCCGGAGTTCCTGCGCGAGGGGCACGCCGTCGAGGACTTCCTGCACCCGGACCGGGTCGTGGTGGGCACCGACCCGCCGGAATCGGCCGCGGCGCACCGCGTCGCGGGGCTGTACGAGCCGACCGGCGCGCCCGTGGTGGCGACCGACTCGGCCAGCGCCGAACTCGCGAAGTACGCGAGCAACGCGTTCCTCGCGGTGAAGCTGTCCTACGTGAACGTCCTCGCCGAACTGTGCGAACGGTTCGGCGCCGACGTTCGCGAGGTCGCCCGCACCATGGGCCTGGACGCGCGGATCGGCCCGGAGTTCCTCGCCCCCGGCCCCGGCTGGGGCGGCTCGTGCCTGCCCAAGGACACCTCGGCGCTGCTGCACGCGGCCGAGGCGGCGGGCGTCGAGTTCGGCATCCTGCGCGACGCGGTCCGCGTCAACGCCCGGCAGCGCGCCCGGGTGGTGCGGGCCGTGCGCCAGGCCGTCACCGGGTCACCGGCGGGTTCGCTCGCCGGCGCGCGGATCGGCCTGCTGGGCTTGGCGTTCAAGGCCGGCACCGGCGACCTGCGCGACTCACCCGCGCTGGCGGTGGCGGCCGACCTCGCCCGCGCGGGCGCCGAACTGGCCGCCCACGACCCGGCCGTGGGTGCCGTGCCCGGCCTGGACACCGTCCAGGTCGTCGACGACCCGTACCTGGTGGCCAAGGACGCCGCCGCGCTCGTCGTGCTCACCGAATGGCCGGAGTTCCGGGACCTCGACTGGGCCCGGCTGGCCGCGTCGGCCGCGCGGCCGGTCGTCGTCGACACCCGCAACCTGCTCGATCCCGACGCTCTCGCGGGCTTCACGCACGTGGGCGTCGGAACCCCACCCAGGAGGCAGTCATGACCCTGCGCGTCCTCGCGCTGACCTGCACGCTCAAGCCGTCGCCGGCGAAGTCGAGCAGCGACCTGATCGCGCGCCAGCTGCTCGACCTCTTCGCCGAGCGCGGCGCCACCGGCGAGGTGATCCGCGTGGTCGACCACGACGTCCGCCCGGGCGTCGAGGCCGACATGGGCGCCGGCGACGAATGGCCGGAGATCCGCCGCAGGATCGCGGCCGCCGACATCCTGCTGATCGCCACGCCGACGTGGGTCGGCCACATGTCGAGCGTCGCGCAGCGGGTGCTCGAACGGCTCGACGCGGAACTGTCCGAAACCGACGACGAGGGCAGGCCGGCGATGTTCGGCAAGGTCGCGGTGGCCGCGGTCGTCGGCAACGAGGACGGCGCGCACAAGATCATCGCGGACCTGTTCCAGGCGCTGAACGACACCGGTTTCACGGTCCCCGCGCAGGGCGGCACGTACTGGAACGGGGAGGCCATGCAGGGCGGCGACTACCAGGACCTCGACGAGACGCCCAAGGCCGTGGCCTCGACGAACGCGACGCTGGTCCGCAACGCCGTCCACCTGGCCACCCTGCTCGGCGCGCAGCGGTACCCGGCGTCCTGATTACTCCTTTCGAGTGAGGTCCTTGCTCCGGAAGAGTGTGGCCCAGGCCACGGGGTAGCCGGGGAGGACCTTCGATCCCGTCAGGGGGCTCCACCGATGCCGAACCGAGTCATGATCAGCCGCGACAGCAAGCCCATCCCGTGCGAGGAGTGCGGGTTGCCGACGTTGCACGTCGCCCGGCTGGTCGCGGGGGACGGGTCGTTGCTGGGCCAGACGATGGTCTGCACGGCCTGCCGACGCCACCGCTCCGAAGCCGAGGCCATCGCGGTCCCGTGACAGCGCGTCCCGAACTCAGCGGTTCGCCAGCTTCTCCACGAGCAAGCGCGCCGGGAGGATCATCGTGCCCAGGCCCAGCCGGGCCGGGACGCCGTCCTCGTCCGCCGTGACCAGCCGCTCCTCCAGCTTCTCCAGCAGCGCGCGGCACTCCTCCAGGTCGACCGGCTCCCCCACCGCGGCCACCGCCTGCACGGCGCCCGCCAGCAGGTGCAGCAGGTCGGCCAAGGAGTCCCGCGCGTCCGCCCATGGGTACTCGAACGGGTGCCGGTCGCGCGCCCGGGTCGTGGTGCGCACCGCGGCGATCAGCTGGGCCACCGCGGGCCACAGCGCGGTGAGCGTCCGAAGTGGACGTTCGTGGTCCGCGCCCGCCGTCCGCCGACCCCGGCGCAGGTTCAGCATCCGCCCCTCGCGCGTCAGCCCGACCGCCTCCTCGGCCGCCAGCACCTGGCTGCGGGTGTCCTGGGCCCGCGCCGGCAGGTCATCGAGGTCGCCCGGTTCGTCGTGGCGCACCAGGTCCGACAGCGACTCCAGCAGGCCGGCCAGCGCCGTCGCGAGCCGGGCGGTCGCCGCGGCCAGGCGTTCGCCGTACAGCGGCGGGAAGATCAGCGTGTTGACGGCGACGCCGATGGCCGCGCCCAGCGCCGTCTCCAGGAGGCGGTCGCCCAGCAGCGAAAGGTCGCGGGCCGTGCCGTAGGAGATCAGCAGCATGCCGGTGACGCCGACCCACACTCCCGCGTCGCCGAACCGCCGCCAGTTCCCCGCGAGCAGGCCCACGAACACGACGACGGCCAGCGCGACCGCCTGCACCGGGATCAACTGGCCGGCCAGGGCGGCCAGCAGCACGCCGGTGGCGACCGAGCCGACCTGCTGGAGCCACCCGCGCAGCGACCGGTACACGGTCGCTTCCACCAGGAAGATGGCCGCGTACGGCGCGAGGAACGGCTGCGGCAGCTTCAGCACCAGCGTCGCCAGCAGCCACGCCGCGGTCGCGGCCAGCGTGGCCTTCGCCGTCTGGACGAGGATCCGGCGTTCGCGGCCGGGGACCCGCAGGGCGCGGGCGAACCAGCCCAGCGGCGTCCGGTCGTGGTGGTCGGCTTCGGTGCCGAACACGACGGCCAGGCCCCGCTTGACGTCCTCGCCCGCCTTCAGCCGCGGAGGGCGGCGCTCGGTCATCCGGGCGGCGCCACGTGGACGAGCTTGGTCTGGGTCAGCTCGTCGAGCAGCTCCGGCCCATAGCCGTAGCCGTTCCCGCTGCGGCCGCGGGGATGCGCCGCGCCGCCGGGAGCGCCGCCGAAGACGTCGTTGACCTTCACCGTCCCGGCGGGCAGCTCCCGCCACGCGCGCTGGGCGTTCGCCATCGACGCCGTGAGCACGGTCGCCGCGAGCCCGTAGTCGCCCTTCGCCGCTTCGGCGAGCCCCTCGTCGAAGCTCGGCACGACCTGGACCGGGGCCACCGGGCCGAACGTCTCCTCGGTCATCACCCGCAGGTCCGCGGTGCAGCCCGTGAGCACGGTCGCCGGGTAGTGCGCGCCGGGACCGCC
This sequence comes from Amycolatopsis sp. NPDC003865, assembly GCF_053605345.1. Taxonomy (NCBI): domain Bacteria; kingdom Bacillati; phylum Actinomycetota; class Actinomycetes; order Pseudonocardiales; family Pseudonocardiaceae; genus Amycolatopsis; species Amycolatopsis sp. NPDC003865. The sequence goes on along the minus strand of NZ_JBSGJA010000016.1, from coordinate 24,764 downwards.
GGGCACCGCTCCCCCGGTCAGCAGCCGGGCTCCGCGCTCGACCGCGTCCGCGACGTGCGAGTGCACGTGGTCGCGGTGCCGCCGGTCGACCAGCGGTGCGAGGGTCCGGGCTTCGGCCTCCTTGACCAGTGCGGCCAGGAACTCCTCCGCGACGGCGTCGTGGACGTAGATCCGTTCGACGGACACGCAGATCTGGCCCGAGTTGGCGAACGCGCCCAGCGCCGCTTGGCTCGCGGCCCACGCCGGGTCGACGTCGGCGTCGACCAGCAGCGGGTCGTTGCCCCCGTTCTCGAGCAGCGTCTTCGCGCCGGTCGCGGCCGCGCTCGCGGCGATCGACCGGCCGGTCGCGGTGCTGCCGACGTGGGCGAGGACGTCGACGTCGTCGCGCATCGCCAGGATCGCGCCGACCCCGCCGTCGCCCTGCAGGGTCTGCACCACGCCGCCGGGGAACACGCCGGCCAGGAGCTCGCCCAGCAGCTGCCCGGTGTGCGGCGCGCGCTCACTCGGCTTGTGCACCACGGTGTTCCCGGTGACCAGGGCCGCGCCCAGCAGCCCGCACGCGACCGCGACCGGGTCGTTCCACGGCGTCAGCGCGACGACCACGCCCCGCGGCTCGGGCACCATCAGGTCGGTCGCGCCCGGGTCGCCGAGCAGGCTGCGCCCGCGGTGGACCGGGCCGAGCTCGGCGTACTGGTCCAGCGTGCCGGCCCCGGCGAGCACGCCTTCGCGGGCTTCGTCGCGCGGGCGGCCCGTTTCCGCTTCGTTCGCGGCGGCCAGGTCGTCGGCCTGGGCCCGGAGCCGCTCGGCCGCGGTGTGCAGCAGTGCGCCGCGCTCGGCGGCCGGCGTCCGCGCCCACGCGGCCCGGGTCTCGTTCGCCAGCGACAGCGCGGCGTCGATCTCGTCTTCGCCCGCGGTCGGCACGCTGCCCACCACGCTGCCGTCGGCCGGGTTCCGGATTTCGATCGTCCCCGCGGTCATCCGCACCTCCTTCGTGTCCCTGCCCGGTTACCCCCGCGCCCGCGATCGACACGCCGTTTGACCGGGCGTCTCGCGGGTAGCCCGGTCCGGTGACTGCTTCGCTCGACTACACCGTGGTGATCCCCACGACGGGCCGGGAGACGCTTCGGCCACTGCTCGACACCGTCCTCGGCGGCGAAGGCCCGCGACCGGCGGAGATCCTGGTCGTCGACGACCGCCCCGGTGGGTCCGAACTGGACGTTCCGGGCGGCGTGCGCGTCCTGCGCTCGGGCGGGCGCGGCCCGGCGGCCGCGCGGAACCTCGGCTGGCGCACGGCGAAGAGCGAGTGGATCGCGTTCGTCGACGACGACGTCGTGCTCGCCCCCGACTGGCCCCGGCGGCTCGCCGAAGACCTGCTGTGGCTGCCCCCGGAAGTGGCCGCGTCCCAGGGCCGGATCACCGTCCCGTTGCCCGCGGACCGCCGTCCGACCGACGACGAGCGCGGCACGGCGGGCCTCGAGCACGCGCGGTGGATCACCGCGGACATGGCCTACCGGCGCGCGGCGCTGGTCGAAGCGGGCGGGTTCGACGAGCGGTTCCCGCGCGCGTTCCGCGAGGACTCGGACCTCGCGCTGCGCGTCGCCGAAGCCGGGCACCGGATCGCTCAGGGCGAGCGGCTGACGACGCACCCGGCGCGGCGCTCGGGGTTCTTCTACAGCCTGAAAGCCCAGCGCGGCAACGCGGACAACGCGCTCATGCGCGCCAAGCACGGCGTCCTCTGGCGCCAGCGCACCGGCGCGGGCCAGGGCCGGCTCGGCCTGCACGCACTGTCCACAGTGGCCGGTCTGGCGGCGCTGGCGCTGCCGCTGGTGCGGCAGCGCGGGAAAGCCGTCGTCGCCGCCGGGATCTGGGCCGGGCTGACGGCGGAGTTCGCCGCCCGCCGGATCCTGCCGGGCCCGCGCACCCCGGGCGAGATCGCCCGGATGGCCGTGACGAGCGCGCTCATCCCGCCGGCCGCGTGCTACCACCGCGTGCGCGGGGAAATCGCGGCGCGGCGCCCGAAGCCGCCGGCCGCGGTGCTGTTCGACCGTGACGACACCTTGATCGTCGACGTCCCCTACCTCAACGACCCGGCCGGGGTCCGCCCGGTGCCCGGCGCCGCGGACCTGGTGAGCCGGCTGCGTGAGCGCGGCATCCCGGTCGGGATCGTCAGCAACCAGTCGGGTGTCGCGAAAGGACTGATCGCCCCGCACCAGCTCGCCGCCGTGAACGCCCGCGTGGACGAGCTGCTCGGTCCGTTCGGCACGTGGCAGGTCTGCGTGCACGACGACGGCGACGGCTGCGACTGCCGCAAACCGCGACCGGGCATGGTGCTGCGTGCGGCAGACGAGCTGGGCGTCGATCCCGCGTCGTGCGTGGTCATCGGCGACACCGGCGCCGACGTCGACGCCGCGCTGGCCGCGGGAGCCCGCGCGGTGCTGGTGCCGACGGCCCGCACGCTCGAGCCCGAGATCGCCCGCGCGCGCCGGCACGCCGCCGTCGCGAAGGACCTGTCCGAAGCGCTGCGCGTGGCCGGGGTCGCCGGATGAGCCGGGTGCTCGTCGCCCGTCAGGACAACCTCGGCGACGTCCTGCTGGCCGGTCCGTGCGTCCGCGCGGTCGCCGCGCAGGCGTCGCACGTGACGCTGCTGGCCGGCCCGCACGGACGCGCCGCGGCCGAGTTGCTGCCGGGCGTCGACGAAGTCCTGACGTGGACGGCGCCGTGGATCGACCCGTCGCCGCCGCCGGTCACCGCCGAGGACACCGGCGCGTTCGTGTCGCTGGTCCGGGAGGAGTCGTTCGACCGGGCGCTGATCCTGACGTCGTTCCACCAGTCGCCGCTGCCCTTGGCGCTGTTGCTGCGCCAGGCCGGCGTGCCGTGGATCGGCGCGATCTCCGAGGACTACCCGGGCAGCCTGCTCGACTTGCGCCACCGCGTCGACGGCGACCCGCCGGAAGCGGTCCGGATGCTGTCGCTCGCCGAGGCGGCCGGCTACGCGCTGCCGCCCGACGACCACGGCGCGTTGGCCCTGCGGCGCCCGCTGCCCCCCGTCACGCGCCTGACAGGCGGCGGCGCGTACGTCGTGGTCCACCCGGCCGCGTCGGTACCGGCACGGCAGCCGTCACCGGCCTGGAGCCACCGAGTGGTGCGGGCGCTGGCCGCCGAGGGGCATCGCGTGCTCGTGACGGGCGCGCCGGGCGAGGCGCACCTGACGGCGGGCGTGGCGGGGACGTCGGCGGTGAACCTCGGCGGCCGGACGTCGTTGGCCGAGCTGGCGGCGGTGCTGTCCGGCGCACAGGTCGTCGTCGCGCCCAACACCGGCCCGGCGCACCTGGCCGCGGCGGCGGGCACACCGGTGGTGTCGCTGTTCGCGCCGGTGGTGCCGGCCGAGCGCTGGGCCCCGTACGGCGTCCCGGTGGTGCTGCTGGGCGACCAGCGGGCACCGTGCCGCGCCAGCCGCGCGCGCGTGTGCCCGGTGCCGGGCCACCCGTGCCTCGAGGAGATCGACCCGGCGGAGGTCTGCCGCGCGGTCGCCGACCTCGGCGCGGTGGCCCCGGCCGCGATCAGTTCCCTGTTGTAGGGAGAGTCATGTCCACATCGGACATCGAACCGGTGACCACGGTGTACAGCTGGCGCGCCAAGCCGGACCGTGTCGGCGAGTTCGCGGAGTGGGCCCGCGGCGCGACGGCCGAGGCGGCCCACTACCCGGGCAACCTCGCGGCGACGGTGGTGCACAACGAAGACAGCCGCGACTTCCACGTCGTCCACCAGTTCGCCACCCGCCGTGATCTGCGCCGATGGCTCGAATCCCCCGAGCGCGAGAAGTGGCTGCGCCAGGCGCGCCGGCTGGCCGCGACGAAGACGGCGCAGCAGCACCGGACGGGCTTGGAGACGTGGTTCCACGTCCCCTCCGAGGCGATCGCGACGATGAAGCCCCCGCCGCGCTGGAAGATGTGGCTGATCTCGCTGGTGGCGGTGTACCCGCTGGTGCTGGGGTTCCAGGCGTGGGTGGTCCCGCTGACGGCGTCCTGGCCGCTGCCGCTGCGAGCGGCGTTGTTCCCGCTGGTGCTGCTGACGACGATGACGTACGTGGTGATGCCGGCGGTGACGCGGTTGTTCCGCCGGTGGCTGTGACGACCCGGGCGAGCGGCACCCCGCCCGGGCCGCGTTCGGGGGGTCAGCCGCCGATCTCCTTGCTCACTCCGCTCGGTCCGTCGTAGGTCCGGTCGGGCAGGCGCCGCACGACGTCCAGGGTGCCGTCATCGGCCCCGTTCCGCTCGGCCGCGCGCACGAGATCATCGCGCTGGGCGGGGTAATCGACACCGGCGAGGTACTTCTGCAGTTCGATCGGGTTCGGCTTGCTCAAGGGAGTCTCCTTCCGCTCGGGGAACGGCGCGGTTACCCGGTCGGAGCCCGGACACACGTGGGGTCGCCCGGTCATAATGCAGCCATGGCGGACCTTTCGGAGACTGCGGACGAGCCGGGCTGGGAGACAGGGGGCTTCGCCGAGTTCCGGAGCAATCTGGACTACGCCAGGAACCTCGTCAAAGGTGGCCGGCACCTCGAACGGCTCCAGGTCGGGGCGTTCGACGTCGCCGACCTCTACCGGGCAGCCTGGGTTCAAGCCGTCTCCGCGCTGGACCACTGGGTCCACCGTGAGCTGTACGACCGGGCGCTCGCGTTCGCGCTCGACGCATCGGCTCAGCGCCCGCCGAAGTTCCTCAAGCTGCGCATCCCGCTGTCGCTGTTCGAGGACGTTCAGAACGACGCGAAGAAGCTGCCTGCCGCCTTCGCGGGGTACCTGCGCGACCAGTTCGGCTGGCAGTCGTTCCAGGCACCGGAGAAGATCAGGGAAGCGCTCAGCCACGTCAGCGACGTCCCGTTGTGGCCTTCGGTCGCCACCTGGCTCACCGATCGTCGTGGGGAGACCGTGTCGGCGGGCGACGTTCAGGACGCCCTCAAAAAGGTCGTCGAGCGCCGCAACCGGATCGCTCACGAAGCCGATCGGGACCCGGCACGAACCGACGCGAAGCAGTCCATCACCGCCGATGAAGCGTCGAACGCGATCGCCGAAGTCGAGACGGTGGCCACCGCGATCATCCGAGTGATCGGGCCACCGGCGGCGACGGTCGCACCAGCCGTCGAAGACGACTCGGAAGAAGGCACCGGCTCGGTCAAAGAGGAGCTGTACCGGCGGTTTTGGACCCGGTTCACCTCCCTCGCCCAGCGGCGCGGATGGAGCAACGCAAGTCCCCCGACGGTCAGCTGGTTCTCGATGCCCGCTGGAGTCACCGGCGCGAACTGGGTGGTCTCCTTCACCAGATTCGGTTGCCGGTCGGAGCTCTTCTTCGGTGATCCCGACGCCGCGGTCAACCTGAACCGCTGGCAGGCCCTCGCCGACCGGCGCGGCAACATCACGGAACGGTTCGGGGACGGCCTGATCTTCGACGACCTCCCCACCAGGAAGGGCTGCCGGATCGAGACCCGTCTGCTCGGGCCCACGGTCGACGACGAAGACCACTGGTCCGATGTGCTGCGGTGGATGGAAGACACCCAGACGCGGTTGCGCGCCGCCATCGGCGCGGTGCCGCGCTGAGGGAAACGAGGCCCGCCGTGCAGACTCAGCTCGGCGCCGGCTGTTCCTCCGCGGTGTGAAGCCTCCGCACCACAGCGTCCGGATGCCTGGTCAACGGCTGCAGCGGCAGCTCGGGCTGGTCCACCACCCGCTCCAGGTGCCGCAGCAGGATCCCCTCCCGCAACGCCCACGGGCAGATCTCGACGCGAGCCACGTCCAACGCCGACAAAGTCACCTCCGCCCCGAGCGCCCCGGCCACCACCTGACGCGCCCGCGGGCGGGAGATTCCCCGGAGCCCCACGCGCTCCGCTGCCGGGACCCGGCCCAGCCGGGGAAGCCACTTCCGCAGGTCCGCCAGTGACAGATCCCGCGTCACGAACGGGCCCTTGCGCTGCGGTGCCGCGCCCGTCAAGCGGGCCAGCTGCTTGAACGTCTTCGACGTCGCCACCACCCGGCGCGGCGGGCCCTCCCAGCGCAACCGGTCGAGGACCTCGGACAGCGTGTCGCGGACGTGGCGGCGCACCGCCTTCAGCTGCGTGCGCGTCGGCGGGTCGGCCGTCAGGAACTCGCGCGTCAGGCGGCCCGCGCCCAGCGGGAGCGAAATCGCCAGCTCGGGTTGCTCGTCGCGGCCGAGGACCAGCTCCATCGACCCGCCGCCGATGTCGATCAGCAGCAGCCGGCCCGCCGACCAGCCGTACCAGCGGCGCGCCGCGAAGTACGTCAGGCGCGCTTCTTCCTCGCCGGACAGGAACTGCGGCCGGATACCCGAGTCCGCCTCGATGCGGTCGATGACGTCCTCGCGGTTCACCGCGTCGCGCACCGCCGCCGTCACGAACGGGTACAGGTGGTCCACGCCGAGCCGGACCGCCGCGTCGACCGACCGGCTCACCGCCGCCGCGACGCGCTCGACACCGGCCTCGCCCAGCGTCCCGTCGGGCAGCAGCTCTTCAGCCAGCAGCGTCGGCTCCTTCACCGCGTGCGCCGGGAGCGGCGGCGCCCCGGCGGACACGTCCACCACCTGCAGCTGAGCGGAATTCGACCCGATGTCCAGCACGGCCAATCTCATCCGGACGGGTTACCCGCGAGGGCGGCGTTTAGTCCCGGGAGGACGTGGTAGCCGACCCGGAACGAAAGGAGCAGCCCGTGTCCCTCCCGGCGCCACTTCCCGCCGACGCCGCTTCGCCGCGACGCGCCGTCGTGACCGGCGCGGACTCCGGCATCGGCCGCGCGGTGGCGGTCGCGCTCGCCGGAGGCGGCCTGGACGTGGGCATCACCTACCACTCGGACGCCGACGGTGCCGAGGAAACCGCCGCCGAAGTCCGTTCGTGCGGGGTGACGGCGCACGTCCGGCAGCTCGACCTGACCCGGCTCCCGGAAGCCGCCGACGTCGTCGACGCGTTCGCCGGCGACCTCGGCGGGATCGACGTCCTGGTCAACTGCTCCGGCACCGGCAGCAGCCGGCGAGCGCTCGACCTGAGTTACGAGAAGTGGCGGGAGGTCCTCGACGTCGACCTCGACGGGGTCTTCCTCCTGTCGCAGCGCGCGGCGCGCCACATGATCGACGCCGGCCGCGGCGGCCGCATCATCACCATCACCAGCGTCCACGAGCACACGCCCCGCGTGGGCGCCGCGCCCTACTGCGCCGCCAAGGCCGGAGCGGGCGCGCTGACGCAGGTGCTCGCCATGGAACTGGCCGAACACGCCATCACCGTGAACTCCGTGGCGCCGGGGGAGATCTCGACGCCGATGACCGGGCAGGCCGACGCCGACCCGCGCCGGCAGCGGCGGCCCGGGATCCCGCTCGGCCGCACCGGGCACGCCGCCGAGGTGGCGGCCGCCGTCGCGTTCCTCGCGACCCCCGCGGCCGGCTACATCACCGGCACGTCGCTGGTCGTCGACGGCGGGCTCCTCCTGATGGGCGCCCAGCACGGCACCGCCCACGACGGGAACGACTGGCGTTCCCCCTGAGACCAGGGGCCCGCGTCCTGGCTGCAGGGACCGGCGCGGGTCCCGGCCGCGGGCCGGACGGCGGCTCCCCCAGCCCGCCGTCCGGCCCCTTCCACTCCCCGGTTTCCCGTCCGGTTCGCCGGGTATCCGGCCGGAGGGGAAAAGGAGGCTTTCATGACGTCCGCCGAGATCCGCTCCCGGACCGGCGCCGGCCGGCTCCGGCCGGTGGTCGCCGTTCTCGGGCTGATCTACCTCGCGCTGGGGATCGCCGGGTGGCTGACGCCGGAGACGGCGACGGTCGGTCACGTGACCAGTGGCCAGGTGGTGGGGCTGTTCAGCGCGAGCGTGCTCCTGAACCTCGTCCACACCGCGGTCGGTGTGCTCGGGCTGCTCGCCGCGACGCGCGCCGCCGGCGCGGTCATCTACTGCTGGGTCCTGTTCGTCGGGTTCGCCGGCATGACCGCCTACGGCGTGCTCGCCACGGCGTTCAGCACGCCGGAGGACCCGATCAACATCAACTGGGCGGACAACGTGCTGCACGGGCTCACCGCGATCGCCGGGCTGGCGCTCGGGATCGCCGGTGCCCGCTCGGTTTCGGCGCACGCACGCCGGGTAGCCGGGGAAGACGCCGCGTGAAGGAGGCCTCTGGTGACGACGACTGACCCCTCGACGGTCGAAGAAGCGACCGTCGTCGTGCGCTACCGGCTGCACGCGGACTTCTGCGTCGGGTCCCCGAGGCTGCGCCGCGCGCTGGGCGCCCGCAGCGGCTTGGAGCTGGACGCCGACGGCCTGCGCGTGCGGTTCGGGCCGTGGTCGGTCACGACTCCGCTGGCCAACATCGCCGGCGCCGAAGCCAGCGGGCCGTTCACCCCGCTGCGCGCGCTGGGCGTCCGGCTGTCGCTCGCCGACCGCGGCCTGACGTTCGGCACGACCACCGAAGGCGGCGTGTGCCTGCGGTTCCGGGAGCCGGTCCGCGGCATCGACCCGTGGGGCCTGATCCGCCACCCCGGCCTGACGGTCACGGTCTGCGAACCGGACCTGGTCGCCGAGGCGATCAACCGGGTGGTGCGGGCGTGACGGGGATCTTGGCCGTCGCCGTCGACTGCCGGCAGCCCGACCTGCTGGCGGAGTTCTGGGAAAAGGCGCTCGGGCCGGGGAAGACCCGGACCTGGACCGACTCCCGCGGCTTGACCTACCGGCAGGTGGACTTCCCCGACGGGCCGGCCTTGCTGTTCCAGCCGGTGCCCGAGGAGAAGGCCGTGAAGAACCGCCTGCACCTCGACTTGGCCCCGGCCGAGGGCGACCAGCGCGCGGAAGTCGAGCGGCTGGTGATGCTGGGCGCGAAGGTCCTCGACGATCCGCCCGGCGATCCGTGGATCGTGCTCGCGGACCCGGAAGGCAACGAGTTCTGCGTCCTCCCGGCGCGTTAGCTCAGGCTTGGCCCTCGGGCAGGCAGACGGGATCGTCGCTCGCATAAGCGGCGAGACGCTCGTCGAAGCCGTCCGGGGCCCCGGGTCTCCGGAAGTCCGGGGGTTCCGGCTGCCCCGGGTAGCGGTCGCCGTAGAGGCCGCGCACGAACGCCACCACCGCCTCCGGCGCCGGCAGCACGTCCGAACCGAGGTAGGCCAGCACCACGACGTCCTCGCCGGTGGCCGACTCGACGGCGGCGGCCCAGCCGTCCCGCTCGTCCCACAGCAGCGCCGTCTCGTGGTCCGGGAACCGCGCGAGCCGCCGTTCCAGCGCCAGGTACGCCGTCGCCGGCGCGTCCACCTCGCAGAACCAGGCGGGCGCGTCCAGCTCGGCCGCGACGGCCAGCAGGTACTGCCTCAGCCCGCGCGCCGCGGCGCCGAGCCCGTCCCGTTCGATCATCCCGCGCCTGCCCATCCGGTCGGTACCCCCGCCGGGTGATACCCCGCCACCCGTCCGGTCAACCCCGGCGTTCCCCCAGGTGGCGCAGCACGTCTTCGTCACTCGTCTGGCGGAAGTCGGCGTACCACTGGCCTACCGCGCGAAAGTCCGGCGGTTCGATCACGCAGACGACGTCGTCGGCTTCGCGCAGCAACGCCGCCGCCGCGCCCGGGGCACCGACGGGTGCCGCGAACACGATCGTCCGCGGGTTCCCGGTCCGCGCGTCGCGCAGGGCCGCGGTCGCGGTGACGCCGGTGGCGAGCCCGTCGTCGACGAGGACGACGTCGCGGCCCTCGAGTGCGGCCGGCGGGCGGCCGTCCCGGTAGCGCTCGAGCCGGCGGCGCGCCTCCGCGCGTTCGCGGTGCTCGGCCCGCGCCATCCGGGCCGCGGTGAGCTTCAGCCCGCGCAGGATCGCTTCGTCGTAGATCGCCGGGCCGTCCGGGGTGACCGCGCCGACGCCGAATTCGCGCCGCCCCGGCGCGCCGATCTTGCGCGCCACCGCGACGTCCAGCTCCGCCCCGAGCCGCCGGGCGACGACCGCGGCCACCGGCACGCCACCGCGGGCGAGGCCGAGCACCAGCGGGGACACCCACCGCCGGGACAGCAGTTCGCCGGCCAGGCGCCGGCCGCCGTCCTCGCGGTCGGCGAAGACGAGCCGCCCGTCAGCTGCCACGCGGACTGGACTGTGCCGGGACGAACGGGGGATCCGCCGCCGGCTCCCCGTGGTGCAGCGGGGTGATCGCGGTGGTCTCGTCGCAGTGGACGAACGCGTCGTAGCGGACCGCCGGGACGATCGGGACGTACCCGCCACCGCGGTGGACGACGCCGATGGCGCGCTGCCCGCGCGGTTCGCGCGCCCACGCGTCGTCGTCGCCGAAGACGAACAGGCTGTTCCCGCCCGGCACCGCGTCGTGCAGCACGCCTTCGAAGCTGTCCGGGCGTGCCGGCTCGACCGTCATCCGGCGCACCGACCCGCCCCAGTGGCCGGCGGCGATCACCGACCCGTGGTGGGTGCCGAACCCGACCGCGACGACGCCGCCGTCGCCGTGCCGTTCCCGGGTCAGCTGCCCGAGGGTGCCCCCGACGTGCGCGTTGTGCGCCCACACCACGGCCTTCGAACGCGGGCCGTACGCCTCCAGCAGCCGGTCGAGGGTGTCGCTCAGGTGGGCGGCACGGGCGTTCCAGGCCCGCACTCCCCCGTGGAGGAGTTCGCGGTAGTGGCCCTCGGCGCCCGGCACACCGCCGCGGGCCGACGTCAGCAAGCGCACGACCTCTTCGCGGCGGTTCTCCGGGACCAGCTCGCCGGAGCCGCGCGGATCTCCACCATCGGGCTCGAAGCAGCGGAACGCCCGGATCGTCGCGTCGAGCCGGCCGGGCGCGTGCTCGCGGACGAAGTCGAGGACCGCGCGCAGGGAGTCCCAGAGGCCGAAGGCGTCAAGACCGTGGAAGCCGCACGGGACGCCGTCGCCGGTGGCGTTGAACGCGCGCAGCCAGCGAGCGAACTCCGCCACTTCTTCGTTCGCCCACTGCCAGGTCGGCCAGCGGCGAAGCCCCCACAGCGCCTGGCCGGCGTCGTTGGGCGCGCCGGGCGCCCCGGCGACGCAGCAGTGCACCCGGTGGCACTCCGGCCGGTCGCCGTCGACGGCGACGAACGAGAAGTCCCGCTCGGCCAGCAGCCGCCGGGTCAGTTCGGAGCGCCAGCGGTGGAACTCGGCCGTACCGTGCGTCGCCTCGCCGATCAAGACGATCCGGGCACGGCCGATGCGCCGGACCAGCGGGTCGAGGTCCTGCGGGCTGCGCAGGGCCGTCGCCGCTTCGCGGATCGCCGTCACGTCGGTGAGCACGGTTCCGGACATACCCCGCACGTTCCCGTTCCGCCGGGCCGCGAAACCTTCAGGGCCGCCAGCCGTCCTGCCAGTCCGGGTGGGCTTCGTACACCGAAGCGATCAGTTTCACCGAGGCGTCGTCGTGGGCGCCGGAGATCTCGCGGCGCAGGAACTCGGCCTTTTCGGCGAACGGCACCGGATGCCGGTCCTCCATCGCTTCGACCGGGCCGCCGGCGAGGATGAGCCCTTCGGAGTCGTCGGCGTACATGATCCGCAGCCTGCCCCGCCGTTCGGCCTCGTCGAGCAGCGGCAGTTCGCCGTCGCGGACGCGCGCTTCGTCCTCCGCGAGCCGGGCGAGCACGAATTCGTCCAGTTTCGCGGCCGGGGAGTCGTCGAGGTTCGTCATGGCCGCGGGTTACCCGCGCCGGCGCGGACGCACACACGCCCGCGGTTTCAGGCGTCGGCGCGCGCCAGCCGGCGGGCGACCGCGAACCCGGTACCGAGCAGGATCGCGCCGCCGGTGATCCACGGCCACAGCGGGACGCCGGCGTCGCCGGCGGGGCTCACCGCCGTCGCGACGGCCGGCACCGCCGAACCCGGGCCCGCGACGGTGAGCCGGAAGGGCACGGTGCCGGAAACCGGGTGGCCGTCGGCGGAGGTGACGCGGTACCGGACCGTGTAGGCCCCCGCGGGGCCCAGTGGGCGCAGCGGCACCGAAACCCGTCCGTCCACAACGGACACAGGTCCCGCTTCCCAGTGCGACACGCCGTCCGGGCCGAGCACCGCGAGCTCGGTGAACCGGTTCTCCACGGGCTCGTCGAACTCAAGCACCGCTTCGGCGGGGGAAGTGGCGATCGCCGCGCCCTCGGCGGGCGAACTGGACACCAGGACGCTGTGCGCGTCCGCAGCGGGCGCGGCGAGCAGGACCGCGCAGCTCGCGGCCGCCAGCGCGGCGGCGATCCGGACGGGAAATGACAAGGGGACGGCCATATTTCCTCGCGTTCTCGCGAATTCGGGGACTGCGCGAACCGTAGCGAGCACGGCGGGAACCACGAACGGCCCTTCTGAAACGGCTGCGTTAAGCAATTCTCACCGACCACCGGAGCCGCACCCCCGAAACCGGCCATATCGGACAGCTACCCCTTCGGTTCGCCCGTCGAATCACCCGAACGGCGCAGTGAAACCGGCGTCCGGCGGAGCATCTCACCGCGCGACGCCCCTCGGCGGCCGCCGGACTTAACGCGGCCTTCATGTGAGGATCACGCCCGGTAACGCGGCAGCTGGTTTTCTGCTCCCCGCATCCCGTTGTTTCCCCGCCGCTCCCGCCATTCCGGGTCATTCCTTTTCCCGGGCGGCGATCCGCTTTCCTTGGAGGACCACACCGTGCGAGGACCCGCACTGCGCCGAGACCACGTCATCGCCGCGAGCCTGGCCGGCGCGGTCGTGGTCGTCGTCGGCTACGCGTCCGGCATCGGCCTGCGGCCCGGCGGCGCCGCGGACGCGGCCACCCCGCCCGCGGTCGCCGACCGCGGGCACCCGGCCGCGCCGGAAACCCCGGGCGCGCCACCGCTTCCGTCCGCGCTGCCGCCGTCGGACGTCCCGGTCGTCCCGCTGCCCGCGGTTCCCGTCGGCGACCAGCCGGCCGGGACGACGCCGTCGATGCCCGGTGACATCGACGCCACGCCGACGCCGGCCCCGGAGCCGCCGCCCGCCCCGACGTCCCCACCGGAACCGGCACCACCGCCGCCGGGGACCGATGTGCCCGCCTGCCAACCCGCTGCGGCGCAACAGGTTCTGGACACCGTGGGGGCGCTGCCGCTCGTCGGCGCCGTGACCACCGGTCTCGGCGTCACCGGCCCGGACGGGCTCGGCGCGCTCGTCCTCGGCTACTGCCGCACCTCCGGCGGCGGCCTCGAGCCCGCGATGGTCCCGGCGGAGTCCGTCGGCGTCCCGGCCACCACCGTCGCGAGTGGACGGTGACGGGTGGACGACGTCAAGGCGTGGTACGTGTTCGCGCGCACGGTCGACTACACCGGCCTGACCCTGTTCGCCGGCGGGCTGCTGTTCCTCGCCGTGCTCTGGCCGGCGGGGGCCGGCCACCGCGGTGCCCGCTCGGTGGTGGTGACGGGCTGGGTCCTCGGCCTGCTCGGCACCCTCGCCGGGCTCGGCCTGCAGGCGGCGTGGGCCGCCCAGCGCCCGGCCGGTGACTTCCTGGCCTGGGACCTGCTCGGCCAGGCGCTGGACAGCCAGTTCGGCCGGATCTGGTTCGCCAGGGCGCTGTTGTGGCTGCTCGGCGGAGTGGTGCTCGCCTGGCTGCTGCAACGCGGCCCGGCCGCCGCGAGGGCGTTGCCCTGGCGCGCCGGGAGCGGGGCGATCCTGCTCGGGCTGCTGCGCACCACCGGTCTCACCGGCCACGCGGCGGAAAGCACCTCGCCGTGGCTGACCCAGCTCGCGGACTTCGCCCACCTCGCCGGGGCGAGCGCGTGGATCGGGGGTCTGGCCGTGCTCCTCTTCGGCGTCCTGGCCCGCCGCGACCCCGGCGAGCTCGCGTCGGTGATCCCGCGGTACTCGAAACTCGCCATGGTCTCGGTCTCCGTCGTGGTCGCCGCGGGTGTCCTGCTCGCTTGGCAGACCATCGGCAGCGTCGGCCGGGTCTTCGGCACCGCCTACGGCCGCACCCTGCTGGTCAAGCTCGCGGTGCTGGCCGTCGTGCTGCTCGCCGCGCAGGCCAGCCGCGGCTGGGTCGGCCGCCGGCTCGACTTCGCCGTCGTCCTGCGCGGGGACGCCGGCACCGTCCGCCCGTTCGTCTACTCCGTCGCCGCGGAGACCACCCTCGTCGTCGTGGTCCTCCTCGCGGCGAGCTTCCTCGTCACGGCCAGTCCCGGCCGCTGATCGCACCCCGCGAAAGGAGTCCTCAGTGGACAACCCCACCCCCGCCACCCCCGAGCAGCCGGAAGTGGTGCGGCGACGACGGAACTGGCCCGTCGCCGTCGCGATCCTCGCCCTGGCCGCCGCGCTGGTCAGCCTCGCCACGCTGCGCGGCGGGAGCGAGCAGGCCGCTCCGGCCGCGTCGGCGAACGTCGACCTCGCCGCGCTCGCGAAGCAGGGCCCGCTGGCCGTCCCGCTGTACCAGGGGCTTCAGCAGGAACAGGCCGGAGGCGCGGCCGCGGCCGCCGCCCCGTCGGCGAAGTCCGTCGAGGCGATGGGCTACAAGTTCAGCCCGGCGAGCCTGACCATCTCGGTCGGCGACACGGTGACGTGGACCAACCACGACACCGCGCCGCACAACATCGTCGTCACCGACGGGCCGGAGAAGTTCACGTCCCCGACGCTGCAGACCGGGCAGACCTTCAGCCACACCTTCACGAAGGCCGGGACCTACTCCTACTACTGCGCCATCCACCCGGACATGAAGGCGACGGTCACGGTCACCGGCTCGGCGCCGACCAGCGCCCCGCCGACGTCGGCCCCGACGTCCGCGCCGACCTCGGCCCCGACCCACTCGATGCCGATGCCCTCCACCCCGGCGGGCGGCGGTTCCTGCGTGCCGAAGTCGGTGCTGCAGCCGATCATCGACCACGTCAAGAGCGCGCACCTCGAGACGTCACCGGGTCAGCAGGTGCAGGACATCCTCGACCTCGACCAGTACATCAAGACCCACACCGTGTGGCTGGAAACCGTGCTCGCACCGGCCTTCGACGGGTCGGCGGACAAGGTCGTCACCGACACGCTCGCGCCGATCGTCGCCCACATCAAGAGCGCGCACCTCGAGACGTCGCTGGGCCAGCAGGTGACCGACCTGCTGAACCTCGACCAGTACATCAAGACCCACACCGTGTGGCTCGAGTCGGTCCTCACCCCGCTGCTGGACCAGGCGAGCTGCTGACCGCCGCGGGTGGCCCGGTTCCCCGCCGGGCCACCCGCCCCCCTTCCCCGGAGGTCTTCCCGAAATGCCCGACACCGCCGTGCTGCCGCGGACCGGCTACTCCCTGCGCCGCGACCGGTGCGTCATCGAGCTCTCCCTGCGCGTGCTGGGGATCCCGCTGCTGCGCCGCCGGCTCACCGCGACCGACGGACACTGGACGCCCGGTGCCGCGCTCGCCGTCACCCTGCGGACCCCCGATGCCGTGTTCACCGCCGAGGAGGTCGCCGACCAGCCCTTGGTGATCGACGGGAGCGTCGCCGGCCGGGCGGTGCGGCTGCGCGGCGACGTCCGGCACCGCGACGAACGCAGCCTGGTCGTCTGGGCCGCGGGTCCGGTCCTCCCGGCTCGGCGCAAACCCCGGCGAGGCCGGGTCGCGCGGTTCGTGGCGGGCCGCCGGCTGCACGCCGAGATCGCGATCGAGTTCGTCCGATGAGGCGGGCCGCGGCCGCCCTCGCCGGTCTCCTGCTGTTCTTGGCCGTGCCTTTCGCCGCGCCCGCGGCCGCGGCGACGCAGGTCGTCATGATGCAGGACTACGCCTACTCCCCCGCCTCGCTCACCGTGCGAGCCGGCGACACGGTCACCTGGGTGCAGCACGACGAGGCACCCCACGACGTCGTCACGACGAGCGCGCCGGTCGCGTTCCGGAGCCCGCGGCTGTCGGCCGGCCAGAGCTGGAGCTACACGTTCCGGCAGCCCGGCACCTACTCCTACTACTGCTCGGTGCACCCCGACATGCGGGCGTCGGTGACGGTCCTGCCCGCGCCCACGACGGCGGCCCCGAAACCGGCGAGCACCCCGCCGGCGGCCAAGCCCGCACCCGCACGGACGACGACCGCGGCGGCCGCCGCGCCGCCGGCGGCCACTCCGCCGGTGACCGGCGCGCCGGTCACGAGCACGCCTGCCGCGGCTCCCGCCACCGAGGCGCCTGCCGTGCAGCAGGCGACAGCCGCGACCCCGCCGACGATGAGCCCGATGCTGCTGGTCGCCGGGCTCGTCACCGGGGTCGCCGTGCTGTGCCTGCTGCTGTTGAGCTCGCGCCGCGAGTGAATTCCTGTCCGAAACCTGTCCCGGTGAGGACTGGACCAATATTATTAGCCCCCGAAAATGGAGTCATCGCCCTTCAGCGCGGAAGGTGACAGATGAGCTTCCTGATTCCCCTGCTCGCCGTCGTCATGGCGGCCACCCCCACCCCGACGCCGGCCGCGGCGCCTGCCGCCACCCTCGCGGCGATCTGCGACAAGTACTGCGACGCCCGGGATCCCGCCCTCTCCCCCGGCGACCGCGAAGGCGCTTCGGCGACCGTCAGCGGCCGCCGGCTCTCCCTGCACCTCGACGACGGCGACGACATGGGCTGGGCGGCGATCACCGGGGGTGCGGCCGGCGACCACGTCTGGCTGGACCGCTCGTTCGACGCCGGGCGCAGCTGGGCGTCGGGCAGCAAGCTGGGCGACACGGCGACGCCGTCGGGCAGCACCGGCTGGCGGACGCTGATGTACAACGTCGACGACTGGAACACCAAGGGCGTCGGCCTGCTGCGGGCGTGCGGCCAGCCCGCGGGTTCGGGCACGATCGCCTGCACCGGCTGGGCGCGCACGACGTGGAACGCGTGGGACCGGCGCACCGCCGCCGCGACGGCGCTGATGGAGCGGTACAACCTCGGCACCGGCCTGTTCGACACGACCGGCTGGTGGAACTCGGCGAACGCGCTGACGGCGATCATCGACAACGCCCGGATCAGCGGTATGGGCAGCTACCGGTACGCGATCGACACGACGTACACGAAGAACCTCGCGGCCCAGGGCGGCCAGTTCCGCAACGACTACATCGACGACACGGGCTGGTGGGGCCTGGCGTGGGTGGACGCGTACGACCTGACCGGCGACGGCAAGTACCTGAACACCGCCCGCGCCGACGCCGACCACATGTACGCGTACTGGGACGGCGTCTGCGGCGGCGGGGTCTGGTGGAGCACGAGCCGCACGTACAAGAACGCGATCCCGAACTCGCTCTACATCCAGCTGAACGCGGCGCTGCACAACCGCATCCCGGGCGACACGGTCTACCTGGCGCGGGCGCGGGCGGGCTGGAGCTGGTTCGCCGGCAGCGGGATGATCAACGGCTCGAACCTGGTCAACGACGGCCTGACCACGTCGACCTGCACGAACAACGGCCAGGCGGTGTGGTCGTACAACCAGGGCGTGCCCCTGGCGGCGCTGACGGAGCTGTACCGCGCGACGGGCGACGCGAGCCTGCTGACGAAGGCCCGCGCGATGGCGAACGCGTCGACGACGAACGGGTCCCTGAACCCGGGTGGCATCCTCCGCGACCCGGGCGAGACGGCCGGCGGTGGCGGCGCCGACGGGCCGACGTTCAAGGGCGTGTACGCGCGGGATCTGGCGGTGCTGAACGCGGCGTTGTCGGACCACCCGTACACGGGGTACCTGCAGCGCCAGGCGAACTCGGCGTACGCGAACGACCGGAACAGCGCGGAGGCCTACGGCCTGCTGTGGGCGGGCCCGTTCGACCAAGCCGACGCGGCCCGCCAGCAAAGCGCACTGGACCTGATGAACGCAGCCCCCTGACGCCGAACCCGGTCGTGAGTGAGAAACAGTGTTCTAACCCTGTTTCTCACTCACGACCGCGGGCGAGCGTCAGAGGGTCTTCTCCAGGCGGCCCGCCAGCAGCTTGATGAACCGGGCCGGGTCGGCCAGCTCGCCGCCCTCGGCCAGCAGCGCCATGCCGTAGAGCAGTTCGGCGGTCTCGGCCAGCCCCTCGTCATCGGGCCGGGAAGCGTGCGCCTCGCGCAGGCCGGTGACCAGGCCGTGCTCGGGGTTCAGCTCCAGGATCCGCTTGATCGGCGGCAGCTCCTGCCCCATCGCGCGGTACATCTTCTCCAGCGTCGGCGTCAGGTCGTGGGTGTCCCCGACGATGCACGCCGGGGAGGTCGTCAGCCGCGAAGACAGGCGGACCTCCTTGACGTTCTCGCCCAGCGCCGTGCCCATCCAGCCCAGCAGGCTCTCGAAGTCCTTCTTCTGCTGCTCGCGCGCGACCTCGGTGGCCTTCTTGTCCTCCTCCGACTCCAGGTCCACCTGGCCCTTGGCGATCGACTGGAACTGCTTGCCGTCGAACGCCGGGACCGCGTCGACCCACATCTCGTCGATCGGGTCGGTGAGCACCAGCACCTCGTAACCCTTGGCCCGGAACGCCTCCATGTGCGGGGAGTTCTCGATGGCCGAGCGCGACTCGCCGGTCATGAAGTAGATGTGCTCCTGGCCCTCCTTCATCCGCGAGACGTAGTCGCGCAGCGAAGTCGGCTTCTCCGCGTCGTGGGTCGAAGCGAACGAGGAGATCTCGAGGATGGCTTCGCGGTTCTCGAAGTCGTCGAGCAGGCCCTCCTTGACCGCGCGGCCGAACTCGCGCCAGAACGTCGCGTACTTCTCGGCGTCGGCGGTCATCATCGTCTTGACCGTCGAGAGGACCTTCTTCACCAGGCGACGGCGGATCAGCTGGATCTGCCGGTCCTGCTGCAGGATCTCCCGCGACACGTTGAGCGAGAGGTCCTGCGCGTCGACGACGCCCTTGACGAACCGCAGGTACTCGGGGACGAGCGACTCGCAGTCGTCCATGATGAAGACGCGCTTGACGTACAGCTGCACGCCGCGCTTGCGCTCCCGCAGGAACAGGTCCATCGGGGCGTGCGAGGGCAGGAACAGCAGCGCCTGGTACTCGAACGTCCCCTCGGCCTGCAGCCGGATCGTCTCCAGGGGGTCCTGCCAGTCGTGGCTGACGTGCTTGTAGAACTCGTGGTACTCGTCCTCGGTGACCTCGCTCGACGAGCGCGCCCACAGCGCCTTCATCGAGTTGACGGTCTCGACCTCCGCGTCCTCGCCCTCGCCCTGCATGCGGATGGGCCAGGTGATGAAGTCGGAGTACTTCTTCACGATCTCCCGGATCTTGGCCGGGGACGTGTAGTCGTAGAGGTGGTCCTCGGCGTCCTCGGGCTTGAGGTGCAGGGTGACCGCGGTGCCCTGCGGCGCGTCCTCGACCGGCTCGATCGTGTACGTGCCCTCGCCGGTCGACTCCCAGCGCACGCCTTCGCCGGTGCCGGCCTTGCGCGTCACGAGCGTGACCTTGTCCGCGACCATGAAGCTGGCGTAGAACCCGACGCCGAACTGGCCGATGAGGTCCTGCGACGCGGCCGCGTCCTTGGCCTCCTTCAGCCTCGTCAGGAAGTCGGCGGTGCCGGACTTGGCGATGGTGCCGATGAGCGCGACCACCTCGTCGCGCGTCATGCCGATGCCGTTGTCACGCACGGTCAGGGTCCGCGCCGCCGCGTCCGCCTCGAGCGTGATGTGCAGGTCGGAGGTGTCCGCGCCGAGGTCCTTGTCGCGGTAGGACTCCAGCCGCAGCTTGTCGAGCGCGTCGGAGGCGTTGGACACGAGCTCGCGCAGGAAGGTGGCCTTGTTCGAGTAGATCGAATGGATCATCAGCTGCAGGAGCTGACGCGCTTCCGACTGGAACTCCAGCGTCTCGATCGGGGTGGTCACTTCCGTTCCTTTCCGGGTGCCTCGGCCGGTGGTTGGGTCGATCCTACCGAGTGCCCCCGACAGTCCCGGCCGCGCACTTTATGAACGCAATGCAGACGGGCTCGGCCGCCGGGGTGATGCTGGCCACGCCCCGCTGCCGATCAAGGAGGATCGAGTGCCCGGACCCCTGCCCCGGTGGGCGGCCGCGTTCGCCGCGGCCTGCGCCCTGACCACCGTCTTCGCCGCTCCCGCCGCCGCGGCCGGCGTCGCCGACCACCCCGTCCGGACCACCGGCTGCGGGCGCGCGGCCCCGGTTCCGGCCGGCGTGACGACGACACAGCACGTCGTCTCCGGCGGCCTCGACCGCGAGTACACGGTCCACCTGCCGGCGCACTACAACCCGCGCCGGGCGTACCCGCTGGTCCTGTCGTTCCACGGGCACAAGCGCACGTCGCAGTACCAGGAGGAGCTGTCGGGCTTCTCGGCGCTCGACGCGATCTCGGTCTACCCGCAAGGCCTGATCGGCACCGACGGCGAGTCCGCCTGGACCGGCGCGCCCTACTCGGCCGCGGCCGACGACGTCCTGTTCACCAGCGACCTGCTGACCGCGCTGCAGCGCACGCTCTGCGTGGACGAGCACCGGATCTTCGCGGCCGGGAAGTCGAACGGCGGCGGGTTCGTCGGCGTGCTCGCCTGCCGCCTGCCCGGCCGGATCGCGGCGTTCGCCCCGGTGTCGGGCGCGTTCTACCCGCAGGGCGGCGCGTGCGACCCGAGCCGCCCGGCGCCGATCCTCGACTTCCACGGGACGGCCGACACGACGATCCCCTACACCGGCAACCCGGCCAAGGGCCTCCCGGCGATCCCGGACTGGCTGGCCGCGTGGTCCACAAGGGACGGTTGCTTCGCCGGACCCGTGTCGTGGTCGCCGGTCGACGGCGTGGTCGTGCAGAAGTGGCTGGGCTGCGCGCTCGAGCACTACCGCGTCGAAGGCGCGGGGCACGTCTGGCCGAGCACCGAGCCGAACAACGACTCGGCCACGCCGACGGTCATCGACGCCACGCCGGTCATCTGGCGCTTCTTCCGCGCGCATCCGCTGCGCTGAAACACGATTGACGCACCTCTTTCCCCTCGGCGACGATTTCCGCCGAGAGGAAAGAGGTGCGTTGTGAAGGTTCTCGTCCTGAACGCCGGTTACGAGCCGCTGCAGACGGTTTCGGTGCCGCACGCCATCCGGATGCTGGTGCGGCACGTCGCCGAGATCCACGAGGCCGAGGACGGTCTCGCGTACGGGCTGTTCCCGCG
The DNA here is from genome assembly GCF_053605345.1 of Amycolatopsis sp. NPDC003865. Lineage (NCBI taxonomy): Bacteria > Bacillati > Actinomycetota > Actinomycetes > Pseudonocardiales > Pseudonocardiaceae > Amycolatopsis > Amycolatopsis sp. NPDC003865. The sequence continues at coordinate 3,758 of NZ_JBSGJA010000016.1, read as the reverse complement.
CCCGAAGATCGTGCGGTTGCTGCGGTACGTGGTGATGAAGTGGCGATATACGCAGCCGCCCCGCTGGTCCCGCCGCGGGGTGCTGACGCGTGACGGCCACCGCTGCGCCTACTGCGGCGGCCGGGCGACGACGATCGACCACGTGACGCCGCTGAGCCGCGGCGGCGAGCGGACGTCGTGGCTGAACACCGTCGCCGCGTGCTGCGGGACGTCCCGCAGCTGCAACGCCCGCAAGGCGGACAAGCTACCGGCGGAGGCGGGGATGAAGCTGCGGTTCACCCCGTACGTCCCGACGTGGGACCAGCTGCACGCGCTCACCGCTTGAGGCGCCCGTCGGCGAGGCGGGCCGCCCGTCGTTAAGCTCGAACCGATCGTCCCCCGCATCCGTGTGTTCCGGGGAAGGCCGGGAGGTCGTCGTGACCGACGAAGGACAGCTGATCGCCGGGCGGTACCGCCTGGCGATGCGGGTCGGCCAGGGCGCCATGGGCGTCGTCTGGCGGGCGCGCGACGAGCGGCTCGACCGCGTCGTCGCCGTCAAGCAGCTGGGCTACGACCCCGCCATCGGGCAGGCCGCCGGCGAGCAGGCCGCCCAGCGCGCGCTGCGCGAAGCCCGGCTGACCGCGCGGCTGCGGCACCCGCACGCCGTCACCGTGCACGACGTCGTCGAGGAAGCCGGCGAGCCGTACCTCGTCATGGAGTACCTGCCCTCGCGCAGCCTCGCCGACGTGCTGCTCGACCGCGAATCCCTGCCCGCCGACGAGGTCGCGCGCATCGGCGGGCAGATTTCCTCCGCGCTGGCCGCCGCGCACGCCGAAGGCATCGTGCACCGGGACGTCACGCCCGCCAACGTCCTGCTCGCCGACGGCGGGGTCGCCAAGATCGCCGACTTCGGGATCTCGCGCGCCACCGGTGAAGGCACCGTGACCGGTGGCGGCTTCATCGCGGGCACCCCCGCCTACCTCTCCCCCGAAGTCGCCGGCGGCGGTGACGCGGGCTTCCCGGCCGACGTGTTCTCCCTCGGCGCGACGCTCTACCGCGCCCTCGAAGGTCACCCCCCGTTCGGCAACGACGACAACCCGATCGCGCTGCTGCTGCGGGTCGCCCGCGAAGAACCGATCCCGCCGCGCCACCGCGGCCCCCTGGCCGAGGTGCTGGGCAGGCTGCTGCGGCGCGAACCCGCCCAGCGCCCGTCGATGGCCGAGGTCCAGGAGCTGTTCGAAGCCGTCACCGACGGCCGCCCGCTGCCGCCGCCGCGTCCGCGGCCCCGCACCGAGACCCGGCTCCTGCGCGTCCACCGCCCCCGCCGCCGGGTCGTGCTGGCCGGCGCCGCCGGAGCCGTCCTGCTGGCGCTCGGCGTCGTGATCGGCACCGCGCTCGTCCCGGACACCACCCCGGTCGCCGCCCCGGCGCCTTCGTCGACCCCGCCGCCGGCGACCACCGGCACCAGCGCTCCGCCGGACCTGGGCTGTGCCGCCAATTACCAGGTGACGAACTCCTGGCCGGGTGGCTACCAGGTCGAGGTGACGGTCCGCAACGACCGCGCCGGCGACCTCTCGGGCTGGAGCGTCCGCTGGACCCTGCCGGGCGGCCACCGCATCACCGGCCTGTGGAACGGGAACTTCACGGTCGAGGGCTCCACGGTCACGGTCGGCAACGCGGCGTGGAACGCGAAGCTCGACGCGGGCGGCGCGACGACGTTCGGCTTCATCGCCCTCACCGGCAGCGGCAACGCCACGAGCCGCCCCGAACTGACCTGCCGGACGGTCTAGGACCGGCAGAGCAGCGCGTCCGGCGTCCGGTTCGACCCGATCCGGCCGGTGTAGGCGACACCGGCGACGTACTCCCCCGGCGCGCACTGGCCCTTGTAGTTCCCCGACGCGAAGTCGCCGCCGGGATCGCCGGACGGCCGGTTGTCGCCGCGGTCGAACCACACCGTGCGGCCCGCGCGGCCCAGCGGCGTCGCCGACCGGCCGCACAACACGGCGGAGAAGGCCGCGCCCTGCACGCTGTACCCGACGACCGCGTGGTCGGGCGGGCACTGCGTCTTCGTGTAGCCGGACGCCCAGTCGGTGTCGACGTAGGTCTCGTCGCGCACGACCACGTACCCGGTCGCGGCGGGGAGCGTCCCGGTGCACAGGCCGCGGTTGCCGGTGTGGGCCAGGCCGGCGAGCCGCTGGCCGTCGGGGCAGACGCCCTTGCGGGCGCCGGAGTTCCAGTCCCCCACGGCACGGACCTGGCGCGACTCCTGGAAGTCGCCGTAGTCCAGGTTCAGCATCGACCAGCGGTCGGCCGGTGAGATCTGCCCGGTCCGCGACGGGGCGTTCACCAGCCGTTGCCACGCGGCACCGCGCCAGTCCGTGCCGTCGAGGACGTCGACGCGCCGGCCCGCCGAGTCGTATTCGAGCAGGGCCCAGCCGTCGCCGGCGCCGTTGGTCTGGAAGCCGACCGCGGGCCAGTAGGCGAAGTCCGTGTCGGTCTCGGCCAGGTAGTTCACGAAGTTCTCGAAGAACGCGCGCGACGCCGGGTCGGTGGTGTTGCGGCCTTCCCCGAATTCGCTGATCCACAGCGGCGCGGTGTAGTGCTTGCCGGTGTCGGCCGAGACGAAGAACGCCTGCCGGTACAGGGTGTCCCGCAGTTCCTGGGGCGAGAGGTCGCGGTAACGCGGGTCGTGGGTTTCGCCGATGCCGGTCGCGCCGGAGTGGTTCGGGCCGGTGTAGCCGTAGAAGTGCGCCGAATAGACGAGCTTGCCGGAGTCGACGAGCGTGTGCGACAGCGTCCGGGCGGGCTCCAGCGTCGGCCGCCCGTGCGCGAAGCCGTCGATCGGCAGGCCGGTCCAGTTGATGCCTTCGACGAAGATCAGCAGGTCCCGGTTCGCCTCGGTCAGGATGCGGTCGGCGACCTGCTGGCTCGCGCGCTGCCAGTCGGTGCCGTTGCCCCAGCCCCAGTTGGGGTCGTCGAAGGTGTTCCGCCGGACCTCGTTGTACAGGTCCGCGCCGACGACCCGCTTGTTCGCCGCGTAACGGCGGGCCATGAACAGCCAGTCGTCCTGCCACTGCTGCTCGGTCTGCGCGGTGTTCCAGCGCTCGTTGCCGTCCAGCCCGCAGCACCAGCGCGAGGTCGTGGTGTGGTTGTTGAGGATGACGGCGAACCCGCGCGCGGTCAGCCGGTCGACGACGCGGTCGTAGACCTGCAGCGGGGTCAGCCCGTGCAGGTCCGGGTTGGCCGGCAGGTCCGGGACGGGCCGGGTGTCGTGGAGCATCGCGTTGGAGAACTGCAGGCGGACGCTGTTGAGGCCGAGCTGGGCGAGCCCGTCGACGACGGTGTCGATCGACGCGCGGTCCAGCCCGAGCGGGGTCTGGTAGGCGATCTCGCCGGCGTGGTGGTTGGCCGGGTCGTTGACGTCGCCGGAGCCGGTCCAGGTGCCGCTCGCGCCGTGCCAGTTGGCGGCCTTCAGCTTGAAGCGGTCGCCGTGCGCGTCGACGATGTACCGGCCCCGGGTGCTCAGCGGCCCGGTCCAGGACGGCGGATCCGCCGCGGCGACGGGAACCGCCAAGCCGGCGGTGACGAGCAGGACGGTGAGCAGCGCACCCAAGATCCTCACGGAGGAAGTGAACCAACTCCCGGCCCGCCGGATAAGGGCCATAAGGAGGTCGTGAGTGAGAAACAGGGTTAGAACACTGTTTCTCACTCACGCTCACGGCTGTCCTCCCGGTGCGTTCTGCGAACCCCGCACGTTCGTCGGGTCGCCCTTCGGCAGC
>NZ_JBSGJA010000015.1:0-255326 GCF_053605345.1 Amycolatopsis sp. NPDC003865 | reverse complement strand
CGTATTCGCGGCCGCGCAACGAAAGCGTCTGCGCTCGAAGGACTCGCGCGCCCCACGCCCACGACGTGAAGCCGATGATGACGGCCACCAGGTAGTCGCCGCCGGTGGGCACCGCGCTGCCGATGATGATGATCAGCGGCAGCGCCGGGATCACCAGGAACACGTTGGACAGCGCGGACAGCCCTTCACCGGGCGTCCCGCCGAGGTAGCCGGACGTCACGCCGACGAGCACCGCGAGGATCGTCGCGACGATCCCGGCGGTCAGCCCGACCAGCATGACGCTGCGCGTGCCGACCACGACCTGGCTGAAGATGTCCTGGCCGAGGTGGGTCGTGCCGAACCAGTGCCGGCTCGACGGCGCTTCCATCAGGTCGTTGCTGCGCGCCGACGGGTCGAACGGCGCGATCCACTCGCCGATGATCGCGATCACCACGAAGAAGACGATGACGGCGAGCCCGGTGGCCGTCTTGCCGCCGGTGAGGAAGCGGAACCGCTTCCGGCGCACGACGGCGTCGACGGGAAGGGCTTGGGCGGCTTTGACGTCCGCCGCGGGTACGGCCATGTCAGCCCTCCTTCCGGGTGCGCGGGTCGAGCGCGAGGTAGGCGACGTCGGCGAACAGGTTGGCCACCAGCACCGACAGCGTGATGATCAGGAAGATGCCCTGCATCAGCGGGTAGTCCTGCGAGCCGACGGCCTGGAACAGCTGGTAGCCCACCCCCGGGTAGGAGAAGACGATCTCCACCAGCAGCGTGCCGCCGACGATGAACCCCAGCGCCAGCGCGAAGCCGGACACGCTGGGCAGCAGCGCGTTGCGCGCCGCGTACCCGACCATCACCCGGCGTTCGGGCAGGCCCTTGGCGTGCGCGACCGTGACGTAGTCCTCCGAGGCGACGGTGACCATCATGTTGCGCATGCCCAGGATCCAGCTGCCCATCGAGCTGATCAGGATGGTCAGCGCGGGCAGCAGGCTGTGCTGGATCGCGCTGCCGATGAACGTGCCGTCCCAGCCCGGGACCGTGCCGGGGTCGTAGCCGCCGGACGACGGGAAGAAGCTGCCCGGGCCGGCCAGCAGCGTCAGCGCGATCAGGCCGAGCCAGAAGTACGGGATCGACGAGAGGAACGTCGTCACCGGCAGCAGGCCGTCGACCCACGAGCCGCGCTTCCAGCCGGCGACCACGCCGAGCCCGGTACCGAGCGCGAAGCCGACGATCGTGGTGATGCCGACCAGGATGATCGTCCACGGCAGGCTGTCGCCGAGCAGCTCGGACACCGGGGAGGGGAAGAACGTGAACGACACCCCGAGGTCGCCCCGGAAGAGCTGGCCCCAGTAGTGGAAGTACTGGGAGATCAGGCTTTCGTTCTTGTCGAGTCCGAACAGGACGTAGAGCGACTGCACCGCGTCCTGGCTGATCATGCCCTGGTTCTTGGCGATCAGCGACTGCACCGGGTCGCCCGGGATCATCCGCGGGATGAAGAAGTTGATGGTGACGGCGGCCCAGGCCGTGAAGACGTAGAAGGCCAGCCGTTGCAGCAGGTACCTCATCGGGCGGCCCCGTCGTACAGCCAGCACGCGGCCCAGTGGCCGGGTGCGTCGTCCACCTCGAACCGCGGCGGCAGGTCGGTCCTGCAGCGTTCCATCGCGACCGGGCAGCGCGGGTGGAACCGGCAGCCGGACGGCGGGTCGATCAGGCTCGGCGGCTCGCCGGCGCCGCGCTCGGCGGGCACCTCGCCCGGGTCGAGCTCGGCGCTCCCGCCCACCAGCCGGTCCGGATCCGGCGCCGAGTCGATGAGCAGCCGCGTGTACGGGTGCGCTGGGCGCTGCGTGATGGTCTCGCTGTCGCCGCCCTCGACCATCCGGCCGGCGTACATCACCATCGTCTCGTCGGCGAAGTAGCGCGCCGACGCGATGTCGTGCGTGATGTACAGGATCGCCAGGTGGAGGCGTTCCTTGAGGTCCCGCAACAGGTTCAGCACGCCGAGCCGGATCGAGACGTCCAACATGGACACCGGCTCGTCGGCCAGCAGCGCCTCCGGGTCGGCACCGAGCGCCCGCGCGATCGCGACGCGCTGGCGCTGCCCGCCGGACAGCTCGTGCGGGAACTTGTCGATGTACCGCTCGGGCGGGGTCAGCTGGACGCGGGAAAGCAGTTCGTGCAACGACTTCTCGAGGTCGTCGCCCGCGCGGCCGTGGATCTTCAGCGCCCGCGTCAGGTGGTAGCGCACGGTGTGCACCGGGTTGAGCGACGCGAACGGGTCCTGGAAGATCATCTGGACCTGCCGGGCGTACGCGCGGAACGTCCGGCCGTGCTTGACGTTCACGGTCTCGCCGTGCAGCCGGATGTCGCCGCCGGTGCGCGGGTAGAGCCCCGCGAGCAGGCGGGCGACGGTCGACTTGCCCGAGCCGGACTCGCCGACCAGCGCGGTGACCCGGCCCCGCCGCAGCGTCAACGTGACGTCGTCGACGGCCTGGACCGCGCGGCGCGGGCCGGTGAGGGCCGCGCGCCCGCGTCGCCGCACGGGAAAGTGCTTGGTGAGGCCCGCGGCTTCGAGAACCACGGGGAGGTCCCCCTCCGACCCGACGGCGACGGGGTCGGAGGGGGACTGCTCGGTCGTTGCCACGGACTCCGCCATCGGTCAGGCCGCGGGCTTCAGGTGCAGGACGATGTCGAGCGCGTTGCGCAGGGTGGGCTGCGCCGGGCCGTACGGGTTGGCGTCGTCCGGCCAGCCCGTCCAGTTCTTCGTGCTGTACTCGCCACCGGAGTTGGCCGCCGAGGTCGGGACCATCGGCTGCTGCTCGATCATGATCTTCTGCAGCGTCGCCATGGCGGCGGTGCGGGCGGCGTCGTCCTCGGCGTTGGCGTAGGTCTCGAGCGCCTTGGTCGCCTCGTCGTTCTTGAAGCGGCCGTAGTTGCCGTTGATGCCACCCTGGCCGGTCGGCTTGTAGCGGTTGCCGTCCATGACGTCGCGGTACATGTCGTACGGCGTCGCACCGTCGTTGGTCCAGTGCATCAGGCCTTCGAAGTCACCGGTGTCGACCGACTTGATCCACGCGTCCTGGTTCATCTTCTCGACCGTGGCGGTGATGCCGATCTGCGCCAGGTTGTCCTTGATGATCTCCAGGTCGGTGATGTAGTCCGACCAGCCCGACGGGACGGTGAGCTTGATGGTGACCGGCTTGCCGCTCGGGTCGGCCAGCTTGTCGCCGGTGAACTTGTAGCCCGCGCCGGTGAGCAGCGACTTGGCGCCCGGAACGTCGACCTGGACCGTCTTGCCCTTGTACTCCGGCGCGATGAACGAGTCGCCCGCCGGGGTCGGGATGCCGGTGACCTGGTCGTTCTTCGGGTAGAAGTAGCCGGCCTCGCCCTGGTTGAAGATGTCGTCGCGGTTGATCACCTTGCTGACCGCCTGACGCAGCTTCGCGTCGTTCCACGGGGCCTTCTCGGTGTTGAACCACAGGCCGTGCACGGCGAGCTGCGCCGGGAACCACAGCTTGTAGTGCTGCGGGTCCTTGTTGGTGTAGACGGCCTTGTAGTTCGGGATGAAGACGAAGCTCCACTCCGACGCCCCGCTGACCAGCGCCGCGACCTGCGCGTTGTTGTCGGTGTAGGAGGTGTAGCGGATCTCCTTGACCTTCGGCGCTTCCTGCCAGTAGCCGCTGTCGCGCCGGGTGACGATCATCGTCTGCGGCGTGAACGACTTGAGCGTGTACGGCCCGGTGCCGATCGGGTTCTTCACGGTGTCGAGCGCCGGGTCCTTGACCGACTGCCAGACGTGCTTCGGCACGACGAGGGTCTGCAGGATCTTGAGCTGGTTGACGAACTGGGACGTCTCGAAGCCCAGCGTCACCTGGTTGCCGGCCGCGGCGATGTCCTTGTAGGGCACCGCGTCGACGTTCAGCGCCTTGTTGTCGCGCAGCAGCTGGAACGTGTAGGCGACGTCGTCGCCGGTCATCGGCTGGCCGTCGGAGAACTTGACGCCGTCACGGACGGTCAGCACCAGCTTCTTGTAGTTGTCCGACCAGTCCCACTTGGTCGCCAGCCACGGCTTGCCCGGCTCCTGCGGCTTGACGCGGTTGTGCATGACGAGGGGCTCGTAGATCATCCACCGGTACCCCATGTTCGACAGGGCGGACGTCTCGAGGAACGGGTTGTTGTTCTCGGACTGCGGGCCGTCGGGCTTGCCCACGTTGAGCACCTGGTCCGGGTTGCTCTGCGCGGCGTTCGAGCTGCCGCCCGAACACGCGGTCAGGCCACTCAGGGCCAGCGCGGCCACCAGCGCTGCGACGATGGAGCGCTTGACTCGCATCGGTCCTCCTAGTCATCGACGACGTGCTTTTTGTCGACTGGTAGCGAGCCCCGACCGCCGGCGACCGAACGACGCTCCGAAGTCAACCCGGGTGACTCGGGTCACGTCAATAACACGGCGGTAACGTTTTGTACCTAAGTTTAAGTACTAAAAGAACCGGCGGTCTGGACCTGTATCGGTGATTACTCCTTGCGACGCAAGGAAATCAGCCGGTTCGGCCCCCGTTCGCGAGCAGCTGCGCGATGGGCAGGGTGGCCGCGCCGAGCGCGACCGCGTCCGGCCCGAGGCTGCCGAGGACGACCTCGGTGCGCCCGGCCAGGTAGTCGAGCGCGTGCCTGCCCACCGCGTCGCGCACGGCGGGCAGGATCGCCTGCCCCATGATCGCCCCCGCCGAGCCGGACAGCACCACCCGGTCCGGGCTGAGCAGGTTGATCAGGTTCGCGATGCCGATCCCGAGGTACTCGCCGGTCTCGGCGAGGACGTCGGCGGCGGGGCCGTCGTCGCGGGCTTCCGCCACGATCCGCACCAGCTCGTTGTCGCTTTCATCCCCGATGACCGGTTGTTTGCCGACGCGGTCGGCGTAGTGCCGCACGATCGCCTCGGTGCCGACGTAGGCCTCCAGGCAGCCGTGGGAGCCGCACCGGCAGGCCGCCCCGCCAGCCTTGACGACGGTGTGGCCCCACTCGCTGGTGGTGATGCCGGGGTGCGACCGCCCGGCGGTCGCGACGGCGGCCCCGACGCCCACGCCGAGCAGGGCGACGATGGCGCGTTCGGCGCCCCGGCCGGCCCCGCGCCAGGCCTCGACCTGCCCCAGGGTGCGAGCGCGGTTGTCGAGGTGCAGCGGCGCTTCGATGTGCGGGTGGATGAGGTCGGCGAAGGCGACACCGCGCCAGCCGAGGGTGGGCGCGTGCACGATCCCGCCGTCGCGCACCGCGCCGGGCACCCCGATGCCGACTCCGAAGACCGCGTCCGGTTCGCCCCCTTCGAGCACTTCCGCGATGCCGGTTCGCACCAGGCCGGCCACTTCGTCCGGATCCAGGCGGGTGCCGACGAGCGGGTGCCGGACCGTGCCGAGCGTCCCGAGCGCGCAGTCGAACAGGCCGACTTCGACGTGCGTCTCGCCGACGTCGACGCCGACGACGTGCCCGAAGTCCGGGCGCACGGCCAGCAGCGTCCGCGGCCGCCCGCCGTCGGATTCGACCGAGCCGGCTTCCGCCACTACGCCGTCGGCGATGAGCTCGGAGACGACATTCGTAACGGTGGCGGCCGACAGTCCCGATTCAGCTACTAGTTCCAGCCTGCTGACGGGGCCGCGGAGGTAGAGGGAGGACAGCAGTGCCGCGCGGTTGTGCCGCCGGAGGTCTCGAGTTGTCTGGCGTACCACCTGGGTCACCTGGGGGATTCTGCCAGACGCTGCCCATGTCACTATGGGTTCGGGACTTAGTTCACCACTTAATACATAGCCACAACTTACGGTGATCAGGCATTCTGGTCGAAGCCGGTAAGAGTTTCAGATGGGTTGCCCATGGCGAGCAAGCGCACCACCGTCCGTGATCTGCGGCGGCACAACCGTTCCCTGCTGCTGTCGAAACTGTACTTCGACGGCCCGCTGTCGCGACACGAACTGAGCCAGCTCACCGGATTGAGTGCGGCAACGGTCAGCAACGTGACGGCCGAGCTGGGCGAGGAGCGGCTCATCACGGAGGCGGGCCAGGTCGAGTCGGACGGCGGCCGGCCCCGGGTGCTGCTGCGCGTCGACCCGGCGTACGGGCACGTGGCGGGCGTCGACATCGGCGAGACGGGCGTCAAGGTGGAGCTGTTCGACCTGGCGATGACGCGCCTGGCGACGGTCGACCACCCCCTCCCGAAGGCGCCGGACCCGGCGACGGCGGTGGAGCAGGTGACGTCCGGGCTGCGCGAGGTGTTCGCGAGCGCGGGCATCGACGAATCGGCGGTGCTGGGCGTGGGCATCGGCGTACCGGGCACGGTCGAGCAGGGGGCGCGGGTGCTGGTCCACGCGCCGACGGTGGGCTGGGACGCGGTGCCGCTGGTGTCGCTGCTCGAGGAGGCGGGGGTTTCACTCCCGCTGTTCGTGGACAACGGGGCGAAGACCCAGGGCCAGGCGGAGATGTGGTTCGGCGCGGGCCGCGGAGCCCGCCACGCGGTGATAGCGCTGATCGGGTCGGGCGTCGGAGCGGCGGTGGTGACGGACGGAACGACGTACCGAGGGTCAACGAGCAGCGCGGGCGAGTGGGGCCACACAACGATCGCGTACGGAGGGCAGCAGTGCCGCTGCGGAGCACTGGGCTGCCTGGAGGCGTACATCGGAGCGGGCGGGGTGCTGGCGAGGTACCGCAAGGTGCGAGGGAAGGACGTCCCGGGCGAGGACGAGCAGGCCCAGTTCGCGGCCCTGCTGGAGGCGGCCCCCCGCTCGAAGACGGCGGCCCGGGTCCTGGAGGAGACAGCGGGGTACCTGGGCGCGGGGATCGCGAACTTGATCAACTTGTTCAACCCGGAGCGCATAGTGATCGGCGGATGGGCAGGTCTGGCCCTGGGCGAGCAGCTGCTGCCGAGAATCCGCGAGGCGGCGAGCGAGCACGCGCTGAGGCACCCGTTCAGCCAGACATCGATCCAGCTGGGCTCATTGGGACTGGACGCGGTGGCGACGGGAGCGGCGACCCTGCCGGTGGCGGACCTGCTGGAGCAGGGAGCGACTTCAAAGCTGGCGAAGCCAGGAGCCCCGGACTCCGACGCGGCCTGAGAGAGCCGCGCAAGACGCAAGCCGCAAGCCGCAAGCCGCGTAACACGGCCGCGAAGGTGAGGGGACCCGAGAACAGGAGCGGACGAGGACCCAGACCTCCCCGCACCCCGATCCGAAGCCAGAACACGGCCGGCAGCGCCGGGTCAAGGCACGCTTTCCCGCCTTGACGCGGTGTTGCCGGCCGTAGTCACAATGACAGCTTCGGGGTGCCGGAAGGGACAGGAGCCGCCAAAGCAGAGCCCGCCCTCCCAGGGGGACCGTCCCCGCTCCAGCGTATCGCCGCCCCCCGACAAAACCCCGGCAAAGCCCCCCGCCTCCCCTCACTTGCCCACAACTCACCCGGGCTGTGGACAACCGCGTGCACCGGTCACCGGGAACCCGCCGACCTGCTCACCCGCCACCAACCCACCCTTAATTCGGGTTGAAAAAAAATGACCGCCCGACGGTTGCCCGGCTTGTCTGGACCATGCATACTTTGTTGCCAGGCACAACAAAGCGCCCGCCGACGCCCGCCAAGTCCGACCCCGCCCAGGACCGCGAGCACCGGCTGATCGGTCGCGCCTGCCGCCGCCCCGGCATGCGAGGCCACCTCCCCCTCCCCGCGTTCCGTGCTGCGCGCGGAACGCCGTTCCCCCCAACGGTGAGAGAGGCGACAACGATGTCCACCTCGTTCCGCAAAGCCAGAAGAAGAACAGCGGCACTGTTCGCCGCGGCCTCCCTGCTGCTCCTCGGCCAGCAGGTCCTGACCCCCGTCGCCGCCGAAGCCGCCGCCACCTTCACCGACGACTTCAACGGCCCCGCCGGGTCCGCCGTCGACGGGTCGAAGTGGCAGCTCGAAACCGGCGACAACGTCAACAACCACGAACGGCAGTACTACACGTCCGGCACCAACAACGCCCAGCTCGACGGCCAGGGCCACCTCGTCATCACGGCCAAGAAGGAAAACCCCGGCAACTACAACTGCTGGTACGGCCGCTGCGAGTACACCTCCGCGCGGATGAACACCGCCGGCAAGTTCAGCCAGGCCTACGGCCACTTCGAGACGCGCATGAAGCTCCCGCGCGGACAGGGCATGTGGCCCGCGTTCTGGATGCTCGGCGGCGGCAACTGGCCGACCGACGGCGAGATCGACATCATGGAGAACGTCGGGTTCGAGCCGAACACCGTGCACGGCACGATCCACGGCCCCGGCTACTCCGGTTCCGGTGGCATCGGCGCGGCCTACAACGGCCCGAACTTCTCCGACGACTTCCACACCTACGCCGTCGACTGGGCGCCCAACCAGATCAAGTGGTACGTCGACGGCAACCTCTACCAGACCCGCACGCCGTCCGACCTGAACGGCAACCGCTGGGTCTACGACCACAACTTCTTCATCATCCTCAACCTCGCCGTCGGCGGGTACTGGCCCGGCGACCCCAACAGCAGCACGCAGTTCCCTCAGCAGCTGGTCGTCGACTACGTGCACGTCACCAACACCTCGGGCGGCGGCAGCGGCCGGACCGGCACCATCACCGGCATCGGCGGGAAGTGCGTCGACGTCGCCGGCGCGAACACCGCCAACGGCACGCCGATCCAGATCACCGACTGCAACGGCAACGCGGCGCAGAACTGGACCATCGGCACCGACGGCACCATCCGGGCGCTGGGCAAGTGCATGGACGTCAACGCGGCGGGCACCGCCGACGGGACACCCGTGCAGCTCTACGACTGCAACGGAACCGGCGCCCAGCAATGGGTCGTCACCGGCGCCAAGGACATCGTTAACCCCAACGCGAACAAGTGCCTCGACGCCACCGGCAACAGCTCCGCCAACGGCACCCGGCTGCAGATCTGGACCTGCACCGGCGGCGCCAACCAGAAGTGGACCGCTCCCTGATCCACCCCCTCGGGTAGGCGGGCCCCGCCCGGCCCGCCTACCCGGCACTCTTTCCTTTCCCCACGAGGAGAATCCCAGTGCGACGCATTCTCGTCGCGCTAATGGGGTGTGCCCTGTTAGCGCTTTCTTTCCTCACCACCGGCTCCGCCCAAGCCGCTGTCGAGGCAGGTCCGTCCGCGAGCCAGCTGCTCGCGAAGACGCAGAGCTGCCAGCAGATCTCGAACGGCAAGTACTCCTTCGACGAAGGCGGCGCGGCGACCGTGCCCGTCTGCCAGTCGGGCGGCGCGGTGTTCTTCACCGCCGACATGGACATCGACTGCGACGGTGTCCGCACGACCCAGTGCAACGAGCAGACCGACTGCTGCTTCTACCCCGACACCGCCTTCCACACGTCGACCGACCAGCCGCTGAACGCGGCCCAGCTGCCCTACATCGTCCTGCCACAGCCGACGTCCACGTGGGACTACCGCAACTACGGCATCGACGGCGGCTCGGTCGTGGCGGTGATCTACAACAACCAGGTCACCTACGCCGTGGTCGGCGACACCGGCCCGACGAGCATCATCGGTGAGGCGTCCTACGCGACCGCGGTCAACCTCGGCATCAACCCGGACCCGTCCAACGGCGGCACCGAGGGTCCGGTGACCTACATCGTGTTCCCCAACACGCACGTCGACCCGATCGAGAACCACGCCAACGCCACGAGCCTCGGCGAGCAGGTCGCGACGCAGTTCGCCGGCGGCACCACCACTCCGCCCACGCAGCACGCCGGGCAGATCACCGGGATCGGTGGCAAGTGCGTCGACGTCGCCGGCGCGAACAACGCCAACGGCACCGCCGTCCAGCTCTACGACTGCAACGGCACCAGCGCTCAACAGTGGACGGTCGGCAGCGACGGAACCGTGAAGGCGCTCGGCAAGTGCCTCGACGTCACCAGTGCCGGCACGGCCAACGGCACGCCGATCCAGCTGTGGGACTGCAACGGCTCCACCGCCCAGAAGTGGTCGGCCAACGGATCGCAGAACCTCGTGAACGCCGGCTCGGGCAAGTGCCTCGACGCCACCGGCAACTCGAGCGCGAACGGTACCCGCCTCCAGATCTGGACCTGCGGGTCCGGCGCGAACCAGAAGTGGACGCTCCCATGAAGAAACTGCTCACCCTGCTCGGCGTGACCGCGCTCGCCGCGGCCACCTTCGCCGCGCCCGCGCAGGCCGCGGGCGAGACGGTCAACGTCTGGCTCACCACCACCAGCGACTCCGGCGGCCGCCAGGTCACCCGCGGTCTCCAGCAGCAGACCCCGATCACGTTCGCCTCGGGCACCGGCAGCGGCGGCGTGACCATCAACGTCAACGAAGGCACCACCTACCAGCAGTTCGAAGGCGGCGGAGCGTCCTTCACGGACACCGCGGCCTGGCTGATGAACTCGAGCGGGGCGCTGTCCCAGGCCACCCGCGACGACACGATGCGCAAGCTGTTCGACCCGAACAACGGCATCGGGCTGAGCTTCATCCGCAACCCGCTCGGCGCGTCCGACCTGGCCCGCTACAGCTACACCTTCGACGACATGCCGGCCGGCCAGACCGACCCGAACCTGACGCACTTCTCGATCGCCCACGACCAGGCCGACGTGCTGCCGCTGACCAAACAGGCCAAGCAGCTCAACCCGCAGGCCAAGATCATGGCGTCGCCGTGGAGCGCACCGCCGTGGATGAAGGACAACGACAGCTACCTGCTCGGCTGGGTCGAATCGCAGTACTACCCGGCCTACGCGCAGTACTTCGTCAAGTACCTCCAGGCCTACCGGGACGCGGGCGTGCCGATCGACTACGTCTCGATGCAGAACGAGCCGACGTGCTGCTCGAGCTACCCGTCGACCAACTGGAACGGCGCCGGGCTCGCGTACTTCGCGAAGAACAACCTGCTCCCGGCACTGCAGGGCGCCGGGCTGTCCACAAAGGTCCTCGCGCTCGACTGGAACTGGGACACCTACGCCTCCTACGGCGCACCCACTCTCGACGACTCGGCCATCCGCAACCACCCGAACTTCGGCGGCGTCGCCTGGCACGGGTACGGCGGCGACATCGCGCAGCAGACGACCACGCACAACCAGTACCCGAACGTCAACGCCTACTCGACCGAGCACTCCGGGGGCACCTGGATCTCGAACCAGCAGGCCGAGGACATGAACAACATCGTCGACTACACGCGCAACTGGTCGAAGAGCTTCGTCAAGTGGAGCCTCGGCGTCGACCAGAACATGGGCCCGCACAACGGCGGCTGCGGCACCTGCACCGGCCTGATCACCGTCCACAACGGAGACTCGCGCAGCGGGCAGGTCGACTACACGGTCGAGTACTACACGATGGGCCACCTGACGAAGTTCGTGAAGCCCGGCGCGTACCGGATCGACTCGAACGACAACTCGACCGTCCGCAACGTGGCGTGGAAGAACCCGGACGGCTCGAAGGCGCTGATCGCGTACAACTCCAGCACGGGCAACCAGAGCGTGCGCGTGAATTGGGGCAACTCGTCGTTCACCTACACCCTGCCCGGCCACACCTCGGCGACCTTCACCTGGAACGGCACGCAGGGCAACGGCGGCAGCACCGGCAAGACCGGCCCGATCACCGGCCTCGGCGGGAAGTGCATCGACGTCGCCGGTGCCGGCAGCGCCAACGGCACCGCGGTCCAGCTCTACGACTGCAACGGCTCGAGCGCCCAGCAGTGGACGGTCGGCACCGACGGCACGATCCGCGCGCTCGGCAAGTGCCTCGACGTGACCGGACAGTCCACGGCGGACGGTGCACAGCTGCAACTGTGGGACTGCGGCGGGACCGCGAACCAGCGGTGGGCGGCCACCGCGGCCAAGGACATCGTGGGGTCCGGGTCGAACAAGTGCGTCGACGCCACCGGCAACTCCAGCGCCAACGGCACGCGGCTGCAGATCTGGACCTGCACCGGCGCCGCCAACCAGAAGTGGAACGTGCCCGCATGAAGAAGACAGCAGTATTCGGCGCCCTGATCGCCGCGTCGGCCCTGGTGTTCGCGCCGGGCGTCGCGCAGGCGGCGACCGGCCCGATCACCGGTATCGGCGGCAAGTGCGTCGACGTCAACGCGGCGAGCACCGCCAACGGCACGGCGATCCAGCTCTACGACTGCAACGGCACGAACGCCCAGCAGT
The DNA here is from genome assembly GCF_053605345.1 of Amycolatopsis sp. NPDC003865. Taxonomy (NCBI): domain Bacteria; kingdom Bacillati; phylum Actinomycetota; class Actinomycetes; order Pseudonocardiales; family Pseudonocardiaceae; genus Amycolatopsis; species Amycolatopsis sp. NPDC003865. The sequence continues at coordinate 243,199 of NZ_JBSGJA010000015.1, read as the reverse complement.
GGACGGTCGGGTCCGACGGTTCCCTGCAGGCGCTGGGCAAGTGCCTGGACGTCACGAGCGCGGGCACCGCGAACGGCACGACGATCCAGCTCTGGGACTGCAACGGCTCCAACGCCCAGAAGTGGACTGCCAACTCGGCGAAGAACCTGGTGAACACCGGTTCGGGCAAGTGCCTCGACGCGACCGGCAACTCCAGCGCGAACGGGACGCGGCTGCAGATCTGGACGTGCGCGAGCACGGCCAACCAGCAGTGGACGCTCCCGTCCGGCGGCACCACCCCGCCGCCGTCCGGGCCGGGCGTGATGGCCGTGGCGCCGTACCTCTACAACGGCTGGGGCAACCCGCCGAGCCCGCAGACGATCCAGAACGCCACCGGCGTCAAGTGGTTCACGCTGGCCTTCGTCCTGTCCAACGGCTACTGCAACCCGCAGTGGGACGGCGGCCGGGCACTCACCGGCGGCGTCGACCAGAACACGATCAACGCGGTCCGCGCGGGCGGCGGCGACGTCATCCCGTCGTTCGGCGGCTACTCCGGCAACAAGCTGGAGTCGTCGTGCGGCAGCGCGGGCGAACTGGCGGCGGCCTACCAGAAGGTGATCAGCGCCTACGGCCTCAAGGCGATCGACATCGACATCGAGGCGGACGCCTACAGCAACCCGACCGTGCAGCAGCGCACGGTCGACGCGCTGAAGACGGTGCGGGCGAACAACCCGGGCATCAAGCTGTACGTCACGTTCGGCACCGGACAGTCCGGTCCGGACAACAGCCTGGTGAACCGGGCGGCGCAGAGCGGGCTCACGGTCGACGGCTGGGTCATCATGCCGTTCGACTTCGGCGGCGCCGGCCAGAACATGGGCACGCTGACCCAGCGCGCGGCCGAAGGCCTCAAGAACGTCGTCAAGTCGGCTTACGGTTATGACGACGACACGGCCTACCGGCACATGGGCATCTCGTCGATGAACGGCATCACGGACAACAACGAGACGGTCACGCTGAACGACTTCACCACCATCCTGGCCTACGCGAACTCCCACCACCTGGCCCGGTTGACGTTCTGGTCGGCCAACCGCGACCGCCCGTGCCCGGGCGGCTACCCGAACGACGACACGTGTTCGGGCGTTTCCCAGCAGGCGTGGGACTTCACGAGGATCTTCGCCCGCTACGCCGGCTGACGGCGGACACCAGCAGGCCCGGCCGGGTTCCGGCCGGGCCTGCGTCGCGTCCGGAAGGGCTGCCGGGCCGTGGCACTGGGGAGGCCCCGGCCCGGCAGCGGGTGGGTTCCGCCTGCCGCTGGGGGTCTCCGGCGGCGAAACCGCTTTCGCAGGCTAGCGAGCCTTGGGGGAATTGGGGACCGTCAAAGTGCCGAGGTGCCCGAACGGGCAGCCGCAGCCGGGGCGCCGTGCCCGAACCGACAGTGGCCTCCGCGCGCCCGCTCGTGCGGACCTCGAGGCGTTCGCCGATTTCGACGGCGGTGCGCCGCCGGGGGTGGCTACTCCGCCGCGACCGCCGCCCGGGCCGCCTCGGCGCGGTCGGCGTACGCGCCGACCAGCTGCTCCTCGGCGTCCTCGAGGTACTTCATCAGCAGCTGCTCGGCGCCCGGCCCGTCGCCGGCCTCGAGGCGGTCGAGGATCTCGTGGTTGCGCGGCAGGTAGCGCTCGTGGAAGCGCCGCGGCTCGGCCATGATGTGGAAGACCAGCCGCAGCTCGGCGGTCAGCCTGCCGACCAGCTCGTTGACGCGCTCGCTGCCGGACAGCGCGGCCAGCTCCTGGTGGAACCACACGTTCGCGGTGCCGAGGTCCTTCCAGTTGCCGGTGCGGGCGGCCTCGTCACCGATGTCGACCTTTTCCTTGATCCGCGCGAACGACGCGGGCTTCGCCGTCACGCCCCGGACCGCCGCGCACTCGATGATCTTGCGGACGCGGTAGATGTCGACGACGTCGTCGACGCTCGGGATGCGGACGAAGACGCCGCGGTTGAGCTCGTGCGCCAGCAGCCGCTCGTGCGTGAGCAGCCGGAACGCCTCGCGCAGGGTGTTGCGCGAGACGCCGAGCGCGTTGCCGATGTCCTGCTCCGACAGCCGGCCGCCGGGGAGGAAGAAGCCCTCCGCGATGCGCTTGCGCAGGACGCCGGCGACCCGCTCGGCCGTGCTCTTGCGGCTGACCAGGCCCCGGTCGGCCTCGAGGCCCGGGAGCCCGCTGTCTTCGATGACCACGACGACGATGGTACCCGTCACACTGAGGACGATGTAATTGCCGTCTTGTGGAATTGTTCAACAATCCTTACTGTGTGAACCACGCCACGATGAGAGACTGGCCAGGAGGTGCCCCATGACTGCGACAACTGCTACCGAGGCTCGGCCGTTCGACTGGTTCCGCACGCTCGGCAAACGCGGGCGCCGCGCGTTCGTGGGCGCGTTCGGCGGCTATGGGCTGGACTCGTTCGACTACCAGACCCTGCCGCTCGGCCTGGCCGCGATCACCGCGTACTTCGGGATTTCCAGCGGCGAGGCCGGCCTGCTCGGCACGACGACGCTGGTCGTGTCGGCCGTCGGCGGCGTCGGCGCCGGCATGCTGGCCGACCGGATCGGCCGCGTCCGCACGCTGCAGATCACCATCGCGATGTACACGATCTTCACCGTGCTCTGCGGGTTCGCGCCCAACTTCGAGACGCTGCTGGTCTTCCGCGCGCTGCAGGGCCTGGGCTTCGGCGGTGAGTGGGCGGCGGGCGCCGCGCTGGTCGCGGAGTACTCGCAGGCCAAGTACCGCGGCCGGACGGTGGCGTTCGTGCAGAGCGCGTGGGCGGTCGGCTGGGGCCTGTCGGTGATCGTCTACACCGTCGTGTTCAGCGTCGCGAGCGACGACATCGCCTGGCGGATCATGTTCTGGACCGGCGTCATCCCCGCGCTGCTCGTGCTGTGGGTGCGCAAGAGCGTCAAGGACGCGCCGCGCGCCGAGGAACGGCTGAAGACCGAACGCCCGAAGGGCACGCTGGCCCAGATTTTCAAGACCGACCTGCTGCGCACCACGTTCTTCGCCGCGCTGCTCGCCACCGGCGTCCAGGGCGGCTACTACACGATTTCGACGTGGCTGCCGTCCTACCTGAAGAAGACGCGCGAGCTGACCGTGATCGGCACCGGCGGCTACCTCGCGTTCCTCATCACCGGCGCGTTCGTCGGGTACGTCTGCGGCGGCTACCTGACCGACCTGCTGGGACGCAAGAAGACCTTCCTGACCTTCGCGCTGCTCTCGGCCGCGCTGATCGTCGCCTACACGCAGATCCCCAAGGGCGCCAACGGGCTCGTGCTCGTCCTCGGCTTCCCGCTCGGTTTCTCGATGTCCGCGATCTTCAGCGGCTTCGGCGCGTTCCTGGCGGAGCTGTACCCGACGGCGCTGCGCGGCACCGGACAGGGCTTCACGTACAACTTCGGCCGCGCGGTCGGCGCGATCTTCCCGACCGTCGTGGGCTTCCTCGGCGCGGGCGGCGCGATCGTGTTCGGCGCGCTGGGCTACGGCATCGCCGTGCTGGCCCTGCTGGGGCTTCCGGAAACCAGGGGTATCGAGCTCGTCGACTGAGGGGGCTTCTCATGACGACCTTTGACGAACCCGCGACGTTCACTCCCGCGCAGGCGCGCGAGGCGTTCCGCCGCGGCACCGCCCGCCCCACCACGGGCTGGGCCAACGGCTTCACCCAGACCAACCTGATCGCCGTGCCCGAGGACTGGGCCTACGACGTCCTGCTGTTCTGCACCCGCAACCCGCAGCCGTGCCCGCTGCTCGACGTCACCGACCCCGGCGACCCGGCCACCCGGCTCGCCGAGGGCGCCGACCTGCGCACCGACCTGCCGCGCTACCGGATCTGGCAGAACGGGGTGCTGGCCGGCGAGGTGTCCGACGCGACCGGCCTGTGGCGCAGCGACATGGTCGCCTTCTCGATCGGCTGCAGCTTCACCTTCGAGACGGCGCTCGCCGCCGAGGGCGTCCCGCTGCGGCACGTCGACCAGGGCCGCAACGTGGCGATGTACGTGACGAACCGGCAGTGCGATCCCGCCGGGCGGCTGTTCGGCCCGATGGTCGTGTCGATGCGGCAGATCCCGGAGGACCGCGTCGACGACGCCGTCCGGGTCACCCGCGCGATGCCGGCCGTGCACGGTGCGCCCGTGCACATCGGCGACCCGGGGGCGCTGGGCATCGAAGACCTGTCCCGGCCGGACTTCGGCGATCCGGTGGACGCGGAGCCGGGGGACGTCCCGGTGTTCTGGGCCTGCGGGGTCACGCCGCAGGCGGCGCTGATGGCGTCGCGGCCACCCTTTGCGATCACGCACGCGCCGGGGTACATGTTCATCACGGACCGGCTCGACAGCGAATACCGGGTGGGCTGACATGGATCTGAACAGCGATCTCGGCGAGGGCTTCGGCGCCTGGAAGATGGGCGACGACGAAGCCATGCTCGACATCGTGACCAGTGCGAACATCGCGTGCGGCTTCCACGCCGGCGACCCGTCGGTGATGCGGCGGGTCTGCGACCTGGCGGCCGAGCGCGGCGTCGCGATCGGGGCGCACGTCGGATACCACGACCTGGCCGGGTTCGGCAGGCGCGCGCTCGACATCGCACCGGACGAACTGGCGAACGAGGTGCTCTACCAGATCGGCGCGCTGGACGCGTTCGCCCGCGCGGCGGGCAGCCGCGTGACGTACGTGAAGCCGCACGGCGCGCTGTACAACACCGCGGCGGCCGACGTCGAGCAGGCGGCGGCGATCGTCGACGGCCTGCGCCGGTACGACCCCGCGCTCGCGCTGCTCTGCCTGCCGAACTCGGAAATGCAGCGACAGGCGGAAAAAGCGGGTGTGGTGGCGTACGCGGAGGCGTTCGCCGACCGGGCGTACACCGCCGACGGCAAGCTCGTCTCGCGCAAGCAGCCGGGCGCGGTGCTGCACGACGCCGACGTCGTCGCCGAGCGCGCGGTCGGCATGGCGACGGGCGGGGTCGTCGCCGCGGACGGCACCAAGCTCGACGTGCGCCCGGACTCCCTGTGCGTGCACGGGGACACGCCGGGCGCGGTGGAGCTGGCCCGGCGGATCGAGGCGGCGCTGTCCGGGGCGGGCATCGAACTGGGGGCGTTCACCGGATGACGGTCCGGCTGCTGCCGTGCGGGCGGCGCGCACTGCTGGTGGAACTCGACGACGTCCTGGGCTTCGAAGCCGCGCTGGCGGAGCTGGCACCGGCCGGGGTCGAGGAGCTCGTCCCGGCGGCCCGGACGCTGCTGGTCCGCTTCGACCCCGCGGTGACGGACGCGGACCGGCTCGGCGCGGTGCTGCGCGAAGTATCCCCTGTGGACAGTGCGGTCTCCGCTTCGGCCGAAGTGGTCGTTCCGGTGGTGTACGACGGCGAGGACCTGGCCGATGTCGCGGCTTCGGCGGGCAGCTCCGTGGCTTCGGTGATCGCCCGGCACAGCGCGGGTTCCTACGTCTCGGCGTTCTGCGGGTTCGCGCCCGGGTTCGCGTACCTGTCCGGTTTGGACCCCGCGCTGCATGTCTCGCGCCGGACGACGCCCCGGACGCGGATCCCGGCGGGGTCGGTGGCGATCGCCGGCGAGTACAGCGCGGTCTACCCGAGCGCGTCCCCCGGCGGCTGGCGGTTGCTCGGCCGGACGGACGTGCCGGTGTGGGACGTCGAGCGCGACCCGCCGAACCTGCTGCCGCCGGGCACGCGCGTGCGGTTCGAGGCGGTGCGCTCGTGAAGCTCGAAGTGGTGCGGCCGGGGTTTTCGACGACGGTGCAGGACCTCGGCCGGCCGGGCCACGCGGCGCTCGGCGTCGCCCGCTCCGGCGCCGCCGACCGCGCGTCGTTCGAGCTGGCCAACCGGCTCGTCGGCAATCCTCCGGGAGCAGCGGCGCTGGAGGTGACGCTGGGCGGTCTGGTCCTGCGGGCGTCGGCCGTCACGACGGTGGCGGTGACCGGGGCTGTTTGCGCGGTCTCGCCGGGTGGCATGAACGGGCCGGTCACGCTGTGGCCGGGCGAGGAACTGGTGCTGGGCATGGCGTCGGAGGGCCTGCGCTGCTACGTCGCGGTGCGCGGCGGCATCGACGTCGCGCCGGTGCTCGGTTCGCGGTCGACGGACACGCTGGGCAAGCTCGGCCCGCCGCCGCTCACCGCCGGGATGCTGCTGCCGGTGGGCACCCCTCTCGCGTTCCCGGTGGTAGACCTGGCGCCGCGCGCGGCTTTGCCGTCGTCGCCGGTCCTGCGCGTGACACCGGGACCACGCCGGGACTGGTTCGCTTCCCCCGGCGACCTGCTGTCCACTGTGTACACGGTGTCCCCGGACTCGGACCGGGTCGGCATCCGCCTGACCGGGCCACCCCTCGCCCGCTCGCGGCACGACGAACTCCCGTCGGAGGCGTGCGTGCCGGGCTCGGTGCAGGTGCCGCCGTCGGGCCGGCCGATCCTGTTCCACGCGGACTCCCCGACGACGGGCGGCTACCCGGTGATCGCGGTCGTCGAGGAGGCCGACCTCGACGTCGCGGCCCAGCTGCGCCCCGGCCAGACCGTCCGGTTCACGTGGTCGTGACCACCAGCCAGGCCACGTTGGTGAGGACGATCGCGAGCCACAGCGGCCACGTGGGCCGGGGTCGCGGCCGGCGTTCCGCCAGGTAGGCGTCCAGGGCCTCGGCGACCTGGTCGTCGATCTCGTCGCGCAGCCGCGCGTCCAGCTCAGACATGCGCCGGCACCGCCGGCCGCGGGATCGCCACCGACAGGCACGCCAGCGCCAGCGGTACCTCCAAACCCGCCATGAGCAGCGAGGCCACGACGTCGTCGCCCGCCGTCACGACGTCGAACCACGCGTCGGCCAGCAACAGCGTCGCCGTGCCGATCGCCGCGAACGGCGTCCGCGGGTCGCCCCGCCCCAGCAGCCACGCCGTCGCCAGCAGGCCGAGCGCCTCCGCCGTGTCGAAGCCCGTCCAGGCCAGCCGCCAGTGCTGCGCCTGCGCGACGTCCGGCAGCGTCATCCCCAGTACCGCGATCCACGGCAGCAGGCACAACCCCGCCGCCCAGAAGAGTCTTTTCATCACGAACCCCCGTTCTCGCGATCCAAGGTAGCGATTGCAGAGATTCTTTGCAAACAGTCTCTGTAGTAGGCTCCGGCCATGGTCGACCGTCCCGAACGCCGCGTCCTCACCGGCGCGGACCTCAAGGCCTTCTCCAAGGCACTCGCCAACCCCGTGCGCCGCGACATCCTGTCCTACCTGGGCAAACACGGCGAAGCGAACTCGACGAGCGTCGCGAAGGCCCTCGGCGAGAGCACCGGGACGACCAGCTACCACCTGCGTCGGCTCGCCGACCTCGACCTGATCGCGGAGATCGAGGAGCGCTCCACCGGCCGCGAACGCTGGTGGCGGTCGCTGACGAAGGACATCTACACCCCACCCGGCCTGGAGCTGACGCCGGACGAGCGCGAAGCCGCCCAGAAGCTCGGCGCGCTCAAGATGAGCCACGACATCAGCCTGGTCACGCGGGCGTACGCGGGCTACGACGACGCGAAGGGCTGGAACCAGATCTACCGCGGCGGCCTGACCCTGACGAAGGAGCAGATCGCGTCGTTCGTCGAGGAGTACCAGAACCTGCTCTGGAAGTACGTCACCGAGCCGGGCCACCACCCGCCGGGCTCGCGCGCGGTCGCCGTCCGGCTGATCGTGGTGCCGGAAGACGAAGAGTCCACAGAGGACTAGAGACCCGACACGCGCAGGGTGATGTTGAGCCGTCCGGTCAGGCCGAGCGCCGGGTCCGCCGTGCCCGGCAGCGTCTTCGGGACGCCGTGGTAGGCGAGCCGGGATGGGCCGCCGAACACGAACACGTCACCCGACCGCAGCTCGACGTCGGTGTACGGCCGGCCGCGGGTTTCGGGGTTGCCGAACCGGAACACGCACGCGTCGCCGAGGCTGAACGAGACCACCGGTGCCAGGCTGCGCTCGTCCTTGTCCTGGTGCAGGCCCATCTTCGCGGTGGCGTCGTAGAAGTTGACCAGCGCGATGTCCGGCTCGTACGCCTCAGCCTCGCCGTAGGCGTCCGCCAGCGCGCGGCGGCCGAGGTCGCCGAGCCAGTCCGGGAACGGCAGCACCGGCGTCCCCTCGCCGGTCGTGCGCGAGTAGCCGTACGGGTACCAGTGCCAGCCGAGGCAGACGGACTTCACCGACATCACGCCGCCGTTGGGCAGCCGGGTGTGGCGGTAGCCGGCGAAGCCGCGGCAAGCGGCGACCAGCTCGCGCTGTTCGTCGAAGCCGAGCCAGTCGGGCACGTGGACGGCACCGGGCGCGAGTTCGGCGCGCGGGCGCGGCAGGAGGGCGTCCATCACCTCGATTGTGCCGGAGACTCCCGCCGGACACGTTCGGTGATCGTCGAGGGCACGACGCGGTGACCGCGGAACGTCACACCCGCGGCCGCGAACAGCCGCAGGAGCCGCCCGAACGGACCAACCGGGCGCTCCTGCGGCCGAATCCCCTCGCGTTGGGCCACCATGCACTAGACGTTCCCACACCTGAATGTCACAAGACCAGCGTGGATCAGCTACGAACCGGTCACTTGACCTGGGCGCCGCGGATCAGTCACGAAACGTCACAACGGTGACGCCCGCGTGCGCCGGCACGGGGTCGTTCATCGCGGCCAGCGCGGCCGGGACGTCGTCGAGGCCGATCCGCCGCCCGATGAGCGCGGTGAGGTCGATGCCGGCCGCCTCGACGACCCGCAGCAGCTCCGGGTACTCGTGGGCCTGCAGCCCGTGGATGCCGACGAGCTCGAGTTCGCCGCCGATGACCCGGTGCATCGGGATCGGCGCGATGCCCTGCGCGGGCGGCATCAGCCCGGCCTGGACGTGCCGGCCGCGCTTGCGGAGGCTGCCCACCGACGCCGCGCAGGTCGACGGCGCGCCGAGGCAGTCCAGCGAGACGTGCGCGCCGCCACCGGTCAGCTCGCGGACGTGCGCGGCGACGGCTTCCGGGCCGTCGAACGCCGAGGAGTCGACGGTGAGCGTCGCGCCCGACTTCGCGGCCAGCTGGAGCGCCGACGGCGAGACGTCGACAGCGACGACCTTCGCGCCCGCCGCGACGGCCAGGAGCACCGCCGACAGGCCGACGCCGCCGCAGCCGTACACCGAGACCCACTGCCCGGCGCTGACCCGGCCCTGCCGCAGCACCGCGCGGAACGCCGTCCCGAAGCGGCAGCCGAGCGCGGCGGCTTCCGCAGCGCCGAGGGAGTCCGGCAGCGCGACGAGGTTCGTCTCGGCGTGCCCGATGGCGACTCGCTCGGCGAAGGAACCCCAGTGCGTCGCGCCGGGCTGGAACTCGCGGTCGCAGATCTGCTGGTCGCCGCGGGCGCACTGGGGGCAGGTGCCGCACGCGCAGACGAACGGCACGGTGACGCGCGCGCCGAGCTCCCACCCGCGGACGCCTTCGCCGAGCGCGACGAGGCGGCCGGCGAGCTCGTGCCCGGCGACGTGCGGCAGCCGCACCGCCGGGTCGTGGCCCTGCCACGTGTGCCAGTCGCTGCGGCAGACGCCGGTGGCGTCCACCTCGATCACCGCGCCACCGGGCGGCGCCACCGGCTCCGGCACGTCCCGCACGACCGGCGGGACGCAGAACTCCTCCATGACCACAGCTCGCATGCGGCCGAGCCTACGTGCTCACGTGAGCGGATTTCCGTTGGTACCGCTCAATTGAGCGTCGGCGGCTGCGCGTGGAAGCGGGTCCTGCTGCGCGGCGGGCCGAGGAGCTTGCTGAGCGAGCCGTCCGGCACGTTCAGGATGTCTTCGAGATTCCGCAACGCCTCCAACGATTCCGGCCGCTCGGGCCGGCACCGCCCGGACTGCCAATGGCTGAGGGTGGCCAGGCTGACCGTGGTTCCCCTGCCGCGCAAGCGATAGCGGATCCGGTCGAGGCCGAGGCCGCGAGCCCTGATCGCCGCGCGCAACGCGACGTCGAACGGCCCGGCGGCCAGGAGGTGACCCAGTTCCGCCTGCTCCCCCCGGTCGATGGTGCGAGTTCGCTGACCGGTCATCACAACGCTCCGAAGCACTCCCGAGTACGAAAATTGGAGCGTAGGCCCAGCTTCGCAAGATCGGAAGGGCCCTCACCCACCTGCGAGCCGCACCCGCGCGGCGATCTCGGCGAACGGTTCGGCGTAGCCCGAGTTGATCGTCACGTAGGAAATCCCCCACCGCTCCCGCCAGCCGAGAAGCCTTTCCGCCGCTTGACCTGGATCGGCGGGCAGCACGGTGACGGCTCCGGCGGCGGCGAGCTCGGGGACGTCGACCCCGGCCCACCGCGCGATTCCGGGCGACGGCGCGTCCCCGACGGCCATCAGGTTCAGCCCGAGCTCGATGTCCGGCAGGCGTTCCTCAGCAAGCTTACGGAATCGATCCACAATGGACTCAGCCTCGGCTTCGGTGGTTTTCGGCGCCCAGGTGAAGGTGAGGGTGTCGGCTTCTTGCGCGGCGAGCGCCAGCATTTTCGGTCCCCCGCCGGCGAGCACCAGCCGCGGCCGGTCCGCGGTTTCCTTGAGGACGGCGATCGTCTCCGCCATCCGTGTGATGCGCTCACCCGGTCCGCCGAACTCCCGCCCGAGGTTTTCGGCGTGCGCCCCGGCACCGGGCCGCCCGACGCCGAGGCCGAGCTCGAAGCGACCGCCGGTCTGCTGGTGCAGGGTCTGGACCTGCCAGGCGAGGGCTTTCGCGTCCCGGAAGGGATCGGCGAGCACGAAGGTGCCGATGGTGAGATCCAGCGTGACCGCGGCGGCGGCCCCGAGGAGGACGAAGGGATCGGCGGAACCGACGGGATCGGTGGCGAGCAGGGTGTCGAAGCCCAGCTTCTCGATCCGTTCGGCCTGAGCGGTCCACGAGGTGAGATCGGACGAGAACCCGGCGACGACACCGAAGCGGAAGGGTTTCATGCGGCCATGGTCGCGGTCGCGGGCGCGTCACCACATCCGCTCCACGACGTCACTCGCGCGTACGCCCCTCAGCGCAGGGTGACCGACAGGGCCTGCGCGATCTCCTTGCCGATGGCGTGCGTGGCGGCATCCGGCGGGGAGCCCACCTTCACCACCATCGGTCCCCCGAACGGCTGCCGCTCCACGACCTCGATGCGTTCGCCCAGGTTGATCGCGTGTTCCGTCAAGTAGCGCAGCAGCTCCGGGTCCGTGTCCCACACCCGGACGATCTCGCCGACCGCGCCCGGCTCGAGGTCGTCGAGGATGCGGACCGCCAGTTCCTCCACGCTGCCGTCCGGGGCCGGGATCGGGTCGCCGTGGGGGTCGCGGACCGGGTTGCCCAGCTTCGCCGCGATGCGCTCGACCAGGCGATCCGACACCGCGTGCTCCAGCGCGTCCGCCTCCGCGTGGACCTCGTCCCACGTGTAGCCGAGCTCGGACACCAGGTACGTCTCGATCAGCCGGTGCCGCCGCAGCACCGACCGCGCCAGGAGCCTGCCGTCGGCGGTCAGCTCGATCCCGCGGTACGGCACGTGGGTGACCAGCCCCAGCTGGGACAGCTTCGTGACCATCCCCGACGCCGAGGACGGGCTGACCTCCAGCCGGCCGGCGAGCGACGTGTTGGTGACCGCCTCACCCCGCTCGACCAGGCCGTAGATCACCCGGACGTAGTCCTCGACCGACGAGGACCTCCGGACCGAACCATCTCCCATGCCGCATACTTTACGGGGCGGGGTACTTTCTCGTGAAAGTTCACGGCCGCCAGCGGTAGCGGATCCACCCCGGGACCGGCTCGGCGCCGAGCTGGGCGTAGAACGCTTCGCCTTTCTCGTTGCCCGCCTGCATGTCCCACTCGACGCGGCCGCTCGTGCGGTTGCGCAGCTCGTCGAGCAGCTCGCTGCCCAGCCCGAAGCGCCGGTGCGCCGGGCGGACGAACAGGTCGTCCAGCCAGATCCCCGGCCGGGCCTCCCACGTGGAGAAGTTCCAGCTGCAGAACGCGAAGCCGGCGACCGTGCCGGGCTCGCCGGGCGGGGTCGCGATCAGCACCCACGCCTTCGGGTCCGGCCCGAAGAGGTGCCCGCTCATCTCGGCGCGGTCGAGCTTCAGGTCGTGGTTGTCCTCGTAGACGGCGTGCTCCTCGATGAGCGCGCAGATCTCCTCGATGTCTTCGAAGACAGCGTCGCGGACGGGCATCTCGCCTCCCGGTTTTGTCGGTGGTGGTCGTTACTGTCGGGCGTGGAAGAGACGGAGGTGGTCGATGTCGCCGGAGGAGAAGTTCGAGGACCTGGTCGACGAGTTCACCGGACGCCCGGGCATCACGCCACCCGGCGCGACCGGCGGGTTCGGGCGCACGGCGCTGCGCGCGCACGGCCGGATCTTCGCGATGTTCGTCCGCGGGCAGCTGGTGCTGAAGCTGCCCCGGCCGAGGGTCGACGAGCTCGTGGAGGGCGGGCACGGGGTGCGTTTCGACGCCAACAAGGGCACCCCGATGAAGGAGTGGCTGGCGCTGGACACGGGCTCGGCACAGCCCTGGTCCGCGCTGGCGGAAGAGGCACTCGAGTTCGTGGAGGGGAAGTGAGCCATCACGCTTGATAACGCAGTTCGCCGCCGACGGCGGTGCCCTGCACGGTGAGGTCGTCCAAAGCGGACTCGTCCAGGGGCGAACCGGACAGCACGGCGAAGTCGGCGAGCTTCCCGGGTTCGAGCGTGCCCAGGTCACGTTCGGCGAAGGTCGCGTACGCCGAGCCGTACGTGTACGCGCGCAACGCCTGCTCCGGCGTCAACGCCTCTTCGGGCGTGAAGGGGGCGCCTGACGCCGTGCGCCGACGCACCATGTCGGCCAGCGCGAGCAGTGGCGCGCCGTTCACGACAGGCCGGTCCGAGGACGCGGGAAGCACGCAACCCGCGTCGAGGACGCTTCGCAGCCGGTAGCACCACGGGACGCGGGCCTCGCCGAGCGCGGCGCGCATGCCGTCGCCGAGCTCGTTGACGAACCGGCCCTGCGGTGACGGGATGAGACCGAGCGACGCGAGCCGGGTCAGCTCCGCCGGCTGGAGCACCGCGCAGTGCTCGATGCGGTGGCGGTGGTCCGTGCGCGGCGAAGCGGCCAACGCGGCTTCGTAGGCGTCGAGGACGACGGTGATCGCGCGGTCGCCGATGGCGTGCGTCGCGATCTGCCAGCCGGCCTCGTGGGCGCGGCGGATCGTGCGGGTCAGCTCGTCCTCGGGCACCTGGAAGTAGCCGCGGTTGCCCGGCTCGCCGTCGAACGGGTCGTGCATCGCGCAGGTGCGCCCGACCAGGGAGCCGTCGGCGAACAACTTCATCGGGCCGACACGCAGCCACTCGTCGCCGAGGCCGGTGCGCAGGCCGAGGTCGAGGCCGAAGCCGGCGTCGTCGGGCAGGTCGTGCAGCACGCTCGCGGCGACCATCACCGTGCTGCGCACGCGCAGGACGCCGCGGTCGCGCGCCTCCTGGTAGGCGGCCAGCTCGGCGGGGGTCTCGCCGACCAGGCCGCCGCCGATCCCGGCTTCCTGGACGCTGGTGATGCCCTCGCTCAGGTACCGCTCGGACGCGCGCTCAAGCCCGCGCACCACCCGGTCGACGGGGGTCGGGTAGGTGAGCGGCCGCAGCAGCAGCTGGGCCTGCTCGCGCAGCAGGCCGGTCGGCGAGCCGTCGGCGTCGAGCACGACGTCGCCGCCGACCGGCACGTTCGCCAGGTCGAGCTGGTCGAGCACGGCCGAGTTGACCACGGTCATGTGCCCGGACGTGTGCTTGAGCCGCACGAGCATCCCCGGCGCCGCCCGGTCGAGGCCGTGGCGGTCGGGGTGCCCGCCGTCGAGCTTGTTCTGGTCGTACCCGCTGCCGACCACCCAGCTCCCGGGCGGCAGCGTGGCGGCGCGCGCGGCGACGGCGTCGTAGACCTCCTCGACGCTGCGGCAGCCGCCCAGCGCGACGTCGTCGAGGCCCATCCCGAACCACGCCATGTGGTTGTGCGCGTCGTGGAAGCCGGGCACGACGAACCCGCCCGCGAGGTCGACCCGCGAGCGCGCGGAGAGTGCACGCGCATCGTCGCCCAGCGCGACCACCCGGCCGTGCAGGACGGCAAGAGCGCTGGTGACGCCCGCGCCCGTCCACACTGTCGCGTTCTCGTAGACCGCGTCGACCTTCATAAGTCCAGAGGCTATCGATCGATCGATCGAACGTCTAGCATCGCCCTCATGCCCACCGTGGACTTCGCCGTCGAAGACGGCATCGCGCACATCCGGCTGAACCGGCCCGAGCGGCTGAACGCGGTCGCCGCCGTGCTGGTCGACGACTTCCTCACCGCCTTGGACGCGGCGGCCCGCAGTGACGCCCGCGTGGTCGTGCTGTCCGGCAACGGGCGCGCCTTCTGCGCCGGCCACGACCTCAAGGAACCCACCCCCGCGGGTGACTCGCGGGCGCGGCTGGACCGGCTCCAGGACGTCACGCGGCGGCTGCGCGGGCTGCGCCAGCCGGTGATCGCGGCGGTGCACGGCTACGCGATCGGCGCCGGCGCGGAGTTCGCACTCGGCTGCGACCTGATCCTGGCCGCCGAGGACGCCGTCTTCGCGTTCCCGGAGGTCTCGCTGGGCCTGAGCGTCACCGGCGCGGCGTCGCGGCTGCTGCCGCTGCTCGTCGGCCCGCTCAAGGCGAAGGAGCTCCTGCTGCTCGGCGAGCGCTTCGACGGCCGGAAGGCCGCGGAGCTGGGCATGGTCAACGCCGCCGTCCCCGCCGACCAGCTCCAGGCCGAGGCGCTGAGCTGGGCCAAGCGGATCGCCGAGCACCCGCCCGCGGCCGCGGCGATGGCCAAGCGCGTCCTCGACGCTCCGATCGACGTCGAGCCGGCGCTCGAACTCGAGGTCAGCCACGCCCTGATCACCGAGACCTCGGCCGCGGTCGCCGCGTCGACGGAAGCCTTCCGGAGCCGGGGATGACCCCGCTCGCCGAGATCGGGACGCTGGCCCAGCTCGTCACGCGGGCCGCGCGGCTGTGGCCGGACCGCACGGCCTGGGTGTTCGACCACCTCGACCAGGTATTCACCTTCGCCGAGGTCGACCGCGAAAGCTCGCGGATCGCCGCGGCGCTGGCCGAGCGCGGCATCGGCGTCGGCGACCGGGTCGCGGTGATGCTGCGCAACCAGCCCGAGTTCCCGCTGACCTGGCTGGCGCTGGCGAAGATCGGCGCGCAGCTGGTGCCGGTCAACACGAACTACCAGGAGTTCGACGGCGCCCACGTCCTCCGCCACTCCGGCGCGAAACTGGTGGTCGCCGCCGCGGAGTTCACGGACCTGCTCGGCCGGATCGGCCTGACCGAGGTCGTCACCCCGGACCGGCTCCGCTCCGGCGCCGAGCCGCCGGAGTTCACCCCGGTGCCGGAGCTTCCGGTCAACATCCAGTACACCTCGGGCACGACCGGCGCGCCCAAGGGCTGCGTCCTGCCGAACCGCTACTGGACGACCCTCGCGGTGAGCCTGGCGACCGACTTCCCCGCCGTCGGCGAGGACGACGTCATGCTGACCGCCCAGCCGTTCCACTACATCGATCCACAGTGGAACGTCGCGTTGGGACTCGCCGCCGGCGCCACCCTCGTCGTGCTGGACCGCTTCCACCCCAGCACGTTCTGGGCGAAGGTCCGCGAGCACGGCGTCACGTGGTTCTACTGCCTCGGCCTGATGCCGACGCTGCTGCTGCGCCAGGAACCGTCCGGAGCCGACCGCGACCACCGCGTCCGGGCGATCTGCGCGTCCGCGATCCCGCACGACCTGCACGCCGAACTCGAACAGCGCTGGGGCGTGCCGTGGTACGAGGCGTTCGGGATGACCGAAACCGGCGGCGACATCCGGATGACCGCCGCCGACCACGACGAGACCGTCGGCACCGGCTGCATCGGACGGCCGAGCCGCGACCGCGAGGCGATGATCGCCGGCGCCGACGGAAAGCCGCTGCCGCGCGGGGAAACCGGCGAGCTGCTGATCCGCGGGATCGGCCTGATGCACGGCTACCACGACGATCCGGCCGCGACGGCGAAGGCGTTCGAGAACGGCTGGTTCCACACCGGCGACCTCGCGCGGATGGACGCCGCCGGCCGCGTCTACTACGTCGGCCGCACCAAGGACATGATCCGCCGCAGCGGCGAGAACGTGTCCGCGGACGAGGTCGAGCGCGCGCTGCTGCTGCACCCGTCGGTCAAGCTGGCCGCCGTCGTCGCGGTGCCCGACGAGCTGCGCGGCGAGGAGATCAAGGCGTACCTCGTGTGCGACGGCGAGCGCCCGGACCCCGCCGAGCTGGTGGAGTTCTGCTCGGAAAAGCTGGCGTACTTCAAGGTTCCGCGGTTCTGGGCGTTCGCCGGCGAGCTGCCGATGACGCCGTCGGAGCGCGTCGCCAAGGGCGAGCTGCGCAAGGTCGCCGACCCGCGCGCGGAGTCGTGGGACGCGAAGGCGGGAACATGGCTGTGACCAGCCGGGAGCGCGTCCGCGCGGCGGCGGTGAAGCTGTTCGCCACCAAGGGTTTCCACGGCACCGGCATCCGCGATCTGGCGCAGGAGGCCGAACTCTCGTCGGCGAGCCTGTACCACTACATGGGCACCAAGGAGGATCTGCTCGCGGAGATCATGCACACTGCGCTGAACCGCCTGCTGGACGCGGCCCGCGAGGCGACGGCCGGCAGCCCGGATCCGGTGCACCGGCTGCGCACGCTGGTCGCGCTGCACGTGCTCGCGCACGCGGTCGGCCCGGCGGAAACCCGGGTGGTGGACAACGAAGTCGACGTGTTGTCCCCGGCTGCGCGCGAGCCGGTGGTGGCGTTGCGCGACGCGTACGAACACCTGTGGGCCGCGGCGATCGAAGAAGGCATCGTGGCCGGGGTCTTCCACACCGAACACCCGGCGGTGACCCGGCTCGCACTGCTGGAGATGTGCAGCGGGGTCGCCCGGTGGTACTCCCCGCGCGGGCCGCTGGCGCTGGACCAGCTCGCCGAGCACTACGCGGAGCTGGTCTCGCGGGCGCTGGGCTGCACCGCACCGCCGGGTGTAGCCGACTTGCGACGGTGCCGGGAAATCGTCGCGAAAGAGTGGGGCATGTCCGTTTAGCGGCGCTTTTACCTGTGTACGCCTTGCCCAGACGGCGTGCGTGGGGGACGCTCGAAGGGTGACTGAGGAAACGATCCAACTGGAACTGGACGACTCGGGTCTCGCGCCGGGCCTCCCGGCGCCGGCACACCCCCGCGATCAGGTGCAGGATGTCCCCTATCGCCCCGTCGAGTTCCGTGATGACGATCTCCCCACCGCCTTGGAGCGGTGCTCCGCGTGGCTACGACAGGCGCAGGAATGGCTGGGCGAGCCGCTCGACGTCCTGGCCATCCACCTCGACTACGACGACCGCCAGGGTTCGCCGTACTACGACGTGAAGCTCCTGTGCAACGAAGAGGACCTCGCGGGCGTCCCGATCGCCATTCGCAACAAGCAGTAAGCAGCACGCAGCCGAACAGCCGTCAAGGCCGCCGGAAGAGGCGGCCTTGACGGCTTCACGCGTTTCGGAGGGGCTCAGCCCAGGACGCCGCCGACCTTCACGTGCCCCTTGAGCAGGTTGCGCGCGATCGTGCGGCGCTGGATCTCGTCGGTGCCTTCGTAGATGCGCAGCAGCCGCAGCTCGCGGTACCAGCGCTCGACCGGCAGCTCCCGCGTGTAGCCCATGCCGCCGTGGATCTGCAGGACGCGGTCGACGATCTCGTTGGCCTTCTGGCCGCCGTACAGCTTCGCCATCGACTGCGCGTGCCGCGAGTCGACGCCCTGGTCGACCTGCCAGGCGGCGTTGAGCACCAGCCACCGCAGCGCTTCGAGCTCGACGCCGGAGTCGGCGATCATCCACTGGATGGCCTGGCGTTCGGCGATCTTCTGCCCGAACGTCTCGCGCGTGTTGGCGTGTTCGATGGCCATGGTGATCAGCCGCTCGCACGAACCGA
This sequence comes from Amycolatopsis sp. NPDC003865, assembly GCF_053605345.1. Taxonomy (NCBI): domain Bacteria; kingdom Bacillati; phylum Actinomycetota; class Actinomycetes; order Pseudonocardiales; family Pseudonocardiaceae; genus Amycolatopsis; species Amycolatopsis sp. NPDC003865. The sequence goes on along the minus strand of NZ_JBSGJA010000015.1, from coordinate 225,245 downwards.
TCGCGCGCGCCGGCAGGAGGTAGCGGCCCTGGCCGATCCACTGCATGGCGAGCTCGAAGCCGCGGCCCTCCTCACCGAGGATCTGCGTCTCCGGGACGCGGACGTCCTGGAAGATCAGCGACGCCGGGCCCCACTCGCCCATGGTGTCGATGTACTCGGACTTCCAGCCGGCCTCGCGGTCGACGAGGAAGCACGTGACGCCGCCGTTCGCGCCCTTCTCCGGGTCGGTGATCGCGAAGACCATCGTGAAGTCGGCTTCGTTGCCCCCGGTGATGAAGGTCTTCTCGCCGTTGATGATCCAGTCGGAGCCGTCCTTGCGGGCGGTGGTCCGGATGGCCTTGGCGTCCGACCCGGCGCCCGGCTCGGTGATCGCGAAGCACGACTTGCGCTCGCCCGAGATGGTCGGCAGCAGGTAGGTCTGCTTCTGCTCCTCGTTGGCGTGGAACAGGATGTTGTCGGCGGCACCGCCGAAGCGGAACGACACGAAGGTGCGGCCGAGCTCGGCCTCCAGCAGCGCGGCCATCACGGCGGACAGACCCATGCCGCCGTACTCCTCCGGGGTCAGCACGCCCCAGAAACCGGACTCCTTCGCCTTGAGCTGGAGGTCCTTCAGCTCCTCGCCGGTCAACCCCGGCTGGTGCGCGCGCTCGCGCCGCAGGACCTCCTGCTCGAGCGGGATCAGCTCCCGCTGGACGAACGTGCGGACCCAGTCGCGCACTTCCCGTTCTTCGGTGCTGAGAGAAAAGTCCATGGGTGAGCTGCTCCTCCGACACTGGCTAAGCGCTTGCTTAGCCCCAGGGTACCTCCTGTCGGCGGGATTACCCCAGACCTCTCCCCGAATTCGTGACAAGCGCTCCGGCGCCCGGGAGGCAGCACCCAGGGGCCGGCGCGGCCTGCACCCCGGACGCCGCAGCGCCACGCGGGCAGCCGCGCGCCGACCACGCAGCCGCAATCCGCACCCGCCCGCCGCGCCCGTGAGGCCTCGGCAGCCACGGACGACCACTCGCCCCCTGCCGAGCAGCGCCGCACCGTCCCGGCAATCACCCCAGACCTCTCCCCGAATTCGTGACAAGCGCTCCGGCGCCCGGGAGGATCGGGGACGTGATGGAGATCGTGGTCCGCTGGTCGTCCCCGCTGCCCGTCGAAGAGCGCTTCCTGCGTCTGCTGGACGACGTCGAGCAAGGCCGGTTCGAGGCCTACCGGCAGGACGCCGACAAGCGCCGCTTCCTCACCGGGCGCGTGCTGGCCAAGACGGTCGCGGCCGAGCGGCTCGCGATCCCGGTCGAAGCGGTCAAGTTCGACGCGACCTGCGAAGACTGCGGCAAGCAGCACGGCCGCCCGCACGTCCCGGGCGAGGACCTGACGCTGTCGATCTCGCACTCGGGCGACCTGATCGGCGTCGCGGCCACGCCGTCGGTCCCGGTCGGCCTGGACGTCGAGACCGCGACCCGGAAGGCCGACGACGGCCTGATCGAGTACGCGCTGAGCCCGGCGGAGACGGCCCACCTGACCGGCCTGACCGACGCGGAGAAGGCGAACGCGTTCTTCGTCTACTGGACGCGCAAGGAAGCGGTGATGAAGGCCACCGGCAAGGGCCTGCGCATCCCGCTGAAGAGCATCACGTTCTCCCGCTTCGACGAACCGGCGAGGCTGGTGGAGTCGGGCGAGGCGGCGCTGGACCCGGCCCGCACGCGGCTGGCGGACCTCAAGGCCGCGGACGGCTACCGGGCGGCCATCGCGGTCCTGACCACCGACGAGCTGTCGGTGACCGAGGAGCGCTGGGTTCCCTAGACGCTGTCCTCCAGGCCCATCGCCGCCAGCAGCGTCCGGAACTTGGCCGTCGTCTCGTCCAGCTCCGCCTGCGGGTCCGACGCCGCCACGATGCCGCCGCCCGCGTACAGCCGCATCGACGTCGACGCGATCTCGGCGCAGCGGATCGCCACCGCCCACTCGCCGTCGCCCGCCGCGTCGACCCAGCCGACCGCTCCGGCGTAGTAGTCGCGGTCGAACGGCTCCAGTTCCTGGACCAGCTCGCGCGCCCCCTCGGTCGGGGTGCCGCAGATCGCCGGCGTCGGGTGCAGCGCCGCCGCCAGGTCCAGCGCCGTGATGTCCGGGTCGGCCAGCTCGCCCGTGATCGGGGTGCGCAGGTGCCAGATCGCCGGGGTCGTCACCAGCTCGGGCTCGGCCGGGACTTCGAGGGTCCGGCAGAACGGCCGCAGCGCCTCGACCAGGTAGTCGATCACCACCGCGTGCTCCAGCTGGTCCTTGCGCGACGTCCGCAGCGCCTCGCCGTTGGCGCGGTCGGTCGCCGGGTCGGCCGAGCGCGGCATCGAGCCCGCGTGCGGCGACGAGAACACCGTGCGGCCGGTGCGGCGAAGCAGCAGCTCGGGCGTGGCGCCGACGAGCGTGCGGCCGCCGGGCAGCTCGGCCGCGTACGTGAAGTGCCGGGGGTTGCCTACCGCCAGGTTGCGCACGACGCGCTCGGCGGGCACCGGCGAAGGGAACTCGAGGTCCAGAGCGCGGGCCAGGACGGCTTTCCGCAGGTCACGCTCGCCCAGGGCGATGACCGCGGCCCGCACGTTGGCCATGTGCTGCGCGGGTGAGGGCACCGCACGCACCCGCACGGGCGCCGGCAGGACTTCACGGGTGAACGAAGGCGCACCCTCGGCGCGGTGGACGGTCCGGGGCACGACGAGGTGGCCAGGCACCTTGGTGTCGGGCCCGGTGTCGAACGGCAGGATGCCGACGGCCAGCGGGGCACCCGTCGCGGCCAGGACACCGGGGATCGCCGAGGCGAGCCGTCGCGGGTCCGTTTCGGTGACGGTGCGGATCGTGCCTTGCGCGAGCAGCGCGCGCCGGGCCGTGGTGAACAGGAAGTCGCCACGCTGGTAGCGGGCGGCGAGGTCAGCCGGGATCGCCGGGTCAGGAGAACTCACAAGACCTAGCGTCCCAGGCTTCGGGAGATCCGCGAGGGGAGTGTCACGAGCGACACTCCCCTCGCGTGAGCTCCTGACGACGAGCTACTTGAGCGCGTCGATGAGCGCCTCGCGCTGGCGCTCGCCCAGGCCGGCCGCACGCCGGTCGGGGTCGATTCCGGCCTGCTCGAGCAGGGCGGCGACCTTCACCGCGCCGAGGCCGGGGACGGCCTTCAGCAGCTGGGTGACCTTCGTCTTCCCGATGGTCTTGTTCTCCTTGGCCTGCTTGAGCACCTTTTCGATGCTCTCCTTGCCGGACTTGATCGACGCGAGCAGCTCCGAACGCGCCTTGCGAGCCTCGGCGGCCTTGGCCAGGGCCTCGGCGCGCTGCTCCGGAGTCAACGTAGGCAGAGCCAACGTAGTGTCCTTTCCTCTCAGGTCTCCGCTTTCGCGGCCGACAGCTTTTCTGAGTGCTTGCTCCTGCAAGCGCTGCTCAGCCGTCTCTTGCCACGGCCCCAGTAAACGCCACCGGCTTCGCGGCCGTGCAACCGACACGCACTTATTACCCCCGGAGGTGATACCGGGCAACCCGCTCCGGCCTGCGGAAACGCTCCCAAGAAGTGGCCGGAGTGGCCAGACTCACCCGGAAGTGGAGCCTCCGTTACGGCGCGCATTTCCTCGCCTATAAGGAAAAGCGCAAAAATTGATGATCTTGATCATCGTCCGGTCGTCGCCCGATCGCGCGACGACCGTGACCGAACGGAGCCGTAGTCGACCATGCCCGCTTCACCCGATCCGCACTAGAGTCGGCGCAACCCCAGTCCACCGGCGAACGACCCCCGGGAGCGACCATGTTGAGCACCATGCAGGACGGCCAGCTGTCGCTGGCGAACCTGCTCAAACACGGCACCTCGGTGCACTCGGCGAGCGAAGTCATCACCTGGACCGGTTCAGAAGCCCGGCGCGAGACCTACGGCGACCTCGGCCGCAACGCCGCCCGCCTCGCGAACGCGCTCCGGAGCCTCGGCGTCACCGGCGACCAGCGCGTCGGCACGTTCATGTGGAACAACGCCGAGCACATGGCCGCCTACCTGGCCGTCCCGGCGATGGGCGCCGTGCTGCACACGCTGAACATCCGCCTGTTCCCGGAGCAGCTGACCTTCGTCGCCAACCACGCCGAGGACCAGGTCGTCATCGTCGACGGCACGCTGGTCCCGCTGCTGGCGAAGCAGCTGCCGGAGTTCAAGACGGTCCGGCACGTCATCGTGGCCAACGGCGACGCGGCGGCCCTCCAGGCGCCGGACGGCGTCCAGGTGCACGCCTACGCCGACCTGCTGGCCGAGCAGCCGGACACCTTCGACTGGCCGGACGTGGACGAGCGCTCGGCCGCCGCGATGTGCTACACCTCGGGCACGACGGGTGACCCCAAGGGTGTGGCCTACTCGCACCGGTCGATCTGGCTGCACTCGATGCAGGTCTGCATGAGCGACAGCATGAACCTCGCGCAGAGCGACACGGCGCTGGCCATCGTGCCGATGTTCCACGCGATGGCGTGGGGCCTGCCGTACGCGGCGCTGATGGTCGGCGCGTCGCTGCTGATGCCGGACCGCTTCCTCCAGCCGGCGCCGATCTCCGCGATGCTGGCCGCCGAGAAGCCGACGTTCGCCGGCGCGGTCCCGACCGTCTGGCAGGGCCTGCTCGCCCACCTCGAAGCGAACCCGCAGGACATCTCCCACCTGCGCGAAGTCGTCGTCGGCGGGTCGGCCGTGCCGCCGTCGCTGATGCACGCGTTCCAGGAGAAGCACAAGGTGTCGATCCTGCACGCCTGGGGCATGACCGAGACGTCGCCGCTGGGCAGCGTCGCCCGCCCGCCGGCCGGCGCGACCGGCGAAGACGCCTGGCGCTACCGCTACACGCAGGGCCGGTTCCCGGCGTCCGTGCGGGCCCGGCTGATCGGCGACTCCGGCGAGGCGCTGCCCTGGGACAACGAGGCCGTCGGCGAGCTCGAGGTCCAGGGCCCCTGGATCGCCGGCAGCTACTACGGCGGGTCCGACATCGATCCCGACAAGTTCCACGACGGCTGGCTGCGCACCGGGGACGTCGGCAAGATCAGCGCCGACGGCTACCTGACGCTGACCGACCGCGCCAAGGACGTCATCAAGTCCGGCGGCGAGTGGATCTCTTCGGTCGACCTGGAGAACCAGGTCATGGGCCACCCGGCGGTGGCCGAGGCCGCGGTCGTCGGCATCCCCGACGAGAAGTGGGACGAGCGGCCGCTGGTCGCCGTGGTGCTCAAGGAGGGCCAGACGGCCACGCCCGAGGAGCTGCGCGATTTCCTGTCCGACAAGGTCGCGAAGTGGCAGTTGCCGGAGAACTGGACGTTCGTGGACGAAGTGCCCAAGACGAGCGTCGGCAAGTTCGACAAGAAGCGGATCCGCGCGTCCTACTCCGAGGGAAAGCTCGACATCGCCCAGCTCTAACGGGTAAATCTCCGGCGAGTCTGCACGCTTGGGACGGCCACCATGGGGGAACCTACCTCCCTCATGGTGGCCTTCAGAGCACGTCGGAGGGGTTCTGGGGATGCATAACAGGCGGAGTTTTCTCGCGCTCGCCGGCGTCGGCGCGTTGACCGCGGCCTGCGGGTCGAACACGGGACGGCAGGGCACCGCACCGCCGTCGACGGCGTACTCGGCGGGCCCGCCGCCGTCCGACGCCCCGAAGGTCACGCTCCAGCAGTGGTACCACGCGTACGGCGAGGACGGCGTCCAGGAAGCCGTCAAGCGGTACGCCGCGAGCTACCCGGGCGCGACCGTGAACGTCCAGTGGAACCCGGGCGACTACGACTCGAAGATCGTCACCGCGCTGCAGAACAGCGCCGTGCCGGACGTCTTCGAGGCGCAGGTCAAGATCGACTGGGTGCGGCAGAACCAGGTGGTGTCGCTCGACGACGTCATCGCGCCGGTCCGGAACGACTTCAGCCCCGCCGTGCTGGCCGCGCAGACCGTCGAAGGCAAGGTCTACGGCATCCCGCAAGCCGTCGACACGCAGGTGCTCTTCTACCGCAAGAGCCTGCTGCAGGCCGCCGGCGTCCAGCCGCCGCAGACGGTCGACGAGCTGATCGACGCGGCCGCGAAGCTGTCGAAAGACGGCGTCAAAGGCTTGTTCGCCGGCAACGACGGCGGCGTCGGCGTCCTCACCGGGCCGCTGTTGTGGTCGGCGGGCCTCGACTACCTGAAGAGCGGCAACCGCGAGGTCGGCTTCGACGACCCGCGCGCGGCGACCGCGCTGGCGAAGCTGCACACGTTGAACGCCAACGGTTCCCTGCTGCTCGGCGCGCCGGCGGACTGGTCGGACCCCGGCGCCTTCATCGACGGGCTCGCCGCGATGCAGTGGACCGGGCTGTGGAACGTGCCGAAGATCCGGCAGGCCTTCGACGACGACTTCGGCGTCCTGCCGTTCCCGAAGCTGGACGGCGGTGGAGCGCCTTCGGTACCGGTGGGCGCGTACGGCGCGATGGTCAACGCCAAGAGCGCGCACGTCGCCGAGGCCAAGGCGTTCGTGAAGTGGCTGTGGATCGACAAGACCGACGACCAGCTGGAGTTCGCGACGAAGTTCGGCTTCCACGTCCCCGCGCGGCAGAGCCTGGTCGGCCAGGCGAACAGCCTCGCGACGGGACCGGCCGCCGACGCCGCCCGGTTCGTCCGGGAGAACGGCCACCTCGTCGGCGGTCCGGTGTGGACACAGCAGGCGAACACGGCGTTGTCCGACGCGGTCGCGAAGATCGCGAAGGAGGGTGCGGACCCGGTCGCGCAGACCAAGACGGCGGTGGAGGTCGCGAAGTCCGAGCTGAAGCGCCTGTTCGGGTGAAGCGGCGCGACGCGCGCGCGTTCTGGCTGTTCGTCGGGCCTTTCCTGCTGGGGCTGGCGGTGTTCGCGTACCTGCCGATCGGCTGGAGCGCGTACCTGTCCTTCTTCGACGCGCGCAACACCGTGGCACCGACGGAGTTCGTCGGGCTCGACAACTACGGGCACATGCTGACCGACGAGCCGTTCCTGTCGAGCCTGGGCACGTTCAGCGTGTTCGCGGTGTTCATCGTGCCGCTGACCTTCGCGCTGTCGCTGGCTCTCGCGCTGGGCGTCAACCAGCTGCGGTTCGCGCGCGCGTTCTTCCGGTCGGTGTTCTTCCTGCCGTTCGCGTGCTCGTACGTCGTGGCGTCGCTGATCTGGAAGACTTCGCTGTTCTCCGGTGTCCGATACGGACTGGCGAACACGGTGCTCGGTCTCTTCGGCGCGGATCCGGTGGCCTGGACGGGGACAGTCGACCCGCCGCTGTACTGGATCGTCCTGGCGACGGCGCGGCTGTGGCTGCAGCTCGGGTTCTACATGATCCTGTTCATCGCGGCGCTGCAACGGATCCCGAAGCACCTGTACGAAGCGGCGTGGCTCGACGGCGCCAAGCCGGGCTGGCAGGTCTTCCGGTACATCACGCTCCCCCAGCTGCGCGCGACGGCGGTGGCGGTCCTCCTGCTGAACCTGATCAACGCCTACCAGGCGTTCGACGAGTTCTACAACATCATGGGCGACTCCCGCGGCTACCCGCCGTTCGCCCGGCCACCGCTGGTGTACCTGTACTACACGTCGCTGGGTTCGGGCGGCCAGGACCTGGGCCGCGGCAGCGCGGGCGCGGTGATCCTGGCGCTGATCATCGCACTCGTGACGTTGCTGCAGGGCCGCGTCTTCCGCTTCGGGCGGTTGTCATGAAAGCCTTGTTCCGGTGGGTCTCGCTCGTGCTCGCGGCGGTGCTGTTCCTGCTGCCGTTCTACCTGCTGGTGCGCAACGGCCTGGCGTCCCGGGCGGAGATCACCGCTCCGCGGTGGACCTTCTTCCCGTCCACAGTGCACTGGGAGAACTTCTCGAAGCTCTTCTCGCTGGACGACGTCCCCTTCGCGCGCAGCCTGCTGAACTCGGCGATCGTGGCGGTCGTGCAGACCCTCGGCCTGTTGGTGATCTGTTCGGCGGCGGGCTACGGCCTGGCCCGGATCCCGTACCGGCACTCGCGGTTCGTGTTCTACGCGGTGCTGGCGACGCTGATGATCCCGACGTCGGTGACGTTCGTGCCGAGCTTCGTGGTGGTCTCGTCGCTGGGCTGGCTGTCGGACTTCCGCGGGCTGGTGATCCCGGGGCTGTTCAGCGCGTTCAGCGTGTTCCTGTTCCGGCAGTACTTCCTGGACTTCCCGCGCGAGCTGGAGGAGGCGGGCCGGGTCGACGGGCTGAGCCGATGGGGCGTGTTCTGGCGGATCGTGGTCCCGAACTCGAAGGGGTTCTTCGCGGCGATCGCGGTGATCACGGTGATCGGCAGCTGGAACGCGTTCCTGTGGCCGTTGATCATCGCCCAGTCCCCGGACTCGTGGACCGTCCAGGTGGCGCTGTCCGGCTTGCTGACGGCGCAGAACCCGCAGCTGAACTTGCTGTTCCTCGCGGCGGCCGTGTCGATCCTGCCGATCGTGCTGCTGTTCGCGTTCCTGCAGCGCTACCTGGTCCGTGGGGTGACGGAGTCCGGTCTGACGGGCTGAGTAACGTGCAGCACCGTCCGGGCGACTTCCGCTGGGGACGGACAGAAGTGGGTGCGCTGTGACCAATTACGACCCTTACCAGCCGGATCAGCAGCCGGTGAACCCTGCGTACCCGCCTTCGGCGCCGTACCCGGTGCAGCCCTACGCGGCGCAGCCGTACGGCTCTTACGTCCAGCAGCCCTACCCGGGGTACCAGCCGCTGACCACCAGTGGGATGGCGGTGGCGGGCATGGTCGTCGGCATCGTCGCGCTGGTCCTGTTCTGGGCCCCGTTCCTCGACCTCGTGCTCGGCTTCCTGGCGATCGGCCTGTCGTGGGCCGGGATGCTGCAGGCGGACCGGCCGGGCTACACGGGCAAGGGCATGGGCATCGCGGGCCTGGTGTGCGGCATCCTCGCGGTGATCCCGGCGGTGATCGTGATGCTGTTCTTCTTCGGCCTGTTCGCCGCGGCCGGCACCGCGTGCGGCATCGCCTGCTGAGCGGTCCCCCTCGCCCGAAATCACCACGACGTTCGGCGGTACTCCCCGCCCTGACACCTGTGACAGGGTGGCTCGAAACGTCACGTTTACCGACCGGACACCGGCGTCCGGCACGGTGCTGGGCAACCGAGAATCTGGGGAGCGAACAACCATGGCCGAACTCACCCGGCGCACCTTCGCCACCGCGGGCGCCGCCGGTCTCGGACTCCTGCTGTGCACGCCCACCGCGAACGCCCTCGACCGCGCCCTGCGGCTCACGAGCACCCGCTCGGTCGCCACCGCCGGCACGACCCTCGAGCAGGTCGCCACGGGCGGCGGCACCTCGGCCTACAGCCGCCTGTCCGCCGGGCCCGGCTGGCCGCTCGTCGTCCGCGCCGACCTCGCCGCGCCGAAGGCCGGGCGCGACGACCGCCGCCGCGCGCTCAGCGCGTTCGTGCAGTTCACCGACCTGCACATCACCGACACCGAGAGCCCGGCGCGGTTCGAGTACCTGCACCCGTTCATCGGCTCCGCGCACCGGCCGCAGGAGGCGCTCGGCACGGTCGCGACCAGCGCGCTGGTCGAGCGCGTCAACAGCGTGCGGCAGGGCCCGTTCACCGGGCGGCCGTTCGACCTCATGGTCACCACCGGCGACAACACCGACAACCACGAGCTGATCGAGCTCGACTGGTTCCTCAAGGTCCTCAACGGCGGCAGCGTCACGCCGAACTCCGGCGACCCGAACGCCTACGAGGGCGTCCAGAACTCCGGGAACCACGAGTTCTGGAACCCCGGCAAGCCGGGGAGCGACGACTACTCCGCCAAGGGCTTCCCGCAGCTGCCCGGCCTGCTCGAAGCCGGCATCAAGACGTTCACCGCGCCCGGCCTCGACGTCCCGTGGTTCTGCACGTTCGGCAACCACGACGACAGCATCGTCGGCTCGCTGCCGGCGCAGATCCCCGGCATCGACGCCTGGTACACCGGGCGCTACAAGGTGATCGGCAAGGACGAGAGCACCGCGAAGAAGCTCGCCGCCGCCATCAAGAACCCCGGCTCCAGCGTGCCGGTCGCCGAGCTGTTCGGCGGCTCGGGCACCATCCGCGAAGTGACGCCGGACGCGCGGCGCCGCCCGTTCGACACCGGCGAGTTCGTCCGCGCGCACCTCGACCCCGCCAACACCGGCCCCGGCCCGGTCGGGCACGGCTTCACCAGCGCCAACGCCGACGGCAAGATCGTCTACTACACGTTCCGGATCGCCCCGGGCATCACCGGGATCAGCCTCGACACGACGACCGACGCCGGGTTCGCCGACGGCTCGATCGGCCTCGCGCAGTACAGCTGGGTCGAGGCGACGCTGAAGCGGGGCAGCTCGACGTACTACGACTTCTTCGGCCGCAAGGTCACCCACGACGTCACCGACGAGCTGTTCCTGCTGTTCAGCCACCACACGAGCGGCACGATGGGCAACGTGCTGCCGGACTCGCGCCACCTGCTCGACCCGCGCCTGGACGGCAACGCGTTCGTCGCGCTGCTCAAGCGGTTCCCGAACGTGCTGGCGTGGGTCAACGGCCACACGCACCTCAACAAGATCACCCCGCACGCCGGGAACACGCCGCAGCAGGGCTTCTGGGAGATCAACACGGCGTCGCACATCGACTTCCCGCAGCACGCGCGGATCGTCGAGGTCGCGGACAACGCGGACGGTACGTTGTCGCTGTTCACGACGTTGATCGAGGCCGAAGCACCGTACGCCGTGGACTACGGTTCCCGGACGCCGCAAGCGCTTGCGTCGCTGTACCGGGAGCTGTCGTACAACGACATCCACACCGATCTGGGCCGCGTCGGGGACCCCGCGGACCACAACACGGAACTGCTGCTGGTCAACCCGCTGAGCTGAGCGCGTTACCCGCGGGGTAATCGCCCCGCGGCCGGTCTTCGGGCAGGCTGCGGGGCATGACCGATCCCGAGGGCACGCAGCTCTTCCACCGTTCCATGCCGTTCTCCGAGCGCCTGGGCGTCGAGGTGCTGGAGCACGGGCGCGAGCTCGTCCGCAGCCGGCTGAAGTGGGACGAGAGCCTCTGCACGCTCGGTGGCGCGCTGCACGGGGGCGCGCTCATGGCGCTGGCCGACTCGACCGGCGCCGTGTGCGCGTTCCTCAACCTGCCCGAGGGCGGCCAGGGCACGACGACCGTCGAGTCGAAGACGAACTTCCTGCGCGCGGTGCGTTCGGGCTACGCCGTTGCGTCGTCCAGACCACTGCACGCCGGGCGCAAGTTCGTCGTGGTTGAGACGGAGATCCACGACGAGGACGGCAAGTTGGTCGCGAAAGTGACACAGACCCAGGCCGTCCTGTAGGTACCTGTTTACAGACCCGGCCGGACCGGCGAAAATCCCTGCCTACTGGGTGGGTCTATCAGGGAGCCGGGATGCGCGTACGCAAGTTGTTCACCTTATTGTCAGTGGTTGTGTTAACTGCTGTAACCGCGCAAGTCGCCGAGGCCGCGCCCGCCCGGCCCCACGACGACGAGGCGATCGACTACCACGAGTGGAACGGCGGGCGCTTCCACGAAGGCGGCTTCGCCGGGCTCGCGCTCACCCGCGACGGCCTGCGCATCACGCGCCCGGCGGGCACGGTCGAACACACCGAGCCGGAACTGGGCACGACGAGAACGTACGAATACGGCCAGTGGACGTCGCCGGAGTACCGCGAGGGCTTCGGCGCGACGCAGCTGGTCGCGTCCTGGAACGCGCAGACGCCGGCGAAGACGTGGCTGCAGGTCGAGGCGCGCGGCCGGACGTCGGCGGGCGACCAGACCGCGTGGTACGTGATGGGCCGCTGGGCCAGCGGCGACGGCGACATCCTGCGCACCAGCGTCGACGGCCAGGACGACGCGAACGCGGCGGTCGACGTCGACACGCTGGTGATGAAGGCGGGCGTGACGCTGAAGTCGTACCAGCTGCGGATCAACCTCTACCGCGAAGCCGGTTCGCACGCGACGCCGTCGGTGACGTCGCTGGGCGCGATGACCTCGGCGGTGCCGGACCGCTTCGACGTGCAGACGACGAAGCCGGGCCGGGCCACCGGGATCGAGCTGAAGGTGCCGGCGTACGCGCAGAACCTCCACAAGGGACAGTTCCCGCAGTACGGCGGGGGCGGCGAAGCGTGGTGCAGCCCGACGTCGACGGAGATGGTGGCCGAGTACTGGGGCAAGAAGCCGTCCGCCGAAGAGATGTCGTGGATCCCGGCGGACTACGTCGACCCGCAGGTGGCGTTCGCGGCGCGCTACACCTACGACCACGCGTACGACGGCACGGGCAACTGGCCGTTCAACACGGCGTACGCGGCATCGCGCGGGCTGCGCGGCCACATCACGCGGCTGCACTCGCTGAACGAGCTGGAGAACTACATCGCGCACGGGATCCCGGTGATCACGTCGCAGTCGTTCCTGTCGTCGGAGCTCGACGGCGCGGGCTACGGCACGGCCGGCCACATCATGGTCGTCGTCGGCTTCACGAAGGACGGCGACGTGATCGCGAACGACCCGGCGTCGAGCAGCAACGACCGGGTGCGCAACATCTACAAGCGCGACCAGTTCGAGAAGATCTGGCAGCGGACCAAGCGGTACCGCGCGGACGGGTCCGTGGCGAGCGGCCCGGGCGGGATCGCGTACATCATCACCCCGGCCTGAGCGGGATCGGCGGGGCGCCCCGGGCGGCGCCCCGCCGGGGGTTTCACCAGGTCTTGCCGGCCTGCTCCCGGATCGCGCGGTTGATCCGGTTGAAGAAGCCGGTCAGCGCGATGTGCAGGACGATCGCCGACAGCTGCTTCTCGTCGAAGTGCTTGACGGCGGCCGCCCAGATCTCGTCGGTCACGCCCGGCCGGCCGTCCTCGATCCGTGTCGCCGCTTCGGTCAGCTCCAGCGCGGCCCGCTCCGGCTCGGTGAAGAACGGCGTCTCGCGCCAGGTGACGACGGCGTGCAGCCGCTCGTCGGTTTCGCCTTGCCGCTTCGCCGACTGGACACCCGCGTAGGTGCACGGCGCGCAGCCGTTGATCTGGCTCGCCCGCAGGTGGACCAGCTCCAGCAGCAGCGGGTCGACGCCACCGGCGTGCACCACCTTGAACAACTGCTGGACCGCGCCGGTGACCTCGGGGCTGCTGGTGCTCTTGAGCCGTGCTTCCATCGTTCCTCCTGCTGTTACCTGTGGTGGTCCCGATCCGTCATCCCCACGACGGAGCGGAACCGAGGAAGGTAACGACATGCCCGACACGATGACCGAGGTCTTCGAGGCGCAGCGCGACCGGCTGCGCGCGGTGGCCCACCGCGTGCTGGGTTCGCACGCCGACGCCGAGGACGTGGTCCAGGAGGCGTGGCTGCGGCTGTCCCGCCAGGACGCGGCGACGATCCACAACCTCGACGGCTGGCTGACGACGGTGGTCGGCCGGCTCAGCCTGGACGTCCTGCGCTCGCGCCGGTCCCGTCCCGAGGCGCCCTACGACGAGATCGTGGTGGCGGTGGACGACGGCCCCGCCCCGGACTCCGACGCCGAGCTCGCGGACTCGGTCGGGCTCGCGTTGCTGGTGGTGCTCGAGTCGCTCGCGCCGGGCGAGCGGCTGGCGTTCGTGCTGCACGACCTGTTCGCGGTGCCGTTCGAGGAGATCGGCCGCATCCTCGGCAAGACCCCGGGCGCGACGAAGATGCTGGCCAGCCGCGCGCGTAAGAAGGTCCGGACACCGGCGGGAACGCCCGGCCCGGGAAGCTCCCGGCGCGAAGTGGTCGACGCGTTCCTGCGAGCGGCCCGCGACGGCGACTTCGAGGAACTGCTGCGGGTGCTGGACCCGGAAGTCCGCTTGACGGTCGACACCCCGGACGGCGTGGTGGTGGTCCTGGGAGCGACGAACGTGGCGGCGGGAGCCCGCATCGGAGCGGCGGCGGGCGGCCAGGAAGTCCTGGTCGGCGGGCTGCCGGGCGTGGTGGCGTGGCACGCGGACGGCACCCCGATGTCGGTGGTGGCGTTCACGGTGACAGGCGGCCGGATCACGGGCATCGCTGCGGTGGCCGACCCGGCCCGGCTGGCGTCCATGCGGCTGCCGAAGCCGTGAGTTGCGCAAAGCGCAACATGTTGCGCACCGACCACCAAGACTCACTCATGCGGATGTCGCCATCTCCGCATGATCCGTGATTAGCTGCGGACGCAACCAGCAGTGCAGCCGGAAGGTGGATTCGCATGCCGTACGAGGTCCAGGGGGTCGTTTCGCGGGCGAAGGGCGAGCCCGTCTCGCTGGAAACCGTGCTCGTGCCCGATCCCGGTCCCGGCGAAGCCGTCGTGAACGTCCAGGCCTGCGGGGTCTGCCACACCGACCTGCACTACCGCGAAGGCGGGATCAACGACGACTTCCCCTTCCTGCTCGGCCACGAGGCCGCCGGGGTCGTCGAGGCCGTCGGTGAGGGCGTCGGCGATCTCGAACCCGGCGACTACGTCATCCTCAACTGGCGCGCCGTCTGCGGCACCTGCCGGGCCTGCAAGCGCGGCAAGCCGTGGTACTGCTTCTCGACCTTCAACGCCGCCCAGCCGATGACCCTCGCCGATGGCACCAAGCTCTCGCCCGCCCTCGGCATCGGGGCCTTCCTCGAGAAGACCCTTGTCCACAGCGGACAGTGCACGAAGGTGAACCGCGAGGCCGAGCCCGCGGTCGCCGGGCTGCTCGGCTGCGGGGTCATGGCCGGGCTCGGTGCCGCCATCAACACCGGTGCCGTCACGCGCGGCGACTCGGTCGCCGTCATCGGCTGCGGTGGCGTCGGCGATGCCGCCATCGCCGGTGCCAAGCTCGCCGGCGCCACCACCATCGTCGCGATCGACACCGACGACCGGAAGCTCGACTGGGCCAAGGACTTCGGCGCGACGCACACCGTCAACAGCAAGGGCCTCTCCGAGGAGGCCGTCGTCGAGGCCATGCAGGACGCCACGAACTCCTTCGGCCCGGACGTGGTGATCGACGCCGTCGGGCGGCCGGAGACCTGGCGGCAGGCCTTTTACGGGCGCGACCTCGCCGGCACCGTCGTCCTCGTCGGCGTCCCGACTCCGGAGATGCGCCTGAACGACCTGCCGCTGATCGACTTCTTCTCGCGCGGCGGCTCGCTCAAGTCGTCGTGGTACGGCGACTGCCTGCCGAGCCGGGACTTCCCGCTGCTCGTCGACCTCTACCTGCAGGGCAGGCTGCCGCTCGACAAGTTCGTCACCGAGCGGATCGGTGTCGACGGAGTCGAGCAGACCTTCGAGCGCATGCACCACGGTGACGTCCTGCGCAGCGTGGTGACGTTCTGAGCCTCTTCGTCGACGCCGACTACCCGGCCGACCCCTACCCGGGGACCCGGCCGGGCTGCTCCTTCGTGCACCTGGACGGCGCCGGCCACTCGCTGAGCACCGCGCCGGCGGGCTGGCGCGAGCGCCAGGCCGTGCTCGCCTACGGTTCCAACGCGAACCCGTCGAAGATCAGCTGGATGCGCGCCGAACTCGGGCTCGAGGGCCCGGTCGTCGTCGCGCACGCCCGCTGCGACGGCCTCGCCGCGGTGTGGGCGTCCGGGCTGCGCTTCCGCGACGGCCAGCGCCCGGCGACGCTCACCGCGCTGCCCGGCGTCGAGGAGCACGCCGTCTGGTTCGTGACGCCGGAGCAGCTCGTGGTGCTCGACCGCTGCGAAGGCCGCGGCAACCGCTACCACCTGGTCCGGCTCACCGACCCGGACATCACGCTCGAAGACGGCAGCCGGGTCACCGACGTGTTGGCCTACATCGGCGCGGTGCCGATCCGCTACCCGCTGCTGGTCGACGGGAAACCGGTGCGCACCGCCGACGTCCCGCAGGCGCAGGCCGTCGAGCTGGACGGCGTGCCGGCCGACGGACCCGGCGTCGCCTGCGAGGTCGTCGAGCCGCCCGACGGGCGCACCTTCCCCTAGACCAGCTTGCCCGGGTTGAGGATCCCGGTCGGATCCACTGTGGACTTCGCCGCACGCAGCACTTCGACGCCCAGCGAGCCGATTTCCGCTTGCAGGTAAGGCGCGTGGTCGACGCCGACGGCGTGGTGGTGCGAAATGGTGCCCAGGCCGGTGATCGCCTCGCACGCCGCGGCTTTCGCGCGCTGCCACTGGCCGATCGGATCGGCTTCGTCGCGGGCCGTCAGCACTGTGAAGTAGAGCGACGCGCCGGTCTCGTAGGCGTGGGAGATGTGGCACATCACGATCGCGCGCCCGAGCGACGCCGTCAGCGCGGCCCGGACGTCGTCGCGCAGCTCGTCCACATTGGACCAGTAGGCCGCCGTCTCGAGCGTCTCGACGCAGACACCCTGGTCCAGCAACGCATCCCGCTGCCGGGGGCCGGCGAACCGGCCGTGGCGCCACGACTCGCCGAGCGCCTTGCCGACCCGCACGGCACCCGACGCCTTCAGCCGGCGCGCGGTCTCGCGGCGGCGCAGCGCCACGTCGTGCGCGGTGCCTTCCCAGCCGACGATGAGGAAGCACGGGTGCGGCACCCCGCGCGCGGCGAGGTAGCGGCGCAGGGCCGTCGTCTTGAGGCCGCCGTTCAGCGCCAGTGAGACCTCGGTTTCGTCCACATCGGACAGTCGGGTGACGTCGGCGAGCGCGTGGTGCTGCGCGAGATCGCGGACCGCCTCCCGGCCCGCTTCCCAGCCGGGCAGCGCGTACCCCTCGTAGCGGCGCACCGGCGGCGCGGGGCGGACCCGCAGCGACACCTCCGTGATCACGCCCAGCGTGCCCTCGCTGCCGATCGCGAGCTGGCGCAGGTCCGGCCCGGCCGCCGACGCCGGCGCGACGCCCAGCTTCCACTCGCCGCGCGGCGTCGCCAGCCGGACGCCGGTGACCATGTCCTCGAACCGGCCGTAGCCCGAGGACGCCTGCCCGGCCGAGCGCGTCGCCGCGAAGCCGCCGATCGTGGCGCGCTCGAACGATTGCGGGACGTGCCCGAGCGTCAGGCCGTGCTCGCCGAGGAGGCGCTCGGCCTCGGGCCCGCGGACACCGGCCTGCAGGACGGCGATGCGCGACTCGGCGTCGACCAACACCAGCGCGTCGAGCCGGACCAGGTCGAGCGCGATCACCGACGCCTTGTCGCCGCGCAGCGCCGCGACGCCGCCGACCACCGAGGTACCACCGCCGAACGGCACGACGCCGACGTCGTGCGTCACGCAGACGTCGAGCACCTCTTGGACCTCGTCGGGGCCGGCGGGCAGCACGACCGCGTCGGGCACCGGGAAGTCCGCGCCGGGCGAACGGCGGCGCAGCAGGTCGAGGTAGGACAGTCCGGTCGCGCGCGCCAGCCGGGCCGCGTCGTCTACCAGCACGTTCTCCGCACCGACCACTTTCGACAACGCGGCGGCAGCAGATTCGTCCAGTTTCGGTGACGGTATTTCCACCGGCAAATTTCCGGCTGGAGCAGCACCGGGAGCCGCCTGGCCTATACGCTGTTCAAGCCACTTGGCCGCCCGCGCGGGCAGCCGGGCGGCGTCGGCGGCTTCCGGGGTCCAGGACCGACGGAGGCGGTGGTCAATGAGCGCGTTCACCGATACAGTGTGACACATGGACGTGAAACGTCACACCACCTCGACCGCGGGATCGTCCGCGCTCGCGGACACCCGCAACCGCCAGACGGCGACGCGCGTGGCCGATGACGTGCTGCTCGACGCCGCGCGCTCGTGCGTGCTGGCCGTCGGTGTGCGCCGCACCACACTCGCCGAAATCGCCCGGACCGCACGCGTCAGCCGGATGACGGTCTACCGCCGGTTCCCCGACGTCCGCAGCGTGCTCGCGGCGCTGATGACCCGTGAGTTCAGCGGGCTCCTGCGCACGGCGAGCGAGCGCGGCGCCGACGCCGCGAACAGCCGCGAACGGCTCGTGCTCATCGCGTCGGCCGGTGTCCGCGCGCTGTCGGCCGACCCGCTGTTCCGCACGCTGCTCGACGTCGACCCCGAGCTGGTCCTCCCGTACATCGTGGAGCGGCTGGGCGCGACGCAGAAGTTCGCCGAGCAGGCGCTGCACGCGCTGCTGGAGGCGGGCCACCAGGACGGCTCGATCCGGCGGGCGCCTGTCGCGGTGCAGTCCCGGTCGATTCTGCTGGTGGTCCAGTCGTTCGCGTTCTCGCTGCGGCCGGCCACGGCCGACGTCGGCGAGGCGGCGCTGCTGGCGGAGTTCACCCACGTGCTCGACGCGGCGCTGAAGCCGTGACGTCCGGCTCGCTCAACGCGCGGCGCCGCGAACGTGAGCTCGCGGAGCTGGCGGCGGGCGAGCGCGTCGACGTCGTCGTGGTCGGCGGCGGCGTCACCGGCGCGGGCATCGCCCTGGACGCGGCTTCGCGCGGGCTGTCGGTGGCGCTCGTCGAGGCGCACGACCTGGCGTTCGGGACGTCCCGGTGGTCATCGAAGCTCGTTCACGGCGGCCTGCGCTACCTGGCGCACGGCGAGCTGGGCCTCGCCCACGAAAGCGCGGTCGAGCGCGGCATCCTGATGACGCGCACGGCCCCGCACCTCACGCGCGCGATGCCGCAGCTGTTCCCGTTGTACCCCAGCACGTCCCGCGCGCAGCAGGCGTTGGTGGCGGCGGGCCTGCGGGCCGGCGACGGCCTTCGCCGGGCGGCGCGGACCCCGTCGTCGGTGCTGCCGCGGCCGCGTTCGATCCCGGCCGCCGAGGCGCTGGCGCTGGCACCGGGGCTTTCCGCGCACGGCCTGCGCGGCGCGTTGCTGGCCTACGACGGCGCTCTGGTCGACGACGCACGGCTGGTGGTCTCGCTGGCCCGGACCGCGGCGTCGTTCGGCGCCCGGATCTTGACCCGGTTGTCGGCGACGTCGCTGACGGCGGACCGGGTCTCGGCGGTCGACGGCGTATCGGGTTCCACTGTGGACATCCACGCCCGCCAGGTCGTCAACGCGACGGGCGTGTGGGCGGGCACGCTGACGGGAGCGGTCCGGCTGCGGCCGTCACTGGGGTCGCACCTGGTGCTGGCACCGGGAACGGTCCCGATGGGCACGACGTCGGTGAACATCGGCGTGCCGGGCGAGACGAACCGGTTCGTGTTCCTGCTCCCCCAACCGGACGGGCGGGTCTACCTGGGACTGACGGACGAGCCGGTCTCGGGCCCGATCCCCGACGTGCCGGTCGTGCCGGAGTCCGATGTGGACTTCCTGTTGTCGCTGGCGTCCTCGGTGCTGGCCCGCCCACTGACGCGAGCCGACGTCGCCGGGTCGTACGCCGGGCTGCGGCCGCTGGTCGAGGGCGGCGGGCGGTCGGCGGACCTGTCGCGAAAGCACGCCGTCCTGGCGGGCTCGGACGGGTTGCTGACCGTGGTGGGCGGGAAGCTGACGACGTACCGCCGGATGGCCGAGGACGCGGTCGACGCCGCGGTCAAGCTGGCCGGCCTGACCGCCTCGCCGTGCCGGACCGCGCGATTGCCGCTGCTCGGCGCGGCACCGAGGTCGGGTCTGTCTCTTGTGGACGCCGCACCGCGGCTGGTGGGCCGGTACGGGACGGAGGCGCCGCGAGTGGCGGCACTGGGCGAGCTGGACGCGGAGTTCGCGGAGCCGGTGGCGCCGGGATCGGACATCACGGCGGCCGAGGTGGTGTGGGCGGTCCGCAACGAGGGCGCGCTCGACGTCGCGGACATACTGGAGCGCCGGACGCGGCTGGCCCTCATCCCGTCGGACGCGGAGGCCGCCCGAACCCGAGTGGCCGAACTTGTCGACAAGTCGCTGGCCGGCCTCGCCTGACCCGACGCCGCACTTTCACGTGAAAGTGCGGCCCTCCGGCCGACTTGATGTGCACTTAACTTGACGACCTGTTGGGTTTTTGCAACAGTACGTTCATGAGTCCGGTCAGACGCGGCAAGGAGCTGCCGATCTACAACCGGCTTCCCGTGCTCCGGGCCGAGCGCGGGCTGAGCAGGGCCGCGCTCGCCACCGCCGTCGAGGTCAACCCGCAGACCATCGGCGCGCTCGAGCGCGGCGACCACTACCCGAGCCTGGACCTGGCCTTCCGGATCTGCGCGGTGTTCGACCTGCCGGTCGAAGCCGTGTTCAGCCGCGAGCCGTTCACGCCGTTGTCCACCCAGGTCTACCGCGAGGGGGGCGCATGACCTCGAAACTCACCGCCTACTGGGAACGCCAGCTGGACAAGATGGACCAACGGGAGCTCCGCCACGCCAAGCGGCTGCCCGGCTGGCGCACCCGGAAGCACCGCCGGACCCTCGCCGTCGTCGTGGCGGCCGGCGATCTCGGCTTGATCGCCGGCGCGTCGATCTTCACGACCGGCGACGACTGGGTCTACGGCGCCGTCTGGATGAGCAGCATGCTCGTCGGCGCGAGCGCGTTCGTGCTGCTGCGGATCCTCACCGGCCGGATGAGCGGCGGCTTCTCGCGGCTGCTCGACGAACGCGAGCGCGAATGGCGCCACCGCGTCACCTACATCGGGTTCCAGATCCTCAGCTACCTGATGATCGCCGCGATGATCTACGGCATCGTCGTGGCGGACACCGCGGACGGCGGCTTCCGCGGCGCGATGATGCTGTCCGCGCTGCTGGTCACCGGCACCACCATCCCGACGATCATCCTGGGCTGGGCCCTGCCGGACGACGACCCCGAGGACTTCGAAGAGGGGATGGCATGAAGGGGACACTGGAGATCGACGGGATCTCCAAGCGCTACGGCGCCAAGGTCGCGCTGGACGGCGTCACCTTCGACGTCCGCGCCGGCGAGCTGTTCGGCTTCGTCGGCAGCAACGGCGCCGGCAAGACCACCACCATGCGGATCGCGCTCGGCGTGCTCGCGGCCGACGGCGGCGAGGTGCGCTTCGACGGCGAACCCATCACCCACGAAACCCGCACGCACATCGGCTACATGCCCGAGGAACGCGGGCTCTACCCGAAGATGAAGGTGCTGGAGCAGCTCGTCTACCTGGCCGAGCTGCACGGCCTCACCGCGAACGAGGCCCACCGCAACGCCGATAACTGGATCACCAGGCTCGGGCTGGCCGAGCGCCGCAAGGACGAGGTCCAGAAGCTCAGCCTGGGCAACCAGCAGCGGGTCCAGCTCGCCGCCGCGCTGGTGCACGACCCGGCCGTGCTGGTGCTCGACGAGCCGTTCTCCGGCCTCGACCCGCTCGCCGTCGACGTGATGAGCGGCGTGCTGCGCGAGAAGGCCGCCGCCGGCGTGCCGGTCGTGTTCTCCAGCCACCAGCTCGACCTCGTCGAGCGGCTGTGCGACCGGGTCGGGATCATCCGCGCCGGCCGGATGGTCGCGGTCGGCACCGTCGGCGAGCTGACGGCGGGCGCGAGCAGCAAGCTGGTCGTCACCGCGCCCGCCGCGCACGAAGGCTGGGCCGCGGGCCTGCCCGGCGTGCGCGTCCTGGAAAACCACGGCGCCACCTCGGTCCTCGACCTCGACCCGAGCGCCGACGACCAGGCCGTGCTCGCCGCCGCGCTGGCGACCGGGCCGGTCACCGAGTTCAGCCGGCGTCGCCGGTCGCTGACCGAGCTGTTCCGCGACGCGGTGTCCGACAAGGGGGAACGATGAGGAAGCTGAGCGGACGGCGAGCCGTCTGGCTCGTGATGAAGCGCGAGCTGAACACGCGCCTGCGGACGCGTTCGTTCGTCGTCGGCACCGTGGTGCTGCTCGTGCTGCTGCTGGGGTACGTCGGGTTCCAGACGTCGCTGGCGGGCTCGGCGGACCGGAGCACGGTCGGGCTCACCGGCCAGGCGACCGGGATCGCGCAGCAGCTGCAGGTCGCGGCGGCGCAGTCCGGGCGGCACGTCGACACGGTCACCGTCACCGACCCGGCCGAGGGCCGCAAGAAGGTCGAGGACGGCGACCTCGACGCGCTCGTCTCGGGCAGCGCGGCGAAGCTGACCGCCACCTACAAGTCCTCTTTGGACGACCAGCTCCGCAAGGTGCTCGACCAGGTGGCGCAGCGGCAGGTCCTCGACGGCGTCCTGTCGTCCGCGCAGCTCGAGCCGGCCGAGGTGATGGCGCAGGTCGGCGGCACGCACGTGCGGGACGACCCGATCTCGCCGGAACCCGCCGACCACACGCAACGGCTCGTCGTCGGCCTGATCGTCGCGTTCCTGCTCTACCTCAGCATCATCACCTACGGGATGATGGTCGCCCAGGGCGTCGTCGAGGAGAAGTCGAGCCGGGTCGTGGAGATCCTGCTCGCGAGCGTCCGGCCGTGGCAGCTGCTGCTGGGCAAGGTGATCGGGCTCGGCCTGGTCGGGCTGACGCAGCTGGTGATCCTCGGCGCGGCCGGGCTCGCCGCCGCGTCGGCGACCGGGGTGTTCTCGCTGTCCGGCTTCGCGACCGGCACGCTGCTGTGGGGCCTGCTCTGGTACCTGCTGGGTTTCCTGTTGTACGCCACGATCTACGGCGCGCTCGGGTCGCTCGTCTCGCGGCAGGAGGACACGCAGTCGGTGGTCTCGCCGCTCAACATCATCCTCATCGTCGGGTTCATCGCCGGGATCAACCTGCTGCTGCAGGACTCGGCGGGCACCGCGGTGAAGGTGCTGTCGCTCGTCCCGCTGCTCTCGCCGATCCTGATGCCGGCCCGGATCTCGACCGGCGCGGCGGCGGGCTGGGAGATCGCGCTGTCGCTCGGGCTGACCGTCGCGCTGGTCGCGTTGCTGACCTGGCTGGGCGGCAAGATCTACGGCAACAGCGTCCTGCGCATCGGCAGCCGCATCAAGCTGTCGGAGGCGCTGCGCGGCTGATCACGACGTGATCTTGCCGTAGCGGTCCAGGGAGACCTGGCGCTCGTGGGCGTGGTCGACCATGGGCTCCGGGTACTCCTTCGGACGCTCCTTCAGCTTGTGGACCGCCTTCCCGGACACCGAACGCAGCTCCGGCACGTACTTGCGGACGTAGTCGCCGTTCGGGTCGAACTTCTCGCCCTGCGTCGTCGGGTTGAAGATCCGGAAGTACGGCGCCGCGTCGGTGCCGCAGCCGGCGACCCACTGCCAGTTCAGCTGGTTCGAGGCGAGGTCGCCGTCGACGAGGTGCTTCATGAAGTGCCGCGCGCCCAGCCACCACGGCAGGTGCAGGTCCTTGACCAGGAAGCTCGCGACGACCATCCGGACGCGGTTGTGCATCCAGCCCTCGGCCAGCAGCTGCCGCATCCCGGCGTCGACGATCGGGTAGCCCGTCCTGCCCGCGCACCACCGCTCGAACGCCTCGGGGTCGTCGTCGTGCTTCATTCCGTCGAAGCGCTTGTCGTAGTTCTTCCGCGCGGTCTCCGGGCGGTTCCACAGGACGTCGGCGTGGAACTCGCGCCAGCAGATCTCGCTGCGCAGCGACTTCGCGCCGACGCGCTCGTCGCCCGCGAGGTCGGCCAGGATGGTCCGCGGGTGGATGTTCCCCCAGCGCAGGTACGGCGAAAGCCGGGTCGTCCCCTCCCGGTCGGGCCGGTCGCGGTCTTCGTCGTAGGTTTCGATGCCGTCTTCGAGGAACTCGTGCCAGACGTTCAGCGCGGCCTGCTCGCCCGGCTCGGGGAGGGTCGCGGAAACCTTGGGCGGCTTCGGGATCTTCAGCGAGCGAGGTGGTTCGACCCAGTCCACAAGGGACGCTCCGGTGTCGGCGGGCGAGTGCCAGCCCCGCCCGGTCCACGCCCGGTAGAACGGCGTGAAGACGCGGTAGGGGTCGCCGTCCGGCTTGGTGACCTGCCCCGGCGTGACCGCGTACGGCGAGCCCGTCTCGACCCAGTCGATGTTGTGCTCCGCCAACGCTTTCGCCACGGAAGCGTCCCGGCGGCGGCCGTAGGGGCCGGTGTCGGCGCTGACGTGCACCGCCGCGGCGCCGATCTTCTTCGCCGCGCGGACCACCTCGACGGCCGGCTCGCCGCGGACCAGCATCAGCCGCCCGCCCAGCTGCTCGTCCAGCTTCTCCAGGCAGCCGTACATGAAGGCTTCACGCGGGGCCCCGCCGGGCTTGAGCAGCGCCTCGTCGAGGACGTACAGCGCGAGGACGTGCTTGCTGTGCCGGGACGCCTCCAGCAGCGCGGCGTGGTCCCCCAGCCGCAGGTCACGACGGAACCACAGGACGACCGGCGCTTCTCGAGTCACGAGGGACAAAGATAAGCGCCCCGCCGTGCGGGTGCACGGCGGGGCGCTTGTCCGGGTGAGCGATCAGCGCTCGGACATCGGGACGTAGTCCCGCGACGCGTAGCCGGTGTAGATCTGCCGCGGGCGGCCGATCTTGGTGGCCGGGTCGTTGATCATCTCGCGCCAGTGCGCGATCCAGCCCGGGAGCCGGCCCAGCGCGAACAGCACCGTGAAGAACTTCGTCGGGAAGCCCAGCGCCCGGTAGATCAGGCCGGTGTAGAAGTCCACGTTCGGGTACAGCTTCCGCTCGACGAAGTAGTCGTCGGAAAGCGCCGTCTCCTCGAGCTTCTTGGCGATGTCGAGCAGCTGGTCGCCGCCCTTCAGCTTGCCGAGGATCTCGTCCGCGGTGTTCTTGATGATCTTCGCGCGCGGGTCGTAGTTCTTGTAGACCCGGTGCCCGAAGCCCATCAGCTTCACGCCCTTTTCCTTGTTCTTCACGCGCTCGACGAACTTGGCGACGTCGCCGCCGTCCTGCTGGATGCCCTCCAGCATGTCGAGGACCGCCGCGTTCGCGCCGCCGTGCAGCGGGCCGAAGAGGGCGTTGATGCCGGCCGAAATCGACGCGAACAGGTTCGCCTCGGACGAGCCGACCAGGCGCACGGTCGAGGTCGAGCAGTTCTGCTCGTGGTCGGCGTGCAGGATGAACAGCAGGTCGAGCGCCTTCACGACGTCCGGGTCGACGTCGTAGGGCTCGGCCGGGAAGCCGAAGGTCATCCGCAGGAAGTTCTCGACCAGGCCGAGCGAGTTGTCCGGGTACAGCAGCGGCTGGCCGACGGACTTCTTGTACGCGTAGGCGGCCAGAGTCGGCACCTTGGCGAGCAGGCGGATGGTCGACAGCTCCACGTTCGGCTCGTCGAACGGGTCGAGCGAGTCCTGGTAGAAGGTCGACAGGGCCGAGACCGCGCTGGACAGCACGGGCATCGGGTGGGCGTCGCGCGGGAAGCCGCTGAAGAACGCCTTGAGGTCCTCGTGCAGCAGCGTGTGACGCTGGATCTTCTCGGTGAAGTCGGCCAGCTGGGCCTCGGTCGGCAGCTCGCCGTAGATCAGGAGGTAGGAGACCTCGACGAAGGTCGACTTCTCGGCCAGCTGCTCGATCGGGTAACCCCGGTAGCGGAGGATCCCGGCGTCACCGTCGATGTAGGCGATGGCGGACGACGCGGCGCCGGTGTTGACGAACCCGGGGTCGTAGGTGATGTACCCCGTCTGCGCCAGCAGCTTCCCCAGTTCGATCCCGGGCGCGCCCTCGACCGGGTGGACGATCTTGAACTCGTGCTCGCCACTCGGCAGGGTCAGCTTCGCGGTTTCGCCGCCGGACTGCCCCGCAGTCGTCGCGTCGGACATGCAAGTCCCTCTCACGTTCGGCACGGAGCGGCGGCGCCTGTACGTTTCACAGGTAGCCACGTGTTCACGCGAGGAAACACTGGCGCCTCGCTGCACACCGCCCCGCTGGGGTATGAAGAATGCCCCTCAACGTTAGTCGAGAAACGTGCGTTCGCGCAGCGGTGACGTTGCTCCTGGGTGCCCCTTTGGGACCAGGTTCACACGGCGGCCGCCATATCGGCGGACGTGGGCGGCTCGGCCCCGCTCCGCGAAACCGTGATGGACGCCGCTTTCGCCGCGAACCCCAGCGCTTCGCGCCACGCGCCCGCGTCGAGGGAGGCCAGGTCGGCGACCTCGTGGGTGTGCAGCCAGGCCAGCAGGGCGCCCTGGACGGTGTCGCCGGCGCCGATGGTGTCGACCACGGTCACCTTGCGCGACGGGACGTGGGCCAGCTCACCTGCGGCGGTGATCACCGCGACGCCGTCGGCGCCCCGGGTGAGCACCACGGCGTCCACACCGGACTCGACCCAGGTCTTCGCGGCGGCGACCGGGTCGGCGCCGCCGGTGAGCCACGCGGCGTCGTCGTCGGAGATCTTCAGCAGGCGAACGTCCGGCAGCCAGGAGGTGAACCGCGCGCGGTAGGCGGCCGGATCGGTGATCAGCGCCTCGCGGATGTTCGGGTCGAGGACGGTCAGCACGCCGCGCGCGGCCTCGCGCCGCAGCATCGCCTCGTACGCCGACGCGCCGGGCTCGAGCACCATCCCGAGCGTGCCGAGGGAGAGCGCGGTCACGTTCTCCGGGAGCGGTCCCGGGTCCGCCACGAGCCGGTCCGCGGTGCCCTCGACGTAGAACGTGTAGCGCGCGGCGCCCTTCGCGTCGAGCGCGACGACGGCGAGCGTGGTCGGCTCGTCGCCGCGTTGCAGCAACGACGTGTCGACGTCGGAGGCGTGCAGCCGTTCGACCATCGCTTCGCCGAAGCGGTCGGTGGACACGCGCGAGAGGAACGCCGACGGCACGCCGAGGCGCCCGGCCGCCAGCGCGACGTTGTACGGCCCACCGCCGAGCCGCGGCAGCAGCGCGCGCAGCCCACCGTCCACAGTGGAATCCAGAGGGTCACCGGGCACCAGGTCGACCAGAGCTTCTCCGCCTACGACGATCACGCCGGGAGTTTAATGGAGTTCGGGCTGACAATTCCTGTCCGCTATTTGTTCAGCCCGCCGAGCAGCAGTTCACCCAGTGCGGTGAACGCTTCGGCGTCGGAGACGTCGATCCGCCGCCCGAGCACCCCGGTCTGGATGCCTTCGATGATCAGGTTCGCCATCTCGGCGACGAGCCGGGCGTGGACGTCGCGGAAGACGCCGTCGGCGACCCCCTTGTCGATGAACTGCCGGAGCCGCTGCGCCGCGAACCGGCTGTTGACCTGGTAGGCCTCGCGGGCCGGGCCGAACTCCGCGAGGTCGCGCATGAACGCCGCCGACGCCCGGTTCAGGTGCTCGGCGACGCCGGCCAGATACTCCCCGATGAGCTTGCGGGCGTCGTCGATCCCGCCGATCCGCTCCTCGATCCGCTCGCCGGCGCCCCGGAAGAAGTGCGTGACGACCTTGACGGCGAGCTGCTCCTTGCTGGGCGCGAGCGCGTAGAGCGTCGACTTCGAGCAGCGAAGACGGCCGGCGAGGTCGTCGAGGGTGAAATCGGCGAAGCCTTCGGCGAGGAAGAGCTCCTCGAGGTCACCGAGCAGGGCGCGCTGGCGCGCGGTCGGCCGTCGGCGGGGTTCGGGGGGCATCGGCTCACTATCTCCTACGTCTTCCGGCCACCCCAGGCCTGTCGTACTGTACTCTCAACTAGCCCACAGTACTGTTTTCAGTACCGCTTTGGAGGACGAAGATGCCCGCCGAACGCTTGCTGCCCGACTCGGACGCCGAGGACCTGGTCTCGCTGGCCCGCGAGATCGCTCGCGACGAGCTGGCACCGCGCGCGGCGGCGGCCGAGGAAGCCGAGCAGTTCCCGCGCGAGCAGTTCCGCCTCCTGGGCAAGTCGGGCCTGCTGGGGCTGCCGTACGCCGAGCGCTGGGGCGGCGGCGAGGTGCCGTACGAGGTGTACCTGCAGGTCCTGGAGGAGCTCGCGACGGCGTGGATGACGGTCGGCGTCGGGCTGTCGGTGCACACGATGTCCTGCTACGCGCTGGCGGAGTACGGCACGGACGAGCAGCGCTCCGAGTGGCTGCCGGAGATGCTGGAGGGTTCGCTGCTGGGGGCGTACGCGCTGTCGGAGACGCAGGCGGGTTCGGACGCGGCGGCGCTGGCCACGCGCGGGCGTCTCGACGGCTCGGACTACGTCGTGAACGGGACGAAGGCGTGGATCACGCACGCGGGGGTGGCGGACTTCTACACGACGATGGTGCGGACGGGGTCGGACGAGATCTCGTGCCTGCTGGTTCCTGGCGCGACGGACGGTCTTTCGGCGGCCCCGCGCGAACGCAAGATGGGCCTGACGGGTTCCCCGACCGCCCAGATGGTCTTCTCCGACGCCCGGGTGCCGGCTTCGCGGCTGCTGGGTTCGCCGGGTGACGGGCTCCGGATCGCGTTGTCGTCGTTGAGTTCGGGCCGGCTCGGGATCGCGGCGTGCGCGGTGGGCCTGGCGCAGGCGGCGTTGGACGAAGCGGTGACGTACGCGAAGGGACGGTCGCAGTTCGGCCGGTCGATCATCGACTTCCAGGGAGTGGAGTTCCTGCTGGCCGACATGGCGGCGGTGGTGGAGTCGTCCCGGGCTTGTTATCTGGACGCGGCCCGCCGGCGCGACCGCGGGCTGCCGTTCCAGCGCCAGGCGTCGATCGCGAAGCTGGTGGCGACGGACGGCGCGATGAAGGTGACGACGGACGCGGTGCAGGTGCTCGGCGGCGCCGGGTACACGCGGGACTTCCCGGTGGAGCGGTACATGCGGGAGGCGAAGGTGCCGCAGATCTTCGAGGGCACGAACCAGATCCAGCGGATGGTCATCGCCCGGGAGCTGAAGAAGGCTTAGCCGGTCAAGGGAACAGTGTCACACGCTCGGTACAGATAGCGTTACTCATGGTTGCACTTGAGCCGTGGGACAATGCCGGGCGACGTGAGGAGAGGCTGTGAATGCACTTCCCCAGCCGGGCCCCGCTCGCCGGTGGGAGATCCCCGATCACCTGCTGACGATCGAGGAGTACGTGGCACTCGGTGAAACCGACACAGGGTTCACCGAGCTTGTGGAAGGCCGCGTCGTGATGTCACCCAGCCCCATCGCCGACCACAACATCGTGGTGTTCGAACTCGCACGGCAGCTCGCCGGGCAGTTGCCGAGTCACCTCCGTGTGTTGCCGGAAACCGACGTGAACCTCGGGTTGGCACCTGCCGGCAGACCCGGCTTCTCTCGCCGCCCGGATCTGCTCGTCGTCGAAAGGCCGGCGATCGCTCGGGTTCGCCGGGACGGAGCCATGCTGCGGGCGGGAGAGGTAGCCATCGTTCTCGAGATTGTGTCGCCGGGCTCGAAACGAACCGACTACCACGTCAAGCACGACGAGTACGCCGATGCGGGAATCCCGCACTACTGGATCGTCGACATCGCCGAACCGATCTCGCTGGTCGCCTGCCACCAGGCCGGCGAGTTCGGCTACCTGGACGCGTCCGCGGTCACCGGGACCTTCACCACCGACGTCCCGTTCCCGGTCAAGATCGACCTGGACGCCCTCCTCGACTGACCCGACCCGGTCGAGCGACCTCTGTCCACCGCACGGGACGGATACCGTTTTCCGCATGCCCGATCAGCTGCTGTCCATCGAGGAGTACCGAGCACTCGGGGAAACCGACCGCGGGTTCACCGAACTGGTGGAAGGCCGCGTGGTGCCCTCGCCCGGCGCCGGCCGCACGCACAACCTCGCCGCGTGCCGGCTGGCCGGGCAACTGGAACGACAGCTGCCGCGCGGGCTCGCGTTCGTCCTCGGTGCCGACCTCGACCTCGGCCTGGCGCCGCCCGGTGGACCCGGCTTCGCCCGCCGGCCGGACCTGGTGATCTTCGATCGGACAGCCGATGACCCGATCCGCGCCGGTGAGGTGGCGGTGGTCGTCGAGATCGCGACCGAGGGTTCCCGGCGCACCGACTACCGCGTGAAGCACGACGAGTACGCCGACGCGGGGATTCCGCACTACTGGATCGTCGACCTCACCGACCCGGTCGCCCTGGTCGCTTGTCAGGGCTACCAAGACGCCCCGCCGGTCACCGGGACCTTCACCACCGAAGTGCCGTTCCCGGTCGAGATCGACCTCGGTGCACTGATCGGACGGCACGCCGGAACCGCCCGGTAACCGGCGTGCCGTCCGAAGCTCAACGGGCTTCGCGGTACCGCCGGTCCTTCGACACGCCTTCGCCCAGCGACTCGTCGAAGTGGTACACCTCGTCGCCCCGCACGAACACGCGCAGGGCGCGGTTCATCACGTCCAGCGGGTCGCCCGACCACAGCACGACATCCGCGTCCAGGCCCGGCTTCAGCGACCCGATCTGCTCGTCCAAGCCCAGCATCGACGCCGGGTTGACCGTCAGCGACCGGAGCGCCGTCACCGGGTCGAGGCCGTCCTTGACCGCCAGTGCCGCCTGGTAGACGAGGAAGTTGATCGGGATCACCGGGTGGTCCGTCGTGATCGCGATCTTCACGCCCGCCCGCGCCAGGATGCCCGCCGACCGCAACGTCCGGTTGCGCAGCTCCACCTTGGACTTCGTGGTGAACAGCGGCCCCAAGATGACCGGCACGTCGCGCGAAGCCAGCAGGTCGGCGATGAGGTGGCCCTCGGTGCCGTGGTTGATCACCAGCTTGTAGCCGAACTCGTCGGCCAGCCGCAGCGCCGTCACGATGTCGTCCGCGCGGTGGACGTGCTGGTCCCAGTACAGCTCGCCGTCGAGGACCTTCGACAGCGTCTCCATCGTGAGGTCGACCTCGTGCGGCTTGCCCTCGGACTCCGCGTGCGCGCGCTTCGCCTGGTAGTTGCGGGCCTTGGTGAACGCCTCGCGCAGGATCGCCGCAACGCCCAGCCGCGTCGAGGGCGTCTGCTTCTTGTCGCCGTACACGCGCTTCGGGTTCTCGCCGAGCGCGCTCTTCACGCTGACGTGCTCCGCGAAGATCATGTCGAGGATGCTGCGGCCCCAGGTCTTGACGCCGATCGTCTGGCCGCCGATCGGGTTGCCCGACCCGGGCTTGATGACGACGCTCGTGACGCCGCCGGCGAGCGCGTCGTCGAAGCCGGGCTCGTACGGGTCGATGCCGTCGATGGCGCGGAAGCGGGCGCCGTTCGGGTCGGTCATCTCGTTGGTGTCGTTGCCGGCCCAGCCTTCGCCGTCCTCGTGGACGCCGAGGTGGGCGTGGGCGTCGATGAAGCCGGGCAGCACCCAGGTGCCGGCCGCGTCGACCAGTTCGGCGTCTTCCGGGATGTCGACATCGGCCTCGGCCCCGATGGCGACGATCTTGCCGTCGTCGATCAGGACCGTGCCGCCGTCGATGGGATCACCGTCGATGGGGACGACGTAGCCCCCGACAATTGCCTTCGCCATAGTTCGCCACGCTAACGAACTCACCTGGGCGCGTGCACGCGGGCCTTCTCCAAGTGCACCAGTTCGTGGTTGTTCTCCGGCGTCCGGTGCGTCTCGCGGTACCCGTGCTTCGCGTACAGGTGCAGCGGCCCGACGCTCTTCGACCCGGTGAACAGCCGGAACACGGTCACTTCGGGCGGCGCCGCGGCCTCGACGGCGAGCAGCAGCGAACCACCCAGCCCGAACCCCTGCCGGTCCGGCGCCACGACCAGCCGGCCGATCACCCCCACCGGCCCGGTCACGGTCAAGCGCACCGAAGCGACCAGCCGCCCCGCCTCGCGGATGCCCCACGAAAGACCCGCCAGCGCCGCCCGCGTCTCGTCCAGCGTCTCCAGCAGCGGTGGCAGGTCCCAGTCGTCGTGGGCGCGGCCCTCCGTCAGGTACGCCGCGCGTTGCAGCGTCAGCACTTCGCCCGCGTCCGCGACCCCCAGCCGGTTCACCGGACGCGGATGCCCCAGCTGCCCGACCACGACGACGACGGCTCCAGCTCGATCAGGTCCGTGCCCGTGTTGAGCGCGTCCGCCGGGCAGGTCATCGGCTCGATCGCCACCGCGCGGCCGCGGCCGACCAGGTCGTCCGGGGTGAACACCTGCGCCCAGCGGAAGTCCGGGCCGGTCCACACGACCAGCCGCTGGTCCTCGTGGGACAGCACGAAGTGGTGCTGGCCGTCCTCGGCCGCCGACAGCGAGCCGAACGCCGTGTCCAGGTCGACGCCCGCCAGCACCCGCCCGGCGCGGAAGTCGTACTCCGTGCCCTCGACGTCCTGCTCCGGCGCGTACGGCATCTGCTCGTCACCGAGGTACGGCCGCACCCGGCTCGCCGGGAGGGTCAGGGTCAGCTCGTCGGTCGGGACGTCGCCGATCCGGAAGTACGGGTGCGTGCCGACGCCGACGCCGATCGGCTGCTCGCCCTCGTTGCGGATTTCGTGGGTGACGGTCAGTTCGCGCGGCGCGACCTCGTACGTCACGGTCGCTCGCAGCGGCACCGGCCAGCCGGGCTGCACCTCGACGTCGACGGCCAGGGTGATCGACGACTCGGCGTGCTCCAGCAGCTCCCACTCGAGGTGGCGGGTCAAGCCGTGGATGGCGTTGCCGCGCGCCTCCTCGGTGATCTCGAGCTGCTGCTCCTCACCCTGGAACGTCCACTTGCCCGCCTTGGTCCGGTTCGGCCAGGGCAGCAGGACCTGCCCGGCACCCTTCGGCGGCTTCGCGTCTTCGGGGAACTCCTCGACGTACGGCACTCCGCCGACCTCGAAAGCGCGCAGGCCCGCGCCGATTTCGGTGACGACGGCACGCGCGTTGCCGCGGGTGATCTCGAACTGCTGACCGGTCGGGTTGCCCATGGGGACGACCTTACCGATCCAGAATGTAACTAGACCGGTCGTCATAGTTTGAGCTACAGTCGGCGCCATGGTCCGTCGCACCGACACGCGGCAGCGGATGCTCGACACCGCCGCCGACCTGTTCCAGACCCAGGGCTACCACGCCACCGGCCTCACCCAGCTGACGACGGCCGGTGGCGCACCGAAGGGATCGCTGTACTTCCACTTCCCCGGCGGCAAGGAACAGCTCGCCGCCGAAGCCGTCCGGCTCTCGGGCGAACGCACCGGCGCGCTGCTCGAAGCAGTCCTCCGAGACGCACCGGACGCGCCGACCGCGATCGACCGGGCCGTCGAAGCGCTGGCGGCTTTCCTCACCGAGTCGGACTTCCAGCGCGGGTGTCCACTAGCGACAGTCGCGCTGGACGCCGCCGCGGAGAGCGAGCCGATCCGCGAAGCCTGCGTGGACGGCTACTCGTCGTGGCACGGCGTCCTGCGCGATTACCTTGCACGGCAGGAGCTTTCCGCCGAACGAGCCGACGAGCTGGCCACCGTCGTGCTCGCCGCGATCGAAGGCGGGCTGTTGCTGGCCCGCACCCGCCGCGACCTCGCGCCGCTGCGCGCGGTCGCCACCCATCTGCACGCCACCCTCGACCGGGAGTTCTCCTGATGCGCGTCCACCACCTGAACTGCGGCACCATGCGGCCACTCGGCGGCAAGCTCGTCGACGGACACCCGGGCCTGTTCCGGCGCGCCACCATGGTCTGCCACTGCCTGCTGCTCGAGACCGAAAGTGGGCTCGTGCTCGTCGAGACCGGCATGGGCACGCCGGCCGCCGTCGACCGGAACGCCTGGCTGGGCGCGGGTTTCGTCCGCCAGTCCAACCCGGTCGCCGACCCGGCGCAGACCGCGATCGCGCAGATCCGCGCGCTCGGGTTCGACCCGGCGGACGTCCGCGACATCGTGCTGACCCACCTCGACCTCGACCACGCCGGCGGGCTGATCGACTTCCCGTGGGCCCGCGTGCACGTCTACGCCGAAGAATTGCGGGCGTTCACCGAACCGCGCGACGCCGCCGAACGCGGCCGCTACCGCCGGATCCAGTTCGCCCACGGTCCACAGTGGACGTCCTATGCGGACACCGGCGAGCCGTGGTTCGGCTTCGACGCCGTCCGGCAGCTCGACGGCCTGCCACCGGAGATCCTGCTGGTCCCGCTGTCCGGCCACACGCGCGGGCACGCGGGGGTCGCCGTCGACACCGGGGCCGGCTGGCTGCTCAACGCCGGTGACTCCTACTTCTTCCACGGCCAGGTCGCCGCCACCCCGCACTGCCCGCCGGGGCTGAAGTGGTTCGAAGGCCACATGGAGACGGTCAAGCGCGCCAGGCTGGACAATCACCGCCGCCTGCGCCAGCTTGTTCAGGAGCACGGCGAGGAGGTGAGCGTCTTCGCCGCGCACGACGAGACCGAGTTCGTCCGGCTGAGCTCCAGGAGCAAGGTATGAAGGTGCACCACCTGAACTGCGGAACGATGCACCCGGCGGGCGGCAAGCTGCTCGACGGCGAGCCCGGCCTGCTGCGGCGGGCGGAGCTGGTCGCGCACTGCCTGCTGATCGAGACCGGCGACGGCCTGGTGCTGGTCGACACCGGGTTCGGCACCCAGAGCGTGGCCCGGCCGGGCGAGTGGCTCGGCCGGCCGTTCCTGGCGATGGTCGGCGCGAAGCCCGCGGCCGCCGAGACGGCCGTCGCGCAGATCAAGGCGCTCGAGCTGGACCCGGCCGACGTCCGGCACATCGTCATGACGCACCTCGACGTCGACCACGCGGGCGGGCTGGCGGACTTCCCGAACGCCGTCGTGCACGTCCGCTCGGAGGAGCACCGCGCGGCGACATCGCCGGCGAACGCGGCGGAGAAGAACCGCTACCGCGCCGCGCAGTTCGCGCACCGCCCGCTGTGGAGCACCTACGACGAGACGGGCGAGCCGTGGTTCGGCTTCGAGGCGGTCCGCTCGCTCAAGGGCCTGCCGGAGGAGATCCTGCTGGTCCCGCTGACGGGCCACACGCGCGGCCACACCGGCGTCGCGGTCGACACCGGCGAGGGCTGGCTGCTGCACGCGGGCGACGCGTACTTCTTCCACGGCCAGCTGGACCCGGTCGCGCCGCACTGCCCGCCGGGCCTGACGGCGTTCCAGAACATCGTCCAGACGCTGCGGCGGCCGCGGCTGGAGAACCTGGCGCGGCTGCACGAGCTGGCGCGCGACCACCAAGACGAGGTGAAGGTGTTCTCCGCGCACAGCCCGGTCGAGCTGGCCGCACTGCGGCGCTGACCACCGGAACCGAATGATCTTCCGCCGGTGGGCGGCGCCGTTCGACCTCTCCGGCGCCGTACTCCGGCAGCTCGTCGGCTGGGCGTGATCAGCTCGCGTCGAGGGCCGTCTTGACCAGCGGGGCCATCTGCTCCGGCGTCATCTTGGCCGGGCCGGTGTAGTTGACGAGCACGGGCGTGCCCGACACCAGCTCGGCGGAGGCGAGCGTCGCCGTCTTCTGCTCGTCGACGTAGTACACGGCGCCGTCCGGGAAGCCGGCGACGTCCTTCGCGCCGGCCTTCGCCTTCTTGATGGACGCGACCATGTCGGCCGGCTTCGCCTGGCGGCCCTCGTAGCGGGTCACCGCGAGCGCGCCCGCGGCCTTGCCGTTCAGCTGGTACTCGCAGCTGCGGGCCTTGCCGCCGTTGGCCGCGTTGTCCTGCACCGGGCCGGGGACGGCCTGGAGGTTGTCGAGGAACAGCGCCTTCGACACGGCGGCGGCGGGCAGCAGCTTGCACGGGTCCAATGAGGCGGCGTTCGCACTCGGCTTCGGCGCTTCGCTCGGCTTCGACGACGACGGCGCCTTCGACGGCTCGTCGCCCGAAGAGCAGGCGGTCAACGCGGCAAAAGCGACCAGGACGACGGCGAGAGTGCGCATATCGGGCACCGTACTCCGAACGGCCTACGCGGTGGGCGCCCGGTACCGCCAGAACGCCGGGAGCAGGAACATCGACGCGCACACCGACACGATCACCAGCACGCCGCCGACGGACGCGGCGGCCGCGGTGCCGAACGCGGCCGCGCCCCAGCCGTGCACGAGGTCGGCGATCCGCGGACCGCCGGCGACCACGACCGTGAACACGCCCTGCAGCCGGCCGCGCATCTCGTCGGTGGTCGCAACCTGCAGGATCGCCATCCGGTAGACCGCGCTGACCATGTCCGCCGCGCCGGCCGCGGCCATGAACACCACGGCGAGCCACAGTGAGTGCGCGAGCCCGAAGGCCGCCACCGCGGCGCCCCACGCGCAGATCGCCACGACGACCGCGACGCCCTGGCGCTGGATGCGCGTCAGCCAGCCGGAGAAGAGGCCGATCAGCATCGCGCCGGCGGGCAGGGCGGCGTAGAGCCAGCCGAGCGCGGGGCCGCCACCGGGCGGGTCGCCGAAGGTGCGTTCGGCCATCTCCGGGATCAGCGCGCGCGGCATGCCGAAGACCATCGCGATGATGTCGGCGACGAACGAGGCCAGCAGTACCTTCTTGGTGGCGAGGTACTTGAAGCCGTCGACGACGTCGCTGAGGCCGGCGCGGCGCGAGGGGCCGTTGAGCGGCGGGATGGCCGGCAGCCGCCAGACGGCGACGACGGTGACGGTGAGCGCGAGGACGTCGATCAGGTAGAGGGTCGAGAGGCCGAGGACGGGGATGAGCGCGCCGGCGAGCAGCGGGCCGAAGACCGCGCCGAAGGTGGACATCGTCGAGCTGAGCGCGTTGGCCGAGGGCAGCAGCTCGTCCGGCACGAGCCGCGCGACGACGGCGCCGCGCGTGGGCATGTTGATCGCGAAGAGCGCCTGGTTGACCGCGAGCAGCCCGAGGACGAGCCAGACGGAGCCGAAGTCCAGGAAGGCCTGCAGCCACAGCAGCGCGGAGGTGATCGCGACGAGGACGTTGGTGACGACGAGCAGCTTCCGCCGGTCGACGGCATCGGCGACGGCGCCGCCCCAGAGCCCGAAGACGAGCAGCGGAACGAGGGCGACGAGCCCGGTGAGGCCGA
The DNA here is from genome assembly GCF_053605345.1 of Amycolatopsis sp. NPDC003865. NCBI lineage: Bacteria > Bacillati > Actinomycetota > Actinomycetes > Pseudonocardiales > Pseudonocardiaceae > Amycolatopsis > Amycolatopsis sp. NPDC003865. The sequence continues at coordinate 188,851 of NZ_JBSGJA010000015.1, read as the reverse complement.
CGTAGGCGGAGGACCCGGTGAGGTCGAAGACCTGCTTGGGCACGGCGACGGCGGTCAGCTGGGTCCCGACGGCGGTGACCACAGTGGACAGCCAGAGCCGCCGGAAGGCGGGGATCTTGAGCGGCCGGGTGTCGACGATGATGCGGCCGAGGAGGGTGCGCACGCGGCCCGACCGGGGCGGCAGGGTCTCGGGCTCAGAGGTCACAACCAATGAGCTTAGCTCGGCTAACTACCTGCGGTCGCGTGATTTCCGTCGCGCGGCGGGTGGTCCTTCGAGGTGGCGCCGGTTGGGGTGGTTTCGCCGGGGGATGGCGCGCGGGCCGCGGTTCTCGGTGAGCGGTTTCCGCGGGTCCGGTCCCCAACGGCGCGGTCCCGAGGGCGCGCTCTCCCACAGCGCGGTCCCCCACGGCGGGGTCCCCCACGGCGCGGTCCCCAACGGCGCGGTCCCGAGGCCGCGGTTCCGAGTGGGCGATTCGCGAAGGGTGATTGCCGCCGAAGGGCTCCCGGGACCGCAGCTCCGAGCAAGCGATTCCCGAGCGGCTACCTGACCCACGGGCTCGCGCGAACGATCCCGAGACAAGCGATCCCAGGCGAACGATTCCCGAGGTGAGGTCCCTGCCAACCGGCTCCCGGGCCCGCGAGTCCCGCCGAGCGACTCCCTCGGCCATGCCCGCCGAGAGGTCCAGTTCCCTGGCTCCCGCCGAGCAGCCCCGCCGAGCAGAGCCCTCCCTCCCTGGGGGAGCCCCCGCTTCCAGCGTATCGGCACCGCCCGACAGAAAGCCGGGAAAGCGCAGGTGAGCCGAGCAGTCATCCACATCACGGATCACCTGTGGACAACCGCGCGACCAGGCCCCGACCCACCGAAACCGAAAGCCGCGGCCGCGAGGCGGAGAACCACCTCACGGCCGCGGCTGTGCACAAATCTCAGGGCGCGACGCGCTCGATGTTCCAGCCGTCGTCGTTGCGGACGTACCGGAGCCGGTCGTGCATGCGGTCCTCGCGGCCCTGCCAGAACTCGACCAGGTCCGGCCGGATGCGCCAGCCGCCCCAGTGCGGTGGGGCCGGGATCTGCTCGACGTCCGCGAAGCGGCGCTCGATCCCGTTCAACGCGTTGTCCAGCGCCCGGCGGCCGTCGACCACCCGGGACTGCGGCGATGCCCACGCCCCCAGCTGGGACCCGCGGGGCCGCTGGGCCCAGTACTCCGCCGTCTCCTTGACGCCGACCTTCTCGACCTCGCCTCGGACGTGGACCTGGCGGTGCAGCGCGTACCAGGGGAACGTCACCGACGCGTAGCGCGTCGCCGTCAGGTCGTGGCTCTTCGACGACGTGTAGTTCGTGTAGAACACCACCCCGCGCTCGTCGAGGCCCTTGCACAGCACCGTCCTCGACGACGGCCTGCCTTCGGCGTCCGCCGTCGCCAGCACCATCGCGTTCGGTTCGGCGATTCCGGCGCCGACGGCCTGGTTCAGCCAGCCCTGCAGCTGATCGGTCCAGGTGGCCGCCAGCGCGGATTCGTCGAACGCGGCACCGTCATAGGCCACGCGCATTCCCGGCAGGCGAACTACGGCGTCTTCCACCTGGTCCTCGATCTCCGGCATCATCGCCAAACCTCCACGCCCGGTCGGGGCATCAGTCGACTTCGGCTCTAGGCACGTTAGGGCCTTCCGAGCTGCGGCGGAACCCACTGAACGGTGACACCCGCCACCCCCGGACCGTAACCGACCGACAACAAGCCGTAACCCCCGCGTTACCCGCTGGACCAGGATCGATACAGGGCGCACCTACCTTCGGCCCGTTCCCCACCACCCCGGAGGCAGGCATGACCGAGACCCTGTCGAACGCCGAAGAAACCGCTCCACCGGAACGCCGGTACGCCCCGCTCGCGGCCAACGAAAACCGCGAAGACTACTCACTGCGCTTCGCCGCGCATTCATTCCGGAAATGGTCACCGTTCGTGGTCGCGACGACGGCACTGGGCGGGATCGCCTACCTCGCCGACTTCGCGATCGGCGCCAGCATCGTCCTCTCCTACGGCTTCACCTCCGGCGTCCTGGCGATCCTCGCCGCGGCCGTCGTCATCTTCGTGACCGGCGTGCCCATCGCGGCCGCCTGCGCGAAGTCCGGAGTGGACATGGACCTGCTGACCCGCGGCGCCGGCTTCGGCTACTTCGGGTCGACGCTGACCTCGCTCGTCTACGCGAGCTTCACCGTCATCTTCTTCTCGCTCGAAGGCTCGATCATGGGCCAGGCCTTCGAGCTCGCCCTCGGCATCCCGCTCCCGATCGGCTACCTCCTCGCGACGCTCATCGTGCTGCCCTTCGCGCTCTACGGCATGGGCGCGGTCGCGAAGATGCAGACCTGGACGCAGCCGCTGTGGATCGCCGGGCTGGTGCTGCCGTTCGTCGTCGTGCTGGTCCGGGAGCCGGGCAAGTTCGCCGAGTTCACCCACTTCGGGGGTACCGAGGGCGCCGGTGCCGGGTTCTCCGCGATCGGGTTCGGCTTCGGGATGGGCGTCGCGCTGTCGCTGATCGGGCAGATCGGTGAGCAGGCCGACTACCTGCGGTTCATGCCCGGGAAGACGGCGGAGAACAAGCGGTCGTGGTGGGCCGCGGTGCTCGCCGCCGGTCCCGGCTGGGTGATCCTCGGTGCCGCGAAGCAGATCGGCGGCGCGCTGCTGGCGTTCCTCGCGCTCGGCGTCGTCGGGAAGACGCACGCGCTCGAGCCGATCGCGCCGTACCTCGAAGCGGTGAAACCGGCGCTGGGCCCGGTGGCGCTGACGTTCGCCGCGCTGTTCGTCGTCGTCTCGCAGATCAAGATCAACACGACCAACGCGTACTCGGGCTCGCTGTCGTTCGCGAACTTCTTCTCCCGCGTGCTGCACAAGCACCCGGGGCGGGTCTGGTACGTGCTGGTCAACTGCGGGATCGCGCTGGCGCTGATGGAGTTCGGCGCGTTCGGGTTCCTCAACAAGATCCTGGGTTTCTACTCGAACGTCGCCATCGCGTGGATCGGCGCGGTGTGCGCCGACCTGGTGATCGCGAAGCCGCTCGGGCTCTCGCCGCGTTACATCGAGTTCAAGCGGGCCTACCTGCACAAGATCAACCCGGTCGGGTTCGGCTCGATGGTCGTCGCGTCGGCGGTGTCGATCGTGGCGTACTTCGGCGTGTTCGGGCAGTTCCTGGCCGCGTTCAGCCCGCTGCTCGCGCTGGTCATCGCGATCGTGCTGGTACCGACGCTCGCCGCCGTGACCCGGGGCAAGTACTACCTGGCGCGGCCGAACACCGTCGCGGGCCCGGACCAGGACGTCGACCTGCGCGCGACGCACAGCTGCTCGGCCTGCGGCGACCCGTACGAACTACCGGACGTCGCGGACTGCGCGAAGCAGGACGGCCCGATCTGTTCGCTGTGCTGCACGCTCGACAACACGTGCCACGACGTGTGCCAGACGACGGGCCCGGTCGCGCTCGGCTTGCCGACGGTCCGGACCCCGTAACGTCCGTGAAGGCCCTTTCCCGGCGTCCGCCGCCGGGAAAGGGCCTCACGCGAGCCGGCCTCCCCCCGGATCCCCCTCCCGGCTCGACTCCTTCACGTCCGAGCCGGCGCCGGGGTTGCCCGGGAAGTCCAAGATCTTTTCCGGCCGCATGATGGCGGCCAGCATCAGCGCGCGCAGTTCCGCGCCGACGTCCTCCACCGGCAGCGGCGGATCGTGCGCCTGCCACTCGCGCAGCAGCCCGGTGGCCGCGCCGACCAGCGCGATCGCCGTCAGCCGGTAGTCGCGGTCGGGGGCGACGCCGTGTTCGGCCGCGCGCCGCGCCTCCGTCTCGATGAACGTCGCCCAGCGGTCGACCCACACCTGGTGCTGCTGCTCGAGCTCCGCGCTGACCCCGACGGCTTCGACGTAGTTGAGGCGCGGCAGCCGCGGGTCGACGGTGACCGTGTCGATGAAGACGTCCAGCAGCGTGGCGATGCGGGTCATCGCGTCGGCGTCGGCGACCTTGTCGAGCGCCGCGGTGACGTGGTCGAGGGCGAGGCTGTTGATCCGGTCGTGGAGGGTGCGCAGCACGTCCTCCTTGCCGGTGAACTCCTCGTAGAAGTTCCGCGTCGAGACGCCGGCGCGGCCGCACACCTCGGTGATCTTCGTGTGCCGGAAGCCGGCCGAGGTGAACAGCTCCAGGCCGGCCGTGAGCAGGCGCTCGCGGCGATCGGCGCGGCGTTGCTCGGGTGCGACGCCGCCGTACGTGCGAGCCACCGGTTGTCTCCTCCTTCTGAGGGATTGCCAGATCCTACCGGGCTGGCTAATTTGTGAAAATCTCAGTTACCAAACGGCCGGAGGCAATGATGCTTCGTCGGTTACTGGTCGCCGTCACGCTGCTTTTCGCGGTGCTCACCCCCGCGGCGCACGCGGATCCCGGTGTCCTGCTGTCCGCGCGGGCGACGACGGTGTTCGTCGGCCCGTTCCCCGCACCGGTCCGCGCGTGGCACCTGGTGTACCGCTCGACCTCGGCGACCGGCGCGCCGAACGCGGTCACCGGGACGCTGCTGGTGCCGCCGGCGCCGTGGCTGCGCGGCGGCCCGCGCCCGCTCGTCACGTACGCGGTGGGCACGCACGGGCTCGGCGACCAGTGCGCGCCGTCGAACCTGCTGGCGGACGGTGTCGAGAACGAAAGCGCGTTGCTGGCCCAGGCTTTGGCGCAGGGCTGGGCCGTGGTCGTGACGGACTACGAGGGACTCGGCACGCCGGGGACGCACACGTACGCGGTGGGCCAGTCGGAGGGGCGGGCGGTGCTGGACGCGGCGCGCGCGGCCGCCCTCGTGCCCGGCGCAGGCCTGTCCGCGTCGGGGCCGGTGGGCGTGTTCGGCTATTCGCAGGGCGGCCAGGCGGCGGCGTGGGCGGCGGAGCTGCAGGGGTCCTACGCGCCGTCGCTGAACGTCGTCGGGGTCGCGGCGGGCGGGGTCCCGGCCGACCTGAACGCGGTGTTCGCCGCCAACGACGGCGGCGCGGCGTTCGGCCTGGTGCTGGGCGCCGCAACGGGTTTCGCGGCGGCGTACCCGGACGTGCCGTTCACGTCGATCCTGAACGACCGCGGCCGCGAGGCGGTGGCGCGGGTGTCCCAGGCGTGCACGGTCGAGCTGGGCGCGGCGGCGCCGTTCGCGCACCTGACGGATTTCGTGACGGTGCCGGACCCCATCCACGACCCGCGCTGGCAGGCCCGCTTAGGCCAGAACTACCTGGGCACGACGGCTCCGAAGGCGCCGGTGTTCCTGTACCACGCCACTTCGGACGAGCTGATCCCGTTCGGGGTGGGAACGGCGCTGCGGGACCGGTGGCGGTCGGCGGGCGCCGCCGTCACCTGGCAGGAGTTCCCGTTGCTGGAGCACATCGGCGGGGTGTCGGTGGGTGGCCCGGTGGCGATGACCTGGCTGGGCACGAAGTTCTGAGAATTCCGCTCGCCGGGGACGGACGCAGGGGGTCCGTCCCCGGCGAGCGGCGCGATCCACCCGAAACTGTCGGCCCCTCCCGGTAGCGTGGAAAACGGGGGCTGCTCAGAACGCCGCGGCGCCGGCCTCGGTCAGCCCCTTCATCGCCGCCACGGCGTCCGGCGCCAGCGAAGTCACCAGTGAGCCACCGGCGGCGAGCGGGCTGCGCGACCACCAGTCGCCCGAGGCCGCCGGCAGCTCCGGCCCGCCCACCACCAGGTCCGTGGCCAGCACCCGGCGGCCCGCCAGCACCGCCAGGCTCCCGTCCAGCTCCGAGCCGATCGTCAGCGTCTGGCGCAGCACCGGCACGGAATCCCGCGTGACGTCCAAGGAAGTCGTCAGCGAACCCGGGCGCTCCCCCGCCCGCCCCAGGACCAGCACCTCCCGCGTGTGCAGGTACGAGCCCGCGGCCAGCGAAGCCCGGAACACCGCCGCGTGCCGGGCCCGCGACGTGATCACCGTCGGCTCCGGCAGGTACTCCAGCGAACCGCCCTCGGCCACCTCGATGTCCACTGTGGACGAGGAGGGCTCGCCGTGCAGACCGGGCAAGGCCAACGTCGCCGCGACGCCGGACAACCGGAGCGACGCACCCGGCCCCACCCGCACCGTCAGCAGCAGTTCGTCCCCACCCAGTGGTGACGTAGCCGAGTTGACCAGGTGGACCACCGCCGTCGGTCCACCGCCCCGGCGGGGGAACAACGTCAACGGCGCCATCGACCGCAGCTCCCGCAGCACCGTGCGCGTGCCGTCGAAGCACGCCGTCAGGCGGGCGTGGGCCTTCACAGCAGGGAACGCACCCAGGCCGCGACGTCGGGTGCGTCCGGGGTGTCCACAAGGGACTGCGTGACGACCGGCAGCGAACCCCGCATCCGGTGCGCGTCCGACGTCATCACCGCCATGTCCGCGTTCACCAGGTGCGCGATGTCGATCTTGTTGATCACCAGCAGGTCCGCCGTCGTGACGCCGGGTCCGCCCTTGCGCGGCACCTTGTCGCCGCCCGCGACGTCGACCACGAAGATCTGGCTGTCGGCCAGCCCGCGGCTGAACACCGCCGTCAGGTTGTCGCCGCCGCTCTCGATGATCACCAGGTCCAGGCCGGGGAACTTCTCCTCCAGGCGCTCGACCGCGTCCAGGTTCGCCGTGATGTCGTCGCGGATCGCCGTGTGCGGGCACGCTCCCGTCTGGACCGCCTCGATCCGCGCCGGGTCCAGCACGCCCGCGCGGCGCAGGAAGTCCGCGTCCTCGGTGGTGTAGATGTCGTTCGTCACCACCGCGAGGTTGATCTCGTCACCCAGCGCGCGGCACAGCGCCGCGGTGAGCGCCGTCTTGCCGGAACCCACCGGGCCGCCGATGCCGATCCGGTACGCGCGACCGGCCGTCGGCGCCGCGTCGTAGTGGTCGGGTTCGGCGGCCGTCGGGTCGAAGTTGACCTCGTGGAAGTGGCCGTGGCCGTGTTCAGCTGGCAAAGAGACGCACCTCTTCCTGGTGGTGCCGGGCGTGTGCCTCGGCGAACAGATCCAACGCCGGCGACCCCGGCGACGGCAGCGATGCCGGGTCGTCCCCCGCCACGGCGGCCGCCGCCGAACAAACCGAAGCGAGGTCCAGGCGTGCCACGACGGCGTTGACGGCGAACGGGTCCAGCCCCAGCAGCCGCACCACCGCGCTCGCCGGGCCGCTCACCGCCAGGTACGCGGCCGCCATCGCGGCGTCGTACGGCGAACCGCCCGCGACGCCGACCAGCGCACCCAGCACGATCGGATGGTGCGGCCGCGGGGTTTCGGTCAGCAACGCGTCCAGCACGGGAGACGGCCAGGCGATCCGCCCGGCCCGCGCGGTGCCGCGCCCCTGAGCCCGGGAGGCCTCGCGCTGCGCGAGCGACGGAGTGCGCGCGTCCAGCTCGCTGTCCAAAAGCGACCAATTGCCCCCGGCGACGGCCGCGTGCGCCGAAGCGGCCGCGAAAACGGCCGCCAGGAAACCCGCCGTCCGCAACCGTCCGGAAAGGAATCCCGGCAGGTCGCGCACCGAAGTCACCAGCCGCCGGGAGACGACCTCCTCCAGCCCGCCACTGTGGACGTGCCCGCCGCCGGGAAAGCGGGAGTCCGCGAGGATCAACGCCGAAAGGTCCATCAGAAGAGGAAGTACCGTTGGGCCATCGGCAGTTCGGTCACCGGCTGCGGCTCGATCAGCTCGCCGTCGACGTGCACGGCGAAGCTGTCCGGCTCGACGCGCACGTCCGGCGTGGCGTCGTTGAGCACCATGTCCGCCTTGGTCCGCGCGCGCATGTTCGACACCGCGACCAGCGGTCGCGTGATCCCGAACGTCTCGCGCAGCCCACTGTCCAAAGCGGACGGTGCGACGAAGTGCAGGCTCAGCGCCGCCCCGATGTTCGCGCCGAACATCGGCCGGGCCATGACCGGCTGCGGAGTCGGGATCGACGCGTTCGCGTCGCCCATCGCCGCCCACGCCGGGAACCCGCCCTTCAACACCACGTGCGGGCGGACGCCGAAGAACTTCGGCTCCCACAGCACGAGATCCGCGAGCTTCCCGACCTCGATCGAGCCGATCTCGGTCTCCATGCCGTGCGCGATGGCCGGGTTGATCGTGTACTTGGCGACATAGCGGCGGGCACGCAGGTTGTCGGCCGCGCCGTCGCCGGGCAGCGCGCCACGACGGCGTTTCATCACGTGCGCGGTCTGCCACGTCCGGATGATCACCTCGCCGATCCGGCCCATGGCCTGGGAGTCCGAGCTCATCATCGAAATCGCGCCCATGTCGTGCAGCACGTCCTCGGCGGCGATGGTCGACGGCCGGATCCGGCTCTCGGCGAACGCGAGGTCCTCCGGCACCGACGGGTTGAGGTGGTGGCAGACGACCAGCATGTCGAGGTGCTCGTCGAGGGTGTTGGCGGTGTGCGGCCGGGTCGGGTTGGTCGACGACGGCAGCACGTTCGGCAGCGAAACGACCTCGATGATGTCCGGCGCGTGCCCGCCACCGGCGCCTTCGGTGTGGTACGCGTTGATCGAGCGCCCGCCAATTGCGTCCACAGTGGACTCCAGGAAGCCGGCCTCGTTCAGCGTGTCCGTGTGGATCGCGACCTGGACGCCGGCCTCGTCGGCCACGGTGAGGCACGCGTCGATCGCCGCCGGCGTCGTGCCCCAGTCCTCGTGCAGCTTGAAGCCGCCCGCGCCGGCCGCGAGCTGCTCGCGCAGCGCCTCGTGCCGGACCGTGTTCCCCTTGCCCAGCAACAGGACGTTGACCGGGTAACCGTCCATGGCGGACAGCATCCGGCCGAGGTTCCACGCGCCGGGCGTGACGGTGGTGGCCTTCGTGCCCTCGTTGGGTCCGGTGCCGCCGCCGACCAAAGTGGTCAGTCCCGCCGCCAGCGCCGTGTCGACCAGCTGCGGGCAGATGAAGTGGACGTGGCAGTCGATGCCGCCGGCGGTGAGGATCTTGCCGTTGCCGGCCAGCACCTCCGTCGACGGGCCGATGACCAGGGCCGGGTCGACCCCGTCCATCGTGTCCGGGTTGCCCGCTTTGCCGATGCCGACGATCCGGCCGTCGCGCACGCCGACGTCGGCCTTGACGACGCCCCAGTGGTCGAGGATGACCGCGCCGGTGATGACCAGGTCGGGCGCGCCCTCCGCCCGGGTCGCCATGCCCTGGCCCATGGACTCGCGGATGACCTTGCCGCCGCCGAAGAGCACCTCGTCGCCGGAGCCGCCGGCCCCCATCGAGCGGTCCTCGGTGACCTCGATCAGCAGGTCGGTGTCGGCGAGCCGGATCCGGTCGCCGGTCGTCGGGCCGAACAGCTCGGCGTAGCGCTCGCGGTCGATCTGCGGCATTTCAGAAGTCTCCCGAGAATTCGGAGCGCAGGCCCGGCACGCGGCGGGCGCCGGCGAGCGGAACGAGGTCCACTTCCCGTTCGACGCCGGGTTCGAACCGCACCGACGTCCCCGCCGGGACGTCGAGCCGGTGCCCGCGGGCGGCGTCGCGGTCGAATTCGAGGCCGGGGTTCACCGCGGCGAAGTGGTAGTGCGAGCCGACCTGCACCGGCCGGTCGCCGAGGTTGCGGACCAGCAGCCGGACGCGCGGCCGGCCGGGGTTCAGCTCGACCGGCTCGTCGCCGGGGATGATCTCACCGGGGTGCATCGGCCCTCCTTCACACGATCGGGTCATGCACGGTGACGAGCTTCGTGCCGTCCGGGAACGTGGCCTCCACCTGCACCGAGTCCACCATTTCAGGCACGCCGTCGAGCACCTGCGCCCGCGAGAGCACGGTCCGGCCGCTCGCGACCAGCTCGCTGACCGTGCGCCCGTCGCGCGCCCCTTCGAGGACGTGGTCGGTGATCAGCGCGACCGCCTCGGGGTAGTTCAGCCGGACGCCGCGGTCCAGCCGCTTCCGCGCGACGTCCGCCGCCACGTGGATCAGCAGCTTGTCGCGCTCCTGCGGGCTGAGGTGCATCCGCTAGGTCTATCACCCGGACCACGGCCGCGCCTGGTTCGGAAACATACCTTTAACCTGGGCTTCGTCACAGTCCGTGGCGAAAATTCTCCGGCCGGACGGCTTCGGTGACTGAATCGTTCTCGTAATCGTGACCGAAACCACCGCTTCTTTCGATTGCCCCCTGGCCATCGAGGGAGCAAGGTCTATCCATCCGTGCGATGGCGCGCGCGTTCCGTGCGCATTTCCGTCCGCGCGTGCACCACCACCAAGACGGGGAAAAAAGCGCACCGAAAGGTTCCGCGAAACAGTGACTACCTCCACGATCAGCAAGCCACAGCCGTCCGGCCAACCCGACGACGGCTTCCGACCGGGTCTGGAGGGCGTCGTCGCCTTCCACACCGAGATCGCCGAACCCGACCGGGACGGCGGTGCGCTGCGCTACCGCGGCGTCGACATCGAGGACCTCGCCGGCAAGGTGACCTTCGGTGACGTATGGGGCCTTCTCGTGGACGGCCGGTTCGGCCACGGCCTCCCGCCCGCCGAGCCGTTCCCGCTGCCGGTGCACACCGGCGACGTCCGGGTGGACGTCCAGGCCGCGCTGGCCATGCTCGCGCCGATCTGGGGCTACCGCCCGCTGCTCGACATCACCGACGAAGAGGCCCGCGAGCAGCTGGCCCGCGCCTCCGTGATGGCCCTGTCCTACGTCGCCCAGTCGGCGCGCGGCATCGGCCAGCCCGCCGTGCCGCAGACCCGCGTCGACGAGGCCCACTCGATCACCGAGCGGTTCCTCGTCCGCTGGCGCGGCGAGCCCGACCCCGCGCACGTCAAGGCGCTGGACGCCTACTGGGTGTCGGCCGCCGAGCACGGCCTCAACGCGTCGACCTTCACCGCCCGCGTCATCGCCTCCACCGGCGCGGACGTGGCCGCGGCCATGTCCGGCGCCATCGGCGCGATGTCGGGCCCGCTGCACGGCGGAGCCCCGGCGCGCGTGCTGCCGATGATCGAAGAGGTCGAGCGCACCGGCGACCCGGCGGGCCTGGTCAAGGGCATCCTCGACCGCAAGGAGCGCCTGATGGGCTTCGGGCACCGCGTCTACCGGGCCGAGGACCCGCGGGCGCGCGTGCTGCGCCGCACCTGCCAGGAGCTGGGCGCGAGCCGTTACGAGGCGGCCGCCGCGCTGGAGCAGGCGGCGCTGAAGGAGCTGCGCGAGCGGCGTCCGGACCACCCGATCGAGACGAACGTCGAGTTCTGGGCCGCGGTCATCCTCGACTTCGCCGAGGTCCCGCCGCACATGATGCCCGCGATGTTCAGCTCGGCCCGCACCGCCGGCTGGGCCGCGCACATCCTGGAGCAGAAGCGCACCGGACGCCTGGTGCGGCCGTCGGCCAAGTACGTCGGCCCGGCGCCCCGCACCCCCGAGGACGTCGAGGGCTGGGAACTGGTCACCAAGCACTGACCCCTATGCGCACTTTCACGTGAAAGTGACCCGGAGGCACCCTCCACCTCACTTTCACGTGAAAGTGCCGCTTCGGTCGTGGGCGGCGGTCGCGCCGAGCATGGCCGTGAGCTGGTCGACCAGCCACGTGTCCAGGTGCTCGTGCGGGACCGTGCGCTCCTGGAGCCAGCTCAGCAGCGCGCCCTCCACGACCGCCGTCCAGCAGCGCAGGGTAAGCGAAAGCAGTGGCGAGGGGTCTTCGACGCCGAGCGCGTCCAGGATCAGGGCCACCGCGCGGTTGCGGACCTCGTCGATCGCCGCGTCCGTCTCGGACGTGGCGATCACCGAGCCGCTGCGGAGCAGGGCGATGTAGCCCGCGCGGTAGTGGTCGGCGACGTCGATCAGCCCTCGGACGGCCGCCTTCAACCGGGCTTCGGGCGGGCCCTCCTCGAGCCCGGCGAGGCCGTCGATGAGGCCGTCGGTGACCGTGCGCAGCGCCTCCACCTGCACCTCGCGCAGGCTGGAGAAGTACCGGTAGAACAGCGGCCGCGACACCTCGGCGCGGGCCACGATGTCGTCCACGGTGACCAGCTCCGGCGCGCGCGAGCCGAACAGGTCGAGCGCGGCGCGGATCAGGTCGTCGCGGCGGGCCTGCGGCGACATCCGCCGCGGTCTGCTCACGGCGTCAGGTCCAGCTTCGCCGCCGCCCGCAGCAGCCCCGGCGTCAGTCGCGAAAGGACCAGCGCGACCTTCGCCTCCGGGGTGGACGGTGCGATCGCGGTGTCCTTCTCCACCGCCCGCAGGATGTCCCGCGCGACGCCTTCCGGGCCGAAACCGCGCCGGGCGTAGAGCTTCGAGCTTTCCTTCTGCCGCCGCCGTTGTTCCTCTTCGGACACCCCGACGAAAGTCGTCGTTTCCGTGATGTTCGTCTTCACGATTCCCGGGCACACCGCCGTGACGCCGATGTGGTGCTCGGCCAGCTCGGCGCGCAGGCAGACGCTCAACGTCAGCACGGCGGACTTCGTCGTCGCATACGCGGTGAGGATCTTCGACGGCAGGTAGGCGGCCGCCGAGGCGAGGTTGACGATCTGACCACCCTCGGCGCGTTCGGCGAGCATCGGCGCGAAGGCGCGGCAGCCGTGGATCACGCCCCAGAGGTTGACGTCGATGACGCGCTCCCAATCCTCCACGGACGTGTCGAGGAACGGGCCGGACATCCCGATCCCGGCGTTGTTGACGACGATGTCCGGAACACCGTGGTGCTCCCGCACATCCTGCGCGAACCGGTGCACGGCCCCGCCGTCCGAAGAGTCCACTGTGTACTCGGCGGCACCGTGGTCTCCCAGCAGCTTCAGGGTTTCCTTCGCGGCCGCGGAGTCGATGTCGGTGATGACGACGTCGGCGCCCTCCACGGCGAAGGCGAGCGCGGTGGCCCGGCCGATGCCACTGCCGGCACCGGTGACGACGACCAGCTTGTGCGCGAACCGGCCCACGCCCACGCGGGCCTGGCGGAGCGCCCGGCTTTCGGCACCGGTTTCGGCGTACTCGATCAGCTCCGCAGCGGCCCTGGCGACGACCTCCGGCTTGGCGCGGGTGACCCAGTGCGTCCCGACGACCCGGCGGATCCGCAGGTCGGGGACCCAGCGCGCGACTTCGGTCTGCAGTGGCGTGGTGACGTAGGCGTCGCCGGTCGGGGCGAGCACCTGCACCGGGACGTCGGCGGGCCGCGGGGCGGGCCGCGAGAGCCGCGTGAACATGTTGGCCCGGTACAGCTCGAGGCCGTAGCGGCCGTCGGACTTGTCCGGCGGCGCCGCGTCGGGCTCCATGCGCTGGATCTGCTTGCCCAGCAGACCGGTGCGCCACAGCAGGTCCGGGATCAGCGGGAGCTGGAACGCGAGGATGTACCACGAGTGCAGGAACTGGCTCAGCGCGTTCTTGAGCCGCTTCGGCGTCGGCCGGGTGAGCTGGGCGCGGAACCACGCGCCGGCATGGTCGAGGCTCGGGCCGGAGATCGACGTGTAGGACGCGACCCGGCCGCGCAGCCCGTCGCCGGTGACGGCGTGCCAGGTCTGGATCGAGCCCCAGTCGTGGGCGACCAGGTGCACCTTGCCGGTGGGCTGCACCGCTTCGACGACCGCGCGCAGGTCGTCGGCCAGCTGGTCCAACCGGTAGGACGCGCGTCCCGCCGGCTTGTCCGACTGTCCGGCCCCGCGGACGTCGTAGGTGACGACCCGGTGTTTCGCCTTCAGCGACGCGGCCACCCCGCCCCACATCGAGCTGTTGTCGGGATAGCCGTGCACGAGCACGACCGTGGGCCCGTCTTCCCGGCCGTCGATGGTGACGGAGAGGCGGACACCGTCGCTGGCGGTCACCCACTTGTGAGACATTCTGTCATGTTAGACAAGTTGTCAATAGCGGCGTTCACCCTCACGGCGGTTATGCGGGGCGGAAATTTCCGGTTTTCCCTTGTATGACAGCGTTTTCGAGGTTTCCCGTGGAACCAGGCGGCCCGGCTGACGACTCTGTCCACCGAACGGTGGACACCGGGATTCAGCTGGCCGTTGCTCCCGATCGAGCCCGCGGGCGACCAGGCTGTGAGCCATGACCACAGCAGTGAGCGTGCGCGGCCTGCGCAAGCAGTACCCCGGTCACCTGGCGGTGGCCGGGCTCGACCTCGACATCGCCCCGGGGGAGGTCTTCTCCCTGCTCGGCCCGAACGGCGCCGGCAAGACCACGACCGTCGAGATCCTCGAAGGCCACCGGCAGCGGACCGCGGGCGAGGTCAGCGTGCTCGGCGCGGACCCCGGCAAGGCCGGTCGCGCGTGGCGGTCGAAGATCGGGATCGTCCTGCAGACCGCCAACGACGCCGCCGAGCTGAGCGTCGCGGAAACCGTGCGGCACTTCGCCAGGTACTACCCCGACCCGCGTGACCCCGACGAGGTCATCGAGAAGGTCGGGCTCACCGAGAAGGCCAAGGCGCGGGTCAAGTCGCTTTCGGGCGGGCAGCGGCGGCGCGTCGACGTCGCGCTCGGCATCATCGGCCGGCCCGAGCTGCTCTTCCTCGACGAGCCGACCACCGGCTTCGACCCCGAGGCCCGACGGCAGTTCTGGTCGCTGATCAGCGACCTCGCCGCCGAGGGCACCACCATCCTGCTGACCACCCACTACCTCGACGATGCGGAGCGGGGTGCAACATGACGTTCTAGCCCATCAGATCACCCGCTCTTCCTGCGGAAACGGTCGAGAGAGATGATCTCCGCGCCCCCGTCCTCGGACCCCGTAGGGAGCAGAATGGGAGCAGATTCCGCGACCGACAACCCGGCGAGCTCCCGGACGAGTTCCTGAGCGGCCGGAGTCCCCGGGTCCGGGGTGTCCCCGCCGGACGACGGTCGGCCCTCGATCACCTCGCGGGCGCGGTCCCAATGGACCCCCGCCAGGTGCGCGTACCGCTTCGTGACGAGCACGCTGGAATGGCCCAACAACTCACTCACCTCGTCCAGCGTCAGACCCCGCTGACCAATCGCCGGGTTCCCCTGGATCATCCATGACGCGTAGGTGTGGCGGAGGTCGTGGGCGGTCACCTCTTCCATTTGGGCAGCCCGGACCATCGGCCCCCAGCACTCGTACCTAAACTGGGTGCCGCGCACTTCGGTTCCTTCACGTGAGGACATGAGCAGCAACGATCCTCGGCAGGATTTCTGCTCAGCGCCCTCGTGGGACCGGTGGGCGACCGGGCATGGGCGAGCCGGAAACTCGTCCATGTACCGGGCCAATCTCTCGCAAAGCTCGCCCGAGATCGGGATACCGCGACGCTTGCGCGACTTCGGGTAGCCCTTGATATCGAACATCATCTGATCGTACGTCTCCTGAACAGTGATCATCCGCTGTTCAAGGTCGATCCGCTCACGGTGCAATCCCATGATCTCGCCGTACCGCATTCCGGTACCGACCCCGAGATAGCAAAACATTTCCGTTTCCGGATTCGGAGCTTGCGCAACCAATCGCGCAAACGCCGAACGCGAAAGGAAATGCTCCTCGGGCGGCTCAATCTTCGGAAGGTCGATCTTAATGCACGGAGTGTACGGCATTTTCGGCTTTCCGACGATCGCCTCTTTGAAGATCCCGGAGAACACGAGATAGATCCGCACGATAGTCGCGGGCTTGAGCCGTGCACCCCTGTTCGGGCCGTTCAGAGCCCTGGTGACGGTGAGCGCGTCGACCCACTCCTGAACGTCGTCACGAGTCACGTCCCTGAGCCGCTTGTCCTCCCAGTACGGCAGGACGTGCGTTTTCAGGTTCGACGTGTCCCGCTTCAATGTGCCCGGTTCAACCTTGCGTTTCTCCCAGTAGGAATCGACCCATTCGCCGATCGTGAGTTTGCGGTTGTCCGGGGACACGTCCGCGGAGTTACGGGCGCGAACCTCGTCCTCTTTCGCTCCCGCCTTACGTTCCGCCTCCGCTTTGGACGAAAAGGTCCCCGGTAGGTACCGCACGTGTCCGTGTCGGTCGCGGTAGCACCCGCGGTATCGGCCGTTCGGTCGTTTCTCTGCCCAAGCCATCTAGGGCGTTCCTTTCCTTATCTCACTGGTGATCTGCTGACTGATTCGTTCGGCTGTTGGTCGCTTCACCTCCCGCTCTGCCCGTAGGGCTTCCTCGATCACGTCGAGCCGTCCGGCCCGGCTGGCTAGTCGCGCCTCCAGCTCGTCGGCGCACGCGCGGAGCAGCGCGAGTAACCGCGCGTCGTCGAGGTCGGCCGGGTCAACCTCGGCCAGGGCCGCAGCCGCGCCCTCTGTGGACGGAGCCTCGACGACGGCGCGTAACGCGGTGACGAGCTCAGGGAGCGCGTCCGCTGAGTCGGCGGCGTTAGTGATCAGCTCGGCGTCTATCCCGAACGCCGTCGCTAGGTTCCGGTACGTGGTCGGCTTGACCGGCCGCCCTTTCTCGACTGTCGACCACGAGCGTTGGTCCCCGCCTCCGCGGGACGCCGCAAGCTTGATCGACCACCCGCGGGCCTCACGCGCGTCACGCACCGTCTCGCCGAGCTGCACCAGTGCGTCTGTCTCTGTCTGCATCACCGTCATGGGTGGTATTCAACCTCCGTCTCGCAACGTCACGCAACATGATGGTACGTGACGTAATTCGATCATGGGGCGCGGACCTGCGGAATCACACCGGTGTGACTCACTCGGCACCGTAAACGCGCTGGTCAGAGCACGTGAGAGTGTCGCGTGACGCGACGTTGCGCGATAGCGTCACGTAGCTAGCCTGAGTGCATGACGACACACCCCACCGACGTCCCCGACGTCGTCGGGACGGAGCACGAGCTCACGTCCCCGTGGCTCACCGCGCAGCAGGCGGCCGACCGCGCCGGACGTCACGTCGTCCGCGTTCGGGCCGCTCTGTACTCCGGTGAGCTCCACGGACACCAGCGAACCGACCGCGGCCACTGGCGGGTTCACGTCGACTCGGTCGACGCCTGGATTCGCGCGGATCACCAGGCCGCCCGTGCTTCGGCTCGGGCGTGCGGGTGCGCGCGGGTCGTTCCGATGCGCAGCGCCTGACCAGGCCCCACAAGACAAGGGCGGACGGCGCGTCAGCGACGGACCCGGCTGACGGACCGCCCGCCCGTTCACGATCACAACATCAGAGAGGACGGAACCGTGAACGGCCGTCATCGTATCCCGGATCTTCCGGACATCGCGTCGACCCTGATTCCCGCTGTGGCGCTCGTCGAGCGTCTGACCGGGGTTTCGGTCGCGGAGAGCAAGCCGACGCGCCACGACGGAAGCCAGCCGGGGGCAACCCCCGTTCCGAGCGGGACCGACGCGTGACCCCGGGCCTGATCGTCGTCGCCCTGGTGCTCGCCCTGGCCGTCCTCGTCGCGCTCACCGTGCGCGCCGCGGTCGAGCTCAGCACGGACCCGGTCGACCGGCCCGGCAGCGACGACCAGTGGGCCGACCTCGCCGACGCCATGCGCCGGTACCGCCGTCACAAGGGACGGGGGCACAGCGGTGCCTAGGTTCACCCCGCCCATCAGCCGACGTAACCACGGCAAGGGACACAGCTACCGCGACGCGGCCGGGGAGCGCGTCCCCGGAGTGACGACCATCCTCGGCAACGGCTGTCCCAAGCCTGCCCTCATCGAATGGTCCGCCCGGACCACGATCGACTACGCCCTTGATTACTGGGACGAGCTCAGCGACCTCCCGCCGAGCGAGCGGGTCAAGCGGCTGTCCCGTGCCCGGTTCGAGCACCGTGACGCCGCCGCGCGTCGCGGGTCCGAAGTGCACCGGCTCGGCGACGAGCTGGCCCGCGGACACGAAGTCGACGTGCCCGAGGAGATCGCCGGTCACGTCGAGTCGTACGTCTCGTTCCTGGACACTTGGGACGTTCAGCCGCTCGCCGTCGAGGCGGTCGTTGTCTCCCATGACTACGGCTACGCGGGCACGCTCGACCTGATCGCCGATCTCCGGCACCCCACCGAGCCCGGCCGGCGGGTCGTCTGGCTGCTCGACCTCAAGACGACCGAGTCCGGCGTTTTCCGTGAGGCCGTTTTGCAACTCGCGGCCTACCGCTACGCGACGCACTACCTGACGACCGAGGGCAACGAAGAGCCGATGCTCCCGGTCGAGCGATGCGGCGTCGTCCACATCCGCGCCGATGGCGCGCACCTCGTCCCGGTCGTCGCCGAACGGGCCGAACACCGGCAGTTCCTTTACGTGCAACAGGTCGCCGCGTTCGTCGACACCGACGCGCACGAGCTGATCGGGGACCCGTTGCCCGCCCCGCCTTTGGAGGTCCCCGCATGACCGGAGAACTTGAGAAGTACGACCGGCCCCGGGCCGCGGTCGACCGTCCCCAGTCGACCGCGGTCGACTCGTGGGTTGAGGTCATGCGCCCGATCGTCGAGCTTGCCGAGCACGTGTACGGCACGGACTTCGTCCCGCGCGCGCTCCGCGGCAACGCCCCGGCCGTCGCCGCCGCGATGCTCTACGGCCGTGAGCTCGGCATCGGTCCCATGCGGAGTCTCCGGACCGTCCACATGGTTGAGGGCTCGCCGACCCTGTCCGCGGAACAGATGCGCGCGATGGTCCTCGCGGCCGGACACGACTGGAAGTGGGGGGAGCGCACGAAGACGCGGTGTGTCGTCTTCGGACGCCGCCGGGGTGAGAAGGAATGGACCGAGGTTGAGTGGACTCTCCAGGACGCCCGCGACTGGGGCCTTGCCGGGAAACGGAACTGGCGGCAGGGACCGCGTCAGATGCTCGTCGCCCGCGCCAGCGCCGAGCTGTGCCGCTTGATCTTCGCTGACGTCATCGGCGGCGCGTACGCCACCGAAGAGATCGCCGACGGCGTCGAACACCTCGTGACGCCCGAGCCGCCCGAAGTGGACGAACAGCCGAAGCGGCGCACCGCCCAGCGCAAGACGCCCGTCAAGCGCAAGCCGCCCGAGGACGCCGAACCCGCGCCCGCCAGGGTCGAGCCCGCTCCGGCCCCGCCGCTGCCCGGCGAGGACGAGCCGCAGGACGCCGAGGTGGTCGACGAGGAACCTTCGCCGGACCCGTACCGGCCCGTCACCGAAGCCCAGCTCACCCGGTTGCACGCGTTCTTTACGAACCACGAGATCACCGACCGCGGACGCAAGCTCGACATCGCGCGCGCCATCGTCGGCCGTCCGGACCTGAGCTCGTCGACCGAGCTCACCGTTCGCGAAGCCGGGCAACTGATCGACACGTTGGGCCAGCTCGAAGCCCAGGCGGGCGACGACTTCCCGGCCGCCCTTGAGGCACTGCTCAGCGAAATGCAGACCTACGACGAAACCCCGGCCCCCCAGGACAACGACACGGAGGACGACCAGTGAGCGGAATCAAGCTCAGCGGAGCCATGCCCGAGGGCGAACGGAACGGACTCGCGGTCATCGCTCCCGCGCTGGCCGAGAACCCCAAGAGTGTGCACGTCGCCGTTGTCCTGCTCGACTGTTCCAAGCGGACTGAAAGCGTCGACTCCGGGGACATCATCCCCACCGTGCGCATCCGGGCGATTGAGGTCGTCGGCGACCACGAGACGGACGCGAAGGAACTTCGTCGTCTGCTCCGCCGGGCGCACGAGCGCCGGACCGGCCGTGTCGAGCTGCCCCTTGACCTTGAGAACGAGCTCGAATCCCTCGGCGCGCCCGAAGTGGACGGGGCCGCGGAAGTGCCGGCGGCGGACGACGAGGACACGGACGAGGGCGGCCAGTGGTGACCGCAACGAAGGCGTTCGGGCTGGAAGTCCTTGCCGACGAACCGACTCCCTCACCGATCTCCCGGCCCGGCGCACCGGTCACCTGGGACCAGACTCGGACGCTGCTGCTGGAAGACGGCTCGACCGCGTACGGCTGTGCCCATTGCGACTACGTGTCCCGGAACGTCCTGAGCATCCGGCCCCACCTGTCCAGGCACAAGCCGAAGGAACCGAAGGTCACCGTCAAGGCCAAGACGAACGGACACGGCTCGGCGGACTCCCTTGCATCCCTGCTGGAACAGCTCGGGCGGCTGAACGAGATCACCACCGAGCGGGACCGCTGGAAGGCGCGCGCCCTGTCCGCTGAGAGGACGCTCCGACGCGTCCGCGACATGATCACCGGAGGCAGCTCGTGACCCGCGCCAGTCCCACTCTCAGCCCGTACGCGCAGCGCAAGGCGGACCGGTTGCGTCTCCTCCGTGGCGAGTACCTGCACGTGGACGCGACCGAAACCCGCGACCACGTCCGCCGTCTCATCGCTGCCTACCTTCCGGCACAGTCGATCGCCCTCGCCGCGGGTGTCTCACCCGCGTTCGTCAGCGGCCTCGTCAACGGCCGGTACCAGCGGATCCACAATGGAGCCGCCCGCGCTCTCCTCGCCGTTGGGTTCACCCCGCTCCCGATTCAGACCACGGTCACCGGGTGCGGGGTGACCCGTCGCGTTCACGCCCTGGCCCGCGTTGGCTGGTCCCTGGCCTACCAGGCCGAAGCCCTCGGCCTTCCCAATCAGTCCAACCTCACCCGGCTCATCAGCGCGCCGACCGTTCGATACGAGCGCTGGCGCGCGGTGTTCGACCTCTACCGCGAACACTCGGAAGTGGGCGGACCGTGTCATCGGGCTGCCACCTGGGCCGCACGGCACGGATGGGCCGCACCCGCGGCCTGGGACCTTCGCACCCTGGACAACCCGTACGCGTGGCCGCGGAACCGTCCCCTGTGGACGCCCGATGACTTCGTCGACCTGCGCGCCGTGCGGGCCGCGCGCGCCGGTCTGCTCCCTGCCGTTCAGCTCAGCCCGGCCGAACGCGTCGCTTTGGCTGAGCAGATGGGAGGCTGACCGTTGGTCGCTGACGACCGGCCGTTTATCCGTGTCCACGAGGGAATGCCCGATCACCCGAAGATCGAGGGTCTGTCCGATCGGGCGTTCCGCTTTCTCGTCGAGACGTGGTGTTGGTGCGCCCGGCATCGGAATGACGGGCTGATCAAGACGTCCGCGTGGGCCAAGCGCGGAACCCCGCGGTTGCGACGTGAGCTGATCGAGGCGGGACTTGTCGAGCTTCACGACCAGGGCGTTGAGGTACACGACTTCCTGGACTGGCAGCGCAGCGCCGCGGAGATCGCTGAGGCGGTCGCACAGAAGCGGAACGCTGGCGGGCTGGGGAATCACGTCCGGTGGCACGTCGCTACCGGACGACCGGACCCGAAGTGTCCACATTGCTCGCACGAGCGATCGCAGCCGCGATCGCATCCGGCATGGCAGCCGGGATCGCGGGTGCGATCGCATCCGGGATCGCAAAACGATCGCGAACCGATCGCAGAGACAGAGACAGAGCCAGAAAAGCAGGGGGTTACCTCCCGTAGGGAGGTAACAACACGGGCGCGCGAAGGTACGCCCCCCAACGGAAATCTCGCAACCACAAGACCGGATGAACGTTGCTCCCGGCACCGGGACCACCTCGGCCCCGTCCCGCCCTGCGGAGCGTGCGCCGACGCCCGAAAGTCCGCCGCGACCTGGGACGAGCTCAAGCGCACGGTGATCCGCGCGTGCCCGCTGTGCGACGCCGAAGGCTGGCGGTACGAGCCCGGCCGACGCATCCCGATCACCCCGTACCAGCGATGCGACCACACCGACGAGGAGGCACAACGTGCCTGATCAGAACACGCAAGCCCTGTCCTGTTTGGGCAACTGCGGATGCGACGGCGTCGTCGCCGCCCTGCCGTTCTGCCGCGAGTGCTTCGACCGGCTCCCGATCTCCCATCGCGTCATGCTCCGCACCGCCCACGGGACCCGTGACCTCGGGTTGCTGACCTGGGCCGTGATCGAGGCGTCCGCATGGGCGGCCAGCAACCCGAGGGACGTCGACCATGCCGACCGCTGAGCACCGACCCCCGAATCTCGGGTACCCGCCGCTGGCGATCATGCGAGCCACCGGCAAGGCCCGGCCGTGCCCCTGGTGCCACGCAGAGACCGGCCAGCCGTGCCGCGGTGACCGCGGCAAGGGACCCGAGCTCGCCCACTTCGTCCACCCCGCCCGGCTCCGGCCGCTCACGCCCGAAGTGGACACCGCCGAGGAGAACCCGTGAAGCTCATCATCACCCCGCACGGCAAGACGTTCACCGCCGCAGAGCTGTGCGCCGACCTCACGCGCTGGCTGCCGCCCGGAGTGGACGCCGAGATCACTGCCGTGTGCACGTTCGGCGGCTCGATCAAGCGCGTCGAGCTCGACCTCACCGAGCCGGACGAGACCCGCGGCCCGTGAGCGTGCTGACCATCATCGGAATCGACCCGTCACTACGGCGGACCGGACTCGCGCGCATCCTCGTCGACCCGCACAAGCGGGCGTTCACTGTGGACACCGCCGTCCGGCCGTCGACCGGACACAAGGGAGCCACCGTGCCCGACCGGTACCGGCGGCTCGCCGAGATCTCCCGCGACGTCGGCGCGTGGTCCCTGCCCGCCAACCTCGTCGTGATCGAGGGACCGTCCTACGGGTCGACCGTGTCCGCGTCCGCATGGGACCGGGCCGGACTGTGGTGGTTCCTCGCCGCTCAGTTCCTCCGGCGCGACATCCCCGCCGCCGTCGTCCCACCCCGTAACCGCGCGAAGTGGATCACCGGCAA
Organism: Amycolatopsis sp. NPDC003865; assembly: GCF_053605345.1. Taxonomy (NCBI): domain Bacteria; kingdom Bacillati; phylum Actinomycetota; class Actinomycetes; order Pseudonocardiales; family Pseudonocardiaceae; genus Amycolatopsis; species Amycolatopsis sp. NPDC003865. The sequence goes on along the minus strand of NZ_JBSGJA010000015.1, from coordinate 166,369 downwards.
CGGGAACGCCGACAAGGACGCTGTCCGCACCGCCGTCCTGAACCTCTGGGCTCCCGTGTGGGCACCGACCGGCTCATTCGACGACAACCAGGCGGACGCGCTTGTCCTCGCTTCAATGGGAGCCCAGTACCTCGGCGTGCTTCCCACCCGCCACCAGCCCGAAACCGCGCCGCTCACGCGGTGCGAATGGCCCACATAGGAGAGACCGTGAACGCCCCCCGTACCGTTCGCGTGGACGAGCTCGTCCGCACGCTCCGCCCGTCCCGACGTCCCGACGTCGCCGCGGGCGTCCTCGTCGCCGTCCTGCAGCTCGCCGAGCTCCCCGACATCGACGCCGACCACCGCCGGGTGATCTCCCTCGCCCTGCGCGACCTCGCGCACGCGTTCCACCCCGAGGCTGACACCGTGTTCGCCGAGCTCGTACACGCCCCTGACGGCGTGTGGGTCGACGAGGACGAGCTTGCCTGCCCCACGTGCGACGGCCAGCCCAACGACCAGATCACGGCCCTGACCGATCAGCTTGACGCCGCAGTCGGACGGAACAGCGGACTCGTGATCGAGGTCGCGCGCCTCAACCGACTCGTCAACACCCTGGCTCGAGCCCTCGCCAAACGCGTGCCCGCCAACGACGAGCCCGCCGCCGGCACTCTGCCCGAGGAGGACACCCCGTGAACGTCGACCTCGGCGAATGCCCCGTGTGCGAGTGCCCACTTGAGGCGGACTCCCCGTCGCTGTTCTGGTGCTCCGAAGAGTGCCAGGCCGTCTGGCAGGACGAACCCGGGACCACACAGCCCACCCAGCCCGCGCCGCCGTCCCTCATGAACCCTTGGCACCCGTTCGGCCTCGACCGCGCTTACGGCCCCAACCGGACGACGGTCGAAGTCGTCGGCTTGACCGGCGGCAGCCTCATCCTCTGGGCTCACAACTGGGAACGATGCGCCGGGCAACCGTGCTGTGTGCACAACCCGAGTGACCACCCGCTCAGGGACGCGCCCATGCGTTGGCGGACTGACCTCGACTTCATGGAACGGGTCTGCTCGCACGGGATCGCCCACCCCGACCCCGACGACCTGTCCGTTCAGCGCGGCATGGTCCAGGCTCACGGCTGGTGTGACGGCTGCTGCCGACGAGGGGAGCTCACGTGACCGACAACCCGTGTGCCGTCGACAAGTGCGACCGGCCCGCCGGAGACGCGTTCGTGTGCCACTCCTGCACCGTCGAAACCCTCGGCGAGCTCGTGTCCGTCGCATGGCTCGTCGATCAGCTCGGCGTCACCCTCGCCCGGCTCGGCCGCGTCGGTCCCGCCGGGGACGTCGTCGCCGCGCCCGGCACCGAAACGCCCCTCCCGCTCCACTACCCGGCGGTACAGGCCCTGTCGACGCTCACGCACACCCTCAAGCCCTGGTCCCTCAGCGTCGCTGAGCGCGTCGGCGTCGAGCCCCCGGTATCCGACAACCCGTGGACCCACGCGCGCGCTCTGGCGACGCTCCTGGACCGCGCCCGTTACCAGCCCGACGCGGGCCAGCTCGTCGCCGAAGTCAGGTACGCCGTCCGTGAGGCCCGCAAGGTGATCGACCGGCCGCCGCCGCTGTTCTACGCGGGTCCGTGCGAGTGCGGCCGAGATCTCTACTGCCGAGCCGACGACCGAGGACGGCCGGTCGCGGACATCATCCGGTGCCAGGCGTGCCGAGCTCAGTACGACACCACCCAGCGGCGCGCGTGGCTGCTCGACCTCGTCGAGGACCGGATTGCAACGGTAACGGAGATCGCCCGCGCCCTCCCGGCCGTCTACGGTCACCCCATCCGGCTCGGAACGCTCCGTGTCTGGATCAACCGAGGACGGCTCGTGCCGCGCGCCTGGCTCCACAATGGGCGGGTCTACCACCAGCGCCAGAGCAACCGGGACCGGCCGCTGTGCCGCATCGGGGACGTCCTCGACCTCGTCGGACAGCAGACGACCAGCCAGAACGGTAACTAGTCTTCCCAGCCTGTTACCGATTACGCTTAGACGCGAATGCGCCCCCCGCGCAGCTTGCGGGGGGCGCATTCGCCTACTTCGGGTTAGGCCAGCCGGTTCTAGACGATGCCAGCCTTAACCGCGGCCACGAGGGCAGCCGCGTCTCCGTCGACCTCTGTCTTGGCAGGGTCCTTGCTGTCCCGGATCTTGCCGAGCGTGTGGTGCACCTCGACACAGTCCGTCTCGTTGTTGCTGCGCGATGACTTCTTAAAACCGACCCAACTCGGCTTTGTCGTTGTGTTGCTCACTCCGTCCTCTCCAGACTGTTAACCCAATCGGCGATGAAAGCCCGCGAGTCCTCGGGATTCATCGCCGCACAGCGGATACGTTCCGCTGCGGCCTTGTAATCGTCGACGTCCTGACCGTCGTCATCATCAGAGAGGAACACCGACGAACGGAAATGTTCGAGATAGATGACCGGGGACCGGTCCTCGAATTCGTACAGCTCGAACGGGCCGCTCAGGCCCTCGTGCCAGCCGTTCCGCTCGTCCTCCGGAATGTTCTCGTCCTGCTCATACCCCCAGCCGACCGGCAGCACCAGGAACGTGACGTTCGGCAGCTCAGCGTCCATCTTGAGCATGTGGCGACCCTGCTCAGCCATCACGGCCAGGCCACCAACCCGCTGATCGAACGCCTGACCGCCCACGACCACGGTCAGCTCAGGCGCACCCTTCCGGCTAACCGTCTCGCGACTGCCAACGCGCAAGGTCACCTTGGCCTCGACCTCACCCCGCGGACTCCGCGAACGACCCATAATCAACGCGCGCGCGTACGGCCCACACTGAGTCAATCCGGGAAACAACGACGGCGCCCACTTGAACATCCGCTTAGCCGTAGCGTCCAATTCGAGGACGCCCGCCAAAGCCTGAGAAATACCCATCGCACCGCTCGTCACCCAGCTCGACTGACCGGCGTGCCGAGCGATATCAACAATGCGGTTGTACTTCTCGCCGGTAATCTTGTAAATCGTCAAAAGTCGAACGACATTCTCAACGCTCGGCGTTCGCTTTCCAGATTCCCACTGTGACAACGCCGCGTGCGTAACGCCGATCAGCGCGGCGACGCGTCGCATCGAACCGCGGCGATCCTTGCCCGGAAAGGCTTCTTCTCGGCACTGCCGCAGCAGGCGACCGAGGGCCATCCCTGGGGGCGTGTTGGTCACAACCATGAACCAAACGATAGGCGGTAACAGCGCGTGTCGGGAAGGTACCCGATCGGACCAACGGTAACGGTTGCGCTCAACCCTGTGACCACTCATATTGGTAACGCGTCACCGTTACCAAACACCCGACGCCCCAGGGAAGGGGGTCCGCCCAGTGCACGTCATCACGTGGCACGTCGCAGCGTACGGCGCAGCCGCCGGCACTCTGCTGGCGGGCTTCATCTTCCTGGGCGTCCGCAAGTACCGGCAGGCAGCTCGGCGTCGCCGCAAGGAACGGATGACCGGTCCGATGCGCGCCCTGAGCGCCGCCCGCAAGGCCGCCAGCCTCGGGGACACCCCCGCGGCCACCTCCCGCGCCGAGGACTGGCGGCCCATCATCGCGGTCCGGCTGAGCGTGAACCCCGACACCGCTCAGCCGGACCGTACCCAGCGCTGGACGGTCCGACTGTGACCGTCCGCATCACGCCGACCGGCACAGCCCACAACAGACGAACACGGGGGACACCCATGTCAGACCAACCCGCCGAGGACTTCGGAACCGCCTCGAACGCCATGCGCAAGCTAGGCGAGGGAATCCGGTCAGGTCACTACATCCCGTTCGACCACCTACCGGACGCATCCGTGGTGATCCACCCTCACGACGATGGTTCCGTTGACCTCCTCGCCATGAAGCACGAAGAGGACGTCATGGTCCAACGCACGGACCCGAACGGATTCGTTGTGTGGACACGAAAAGACGTCACCTTAGAGGAAGCGCTCAAAGCGCTCTCCGAACTACCGGACCCCGGCCAGCCCGGCGCCCCCACCGCCGCGAAGATCCTTCCCCCGCGGACGATGTGACCCCGGATGACTCTTCCTGGGGTACTGCTGTGCCTGCTCTGGCCCAGCCTGTGTGTACTCGCCGCCGTCCTCATTGGGCGGCGGTTCCTGCATCGGCTGGAAACGCTGAGAAACGAGGCCGGTTGGTCGGCACAAGACGCGTACGACCACGCCGAGTACGTACGGCGCGAGGTCGAACGGTTCAACGCCGACGAAGCGCCCACAGTGGTCCTAAAGCCACGACAACCAGCCGAGCAGCCACACCGACTAGAAATGACGGTCGCCGAACGCATCCGCGCACAGGGTGCGGGCAGCCCAAAACACGCTCTACGTCCTCGAAAGGAAACGTAGATTTGTCTCACCCGATAACCGAAAACACCTCCGAATTCCTTGGAGTGCAGCTCAAAAAGATTAGACAAGCTCGGGGGTGGACCCGGAAAGATCTCCAGAGCGCGCTTTACAATAAACTCGACGTCTACGCCTCAATACAGACTATCGCGGCATACGAAAGCGGAAGCCGGAAAATGACGTTTACGCGATTCTTCGAAATCTGCTACGTCCTCCGCGTCAAGCCGATCGACGTCGTTGCCGCGGTCGAGGAGAACGCCGTCACGCAACCCGACGAGGTCCGGGTGAACCTCCGGGCCGTTGCCAAGTCCACGCGGGCCGAGCTCCGCCCCGCGGCCAGATGGGCGCGCGTCGCTCTCTCGCGCCGCAAGGGATACCCCGCAGCCAAGGACGTCATCACGCTGACGCCCGCCGCGCTGAGCCTGCTCTCTGAGCTCTGCGGGATGTCCTGCTCTGCCACCGCCGAGGCTCTGCAGAACGCATGACGCCCGAGCAGATCAAAGCCGATTTGGCTCAAGCGGCAGCAAAGAATGACGAGTTTTACAAGATGCTGATACCGGTTCTCCAAAAGTGGACTGAAGTCGCCATGTTTATCGCCGCAGTGCTACCCGACGGAACGACAAAAGACGTCTCACAGATTCAGGGCAGAATCAGGGAAGGTGCGGACGCAATTCACGGGGTAGCGGATGCGTCAATCTTCCTCGGGCAAGCCCTTGGCATCCTGGCAAGCGAATACTAAGCACTTCACAAAAGGGAGGGTTTCAAGCGTGCCTCACCATGAGGACGTATACGACAACGAGACTGCGGCCGAGGCGATGCGTGAATTAGAAAAGGCGCAGCGAACCATCCGCAAACTCCGAATGGCCCGCGGCTGGTCTTACCGCGATGCGGCAACGAAACTAGGGCTAACGCCCGGCAGACTTCATACCTTGGAAACCTGCGGTCGGCAAGCTGCATTTGACAGTTTGCAACAATACGCCCTGCTGCTGGGCTACCGAATGAAGATTACGTTCTTCACTCTCGACGACGATAAGGAATGTGAAGAATCAGTAATAGGCCCACTCGATTCGCCTTTCGACGCCGAAGGAAATCTCAAGCCCATTTTTGCCCTGAAACCGATTGATCAGTGAGACACCAGGAGAGAGCAACATGACCGGAATTGTCAGCGACGACCGACACCACATCCAGCCCGGCTGTCCGGTAGAAGCCGAGCTCTACCCGATCGAGGGCGTTGCTGAGGTCGTCATCGGTGACGTCGCGGCCGACGGATGCGCCGTCCGCCTGGTGCTCCAGGACGTCGACACCGCACACCAACTCATGGAGGCCGTCCGGCACGCGAGGAACGTCCTCGCCTGCTACCTGTACGGCGACGACGCCGAGGAAGCCGCCGAGCCCATCGTGGCCAAGACACCGCCCGACCCCGACATCGTCCGATGGCTCGGCGGTGACGAGGCGCTCAAGCCCACTGTGGACGATAACCGCGACGAGCCGGGACCGACCCGGTTCCGTCACTACGACGGAGAGGCCGAGGAGCCCATTGTGGACGAACCTTGCCAGGATCGTTCACAGCCGGCCGACTCGCCCTCGCGGAAGGTTGTCCGGCACCTGACCAGCATGTAACCCTCAAACGGTCAGCGTGGGAGTCGTATCCCCACGTGACCCCCTCGGTTCTCTCGGCCCGCCCCCAGGCTGCCGGTGAACACACGAAAGCCCCTCAACCGGGGAAGGGTTGAGGGGCTTTCGCGTACCCAGAGGACGCTAGCCGGACGCAAGGTCGCGGAACGTCTCGTATACCTCCGTCCAATCAGCACTGTCGATCGTGGCGGTCTTGAGGTTCGACCTGTCCACCAGCCAGCGGCGCGCCTGAGTCCGGAACGACGCGACGTCCGCCAAGTCGAACGACAACCCGACGTCCGCGTACGTCGGATCGTGCTCTTCGGACTTCCGCAGGTTCCGGATCACGTCGTTGGTGGCTCGCTTGCTCGTCTTCGGCGCAGGCTCGGCCAGCGCCACGACTCGGCTCGCAAGCTCCCGCGCCGCGTCCAAGTCCGCCTGTGCGCGTTGCTCGAACCACTCGGCGGACTCCGTCAGCGCGTCGAGCTCGCCCGACGTCAGGCCGGAGACGTCACGCGAACCGTCCGCATTGGATGGAGCCGCGAGGATCTTCCCGTAAGCGCTCGACCGCACCAACGTGACCGAGTACGGGTCCGTCGTGGCAACCCATCGAACGAAGCGCTCAGGGACGCGCAACGACGACCGTCGAGCCATCAGACGTCCCAACGAGTTTCGTACACGCGAATGATGTCCTCGGTAGCGGACTCCAGCCACCGGGCACGCGCGTAACGCGTCTCGAACGACTCGGTGTCCTTGACTCCGTCCTCGCGCCAGTACTCGACGCAATACCACTTCCCGTCTTGCTCGCTCATCAGAGCTTGACCTTTCCGACCGACGCGACCTGAACGATCGCGTTGAACCCGTACACGTCGAGCTGGCAGACCTCGTCGGTCGCCTTTCCGTTGTCCGGCGCGGAAACGATCGCGCGCACCGTCTCAACAACCTCGTCGTCGAACAGGTCGACCGCGTCCCCGCTCTCCGCGATCGTGCGCAGGGCGGAAAGGATGCGCTCGTGGTCGATCCGGTAGACCGGCTCATCCGTCTCCGTCAGCACGAAATCGACGTACCACGACGCAACGTCACCGTTGGCAGCGTTGTCGATGTGCTCAGTCCGGACGTCCGCCCAAAAGCGACGCGCGTCGACCGAGTCGACCCACATGTTCCACGTGTCCTCTTCGGACAGGCGGATCGGGTTGTCAGTGCTCATTTCGTTCCCTCGATATCAACGCTGGCAAGCAACTCCGCCGCCAGCTCGTTCAAAACCATTGCGCGGCAGGACTTCGGGTCGAGTCCGCGTGCTTCCTTAAGCCACCGGGCGGCAAGCGCCTCCCGGGCGAGCAGCGCGTCAACCGCAAGTCGCACAGCAGCCGCACGCGACTTGCGGTGACGCGCTGCCCAACGATCCAGCAGCGCAAGACGGTCGCCGAAAGCGAGCGTCGCTCGATTCCCGATCTCCGGACGACCGAGCTTCACCCGGCGACCGCTCACGCTGCCCACGATCAGACCTCCTTGACCAACGACGCGTTACCCGACTGAGCAAGGAACATCAGCGCGTACGCGAGACTCGGCGCGTACTTCCCGCGGTCGAGCAACGCGAACGCGTCCAAATAGGGCTGACCCGGCTCCTGATTGACGTAGTGGAACTCGCCCGCTTCCTTCGTGACCGCCATCGGCCACGCGTCCACCATGACGGCCAAGACGTGTTCCGACGGAACGGAAATCAGGTCACCGGAGCGGATGTCGTCACAGCACTGACCGATGTCGTATGCGGTCCCGGTCGAACCGAACGTGTGCACCACGACGTCCGGCCAGGGCTTCGGGGTGACGTCCGCGCACGAGGAACCGTCATCGTGCTGGATGTCCTCCACGACCGAATCCCAGTGCGCAGGCTTACCGCACGTGCGGCACCCCATGTAGCCCCAGGTCTCGTCACGGTGTTCGTGTCGGTAGGCGGTGCAGGACGTTGCCTCACAGGTCGTTGACCGCGGCCGGAACGGCTCCGCCCGTCCCTCGCAGGCACCCGCGCACGCGAACACCTGAGCCCCACCCCGGACCGACGCTCGGCCGACCGGGCGGGAGCTGACCTCAGCAACCGCGAAGTCGACCCCGCACATCACGCACTCAAGGCCGTCGAGCATCCGGACCGTCAACCCAACCCAGACGTCCGGCGCGTCAACGCTCCTGTGCGGCACCTGGACCCGGCCCGTGCGACGGCGGGCCAGCTCGGCCCGCAGGAACGCGATCAAGTCCAGGTTCACCCGAGCCCAGACCGGCGCGGTCAGCGCCTCCCGGCCCTCCAGCACCGACGTCAGGACGTCGGTACCGGTCTGGCGGTACTTGATCACCGTCTCCGCGACGTGCGCACGCTCACGCGCCCTGTCCTCGATCACAGCGAGGTCGTACGCCTCGCTCGTGCTCTCAACTGTCATATCGATCTTGTCTCCTCGGCAGGATGACGTACTTGCATTAACGATGTCGTTTAGTACCGGAAGGGCGTTACGACCTGCCGAAACTTCCTCCTCGGGCGTGTCGCTGCGGCCGGTTGCTACCAGCCGGTAACCGCTGTCCGACGTGCTCGCCGAGCTGGGGCCGCGCGTCCCCGAGCTGGTCCGCGGGAAGCACCCGCCGGTGGCGACGTCTCCGCGCCGCTCAGCTCGCCTCTCAGCCGCTCTGTCAGCGGGCCGGGTGCAGACACCTCGCGACCGAGGTCGACCACGTACAGCCGCTCTCAGAGGGGGGCGAGCGGTACGACCCGAGCAACCTGCAATCGCTCTGCCGCGACTGCCACCAGGCCAAGACTCAGCAAGAGTCGACCCGAGCCCGCCGGATAGCCTCAGCGCATGACCGACCGCAAGGCACTACCGGCTGAGCTCGACCTCAACACCCTCACGTGGACCCTCGCCGAACCCGCCGCCGGCACTTCCCCCAACCCGTACGAAGTCGCCGAGTGGACCGACGTCCACCAGGGCGTGACGTACACCCTCGTGCGGAACGCCAGCGACGCCGCACGCAACCCGGACGCCCACGTCCTCGTGTTCACCCCGAGCGAGTGGGCCGCGTTCACCGCGGGGGCCAAGGACGGGGAATTTGACCAGCCCGGCAACGACACCACCCCGACCGCATGACCGGCCGCGAAACCCAGCCGTTCTACCGGTACGCCGTCGTAGACGGGCTCCAGGCACTCGGGTACGACCCGGACGCCTCGATCCAGCTCGACTACACCCCGGAGGACTCCACTGCCGGGCCGTGTCTCGCGCTCCCGCTCAAGGACGCAAACGAGCTCGCCTACTTCGCCGTAGTCGCGACCCGGCACCTCTGCACCAACCTCGTCCAGGAGCTGGCCGACGGCTGGGTCCAATGGCTGGCTCAAATGGTCATGCACGCACGCACGGACGGCCGGAAGTACTACTTCCCCGGCTGGACCCTCACCCCCTAACCCGCCCGGGACGCCTTCCGCGTGCCGGGCAACGACACGCGGAAGGAACCCCCGTGAGCTTTTCCATGTCGGCATCCGGACCCGTCCACCACGTCCGGCAGCAGCTCGAAGCCGCCGAAGTCCACGGCGACACCAGCCAGGCCGACCGCGCCCGGGAGCTCATCTACGCCGAGCTCGACGACTTCCCCGAGCGGGACGGCCTCGGCGTCCAGGTCAGCGCCTACGGCCACCACGACGGCAACAGCCGCAACCTCAGCATCACCATTCAGCCCCAGTACCTCACGGTGGACCGGTGATCGACACCGAGGGGCGACACCCCGCCACCGCTCAAATTGCCCGGTTCTTCGACGCTGACCACCTCTCCCGCGAGGACATGCGCACCGTCTCTCAGGCGTGTTGCGACCTCGCCGAGACGATGCTCGAACACCTCGACGACGGCCCCGAGCTGACCGCCGGGCTGCGGAAGCTGCTCGAAGCCAAGGACTGTTTCGTCCGGGCCGTCCTCTAGCCCACAGTGGGCAGTTCTCGAGCCCGAGGACACCAACGCCCACATCGGGCACCAACTTGCCGCGGGTACCCACGGGCGCATGAGAGCGGCAACGGCAACCGGGTTCAACTCCCGGCCGTGCGCCCCCCAAATTCAGGGAACGACACGCGGCCCCCGTCCACGTACTCACCCACCAGCCGCAGCCCACACCGGACACACGTCAGCACCGGACACAGCTGCACCCGCCACGGCTGAGGCCCAGCCTCCACGCCGTACGACAGACCAACCCCGCCACGCTCAGCGCACACGGGACACGGCAACCAATCCACGACGGACATGCCCACAGTAGACAGCTCCCCCTGCCCAAACTGCTCCGTGCCTCACGCCCTTTCCCTGACACACCAGCTCATCCCCAACCGCATCGGTGAGTACTCGCTGTCAGGCCAAGGCATGAAGATCACCGCGCGATACCGCCCCGTCCTCGACTGCACCGCCTGCGGACTGCACGCCATCGGCGAGTACGACCCCGATGGCCGACACGCCACCTTCCCACCGATCGGACCCCCGTGAGCAACCTCCGCATCATCGTCGCCCTCGCCGCCCTGCTCGTGCTCGTCGTCGCGGGAACCCTTTGGCTGCAACAGGTTGTGCACTGACCACCGCCCACTTAGGGCACCGCCCACAGTGGGCACCACCCCTAGGGGGGTGGCGATCATGCCACCCGGTCGGACGGACACTGCGCCCGTAGTGCTGCACATAGCGTGACGCATTAGCCGAATCGAGTTGCCCATGCTTCACCGTTTGGAGCGCGTCCCGGTTGACCGGTGCGTCGCCCTTCGCCGGAACCCGCAGTTCGTCAGTCCACATCAGATGGACGCGTTGAAGGCAAGCATTGCCAGGGACGGTTTTCTGGCCCCGGTTCTTCTCCGCCCACATGGGACGGACGATTACGAGGTCGTGTCCGGCAACCATCGGGTGATGGCGGCGCGTGAGCTGGGCATGACGCACATCGATGCCGTGGTTGCCGACATCGACGACCAGGCCGCGGGCCGGATCGCGGTGAACATGAACACCGTCCACGGTGACCCGACCGCTGAGCTCTTGGCTCCGTTCCTCGCCGAGCTCGACGACGAAACCCTTGTGACGGTTCACCTTTCGGAAGCGTTGCTGTCTGAGGTCGCGACGCTCGACGATGAGCTTGCTCAGCGTCTGTCCGAATTGGAGCCGCCGGAGCAGTGGAACCGCAAGGCGGACTCGGCTCCGTTGCCGGACTGCACGTGTCCGACCTGCGGGAAGCTGCATTCGTCGGCCCGGCGCGAGGATTGAGCGTGTGCGACTGCGCGACCGGCTTCGTCATCCGGGTGGGTCGCGGGGACGAGTACCGGCGGGCGAAGCGTCTCCTCGGCGTCGGCCGTCACCCCGTCTTCGTCGGCCGGGATGTGGTACGCCGCAACGCTCTTGACGGCGGCCTGCTGTTCGCCGTGGTCGACGGTGTCGACTCCGCGGTTGCCCTGGTGAACACGAAGAACTCGACCTTGCTCGTGCTCAACGTGCACCCTGCCCACAGAGGACACGGACTCGGCGCGGCGTTCCTTGCCTACTTGCGACCCAACTTCGCGCGCGTGATCGAGAACCGCGTTGAGTGGTTCACGCGGCTGGGATACATCGCGGTCGGCGATCTCAAGCAGGGCCGGACGTTCCGGACTCAGGTGATGGTCCGGGCCGAGCTGACGGAGCTAGCTGGCCGCGTTCGTGATCTCCTCGGCGACAGCTGCCGGTGCGCGGAACAGGCCGAGGGTCCCGAGCAGGGGCACGGGCCGGTCGAGTGCGACCACGTCGTTGAGGATCCAGTGCCAGCGGCCGGGGACGGCGAATGGGTCGGTCGAGTCGCGGACGACGTCGACGAGCTGCACCAGGGCGACGACGGCCCCGCGGACGACGGTCCGCCGGTCGAGTCCACTTGAGGCACCGTGCCGCCACCCGGCGGGGTCGTGCTTCACCGCGGCCTGGATCGCGAGGGGACCGCGGTAGTGCGTGCGCCATGACCGGTTTTCGACGCGTTTCTGTCCAGTCGCGATCAGGGTTGCCCAGGGCTGGCGCACGGTCAGAACGAACACGAGCAGGACGCTAACGCAAGGGAGGTGCGAAGTATGGGACGCCCAGGGCGCGCGCCGAAGCCGACGGCCCTCAAGCTGATTGAGGGCTCACGCAAGGATCGGATCAACCAGCGTGAGCCGATCCCGCGGGGGCTTCCTCCCGCTCCGCCGCCCGAGCTGGCCGCCGACGTCCTGGAAATCTGGACGTACACGGTCCGGGAGCTCGACGCGATGGGCGTCCTGTTCGCTGCGGACCGGGACTCGCTCGTCTGCTATTGCGAGGCCGTCGTTGCTCACCGGAAGGCGTCCGCTCTGCTGGCCCGGTCGAGCGTGCTCGTGAAGGGCCTACACGGGACGCTGGTCCGCAACCCTGCCCTACAGATTCAGCGGGACTCCGCGGCGACGGTGCGGGCGTTCGCGCAGGAATTCGGGCTCACCCCGTCCGCGCGCACGAGGATCGAGAATAAGGACGCCCCGGGTGGCGCGGAAGACAACCCGTTCAGCGGCACGGGGTAGGTCTGGCCGGCGGCCAGCTCGGCCCAAGGTGGACATGCCCAAGGTGGACACGTCCGCGCCCGATGTGGACGAGTCCCGCGAGGACGAGCGTGTCCGCCTCATGCTCTCCCGTGAGGTCGCCTACTACCTGACGTCGCGCGGTATCCCGTGGCCGGACTGTCCTCCGAAGATGAAGACGCCGGAGCCGGACGAGCTCCCGGGGGCTGTGTTCGACCCTGAGCGCGTCGACCGCGTCCTGACGGTGTTCAGCAAGCTCCGGCACACGCAAGGCCAGTGGGCCGGGCACCCGCTTAAGCCGGACCCCTGGCAGATCGCGTACATCATCGCGCCGGTCTTCGGGTGGGTGAAGCGCAACGACTTCGGCGCGTGGGTCCGCGTGATCCGCCGGGTGTATATCGACATCCCCCGCAAGAACGGGAAGACGACCACGGCGGGCGGCGTCGCTACCTACCTCATGGCTGCGGATTCCGAAGCCGGAGCGCAGGTCTACGCCGTCGCGAGTGGACGCGATCAGGCCCGGTACTGTTTCGACCCGGTTAAACAGATCGCGGAGCGGTCACCCGCGCTCAAGCCGTTCGTCAAGCCGATGGCGTCCCGGATCGTGCACCACCCGAGCGGTTCGTACTTCGCCGTGGTGAGCAAGGTCGCCGATCTGTTGCACGGCGCGAACATTCACGGTGCGATCGTGGACGAGCTCCACGTTCACAAGTCGGCTGAGCTCGTCGAAGCCGTCGAGACCGGCACCGGTTCGCGGACTCAGCCGCTCATCGTGATCATCACGACCGCCGACGACGGCCGCCGGACGACGATCTACGCGCGTAAGCGTGAGTACGTCGAGCAGCTTGCCCGGCGGTCCCTTGTGGACGCGACCATGTACGGGGTCGTGTGGGCCGCGGACGAGGACGATGACCCGTTCGCGGAAGCAACATGGCGCAAGGCAAACCCCGGGTTCGGGGTGAGCCCGTCGAGGGAATACCTCGCTCAGGCCGCCAACGAGGCGAAGTCCAGCCCGGCGGACCTGGCGAAGTTTCTTCGGCTGCACCTCGGCATCCGGACGAAGCAAGAGACCCGGTACTACGACATGGCCGCGTGGGACACCAACGCGTCCATCGTGGACGTCCGCAAGCTCAAGGGTCGACGAGCGTTCGGCGGACTCGACCTCGCGTCCACTTCGGACCTCATGGCGCTGTGCTGGATCTTCCCGGCCGAGGACGGCACCTACGACGCCGTGTGGCGGCTGTGGACGCCCGAGGACAACGTTCCGCGGCTCGACAAGCGCACGGCGGGTGCCGCTCGGGCGTGGGTACGGGCCGGGTTCCTGACGACCACGCCGGGCAACGTGGCCGACTACGGGTTTGTACGGGAGCAGATCTCGTCCGATTTGGACACGTTCGACGTTCAAGAGATCGCGTACGACCCGTGGAACGCGACTCAGCTCGTCAACGACCTCGTGTCCGATGGCGCGCCGATGGTCCAAATGCGACAGGGCTTCGCGTCGCTTTCCACGCCCACAAAGGAACTTCAGCGGCTCATCTTGGAAGGCACGCCGGAGCGTCCCGTGTTCCGGCACGGCGGTAACCCGGCGGTGCGCTGGTGCGTCGACAACGTCGCGATCGCGATGGACCCGAACGGAAACGTCAAGCCGGACAAGGCGAAGTCCGGCGACAAGATCGACGCCGTGGCCGCCGCGATCAACGCGTTGGCCCGAGTGATCGCGTCGCCGGGTCCGGCCCGCAGCAAGTACGAGGACGAAGACCTGATGATCCTTGCGGCAGATGCTCAGTAAAAACCGCGACCGGCTGATTCGGTTCGCGATGCGCGACCGGTTCGCGGTCACGCTCACGTCGGGGGAAACCGTCGAGGGCGTTCTCTACGACGCCGACGACTCGACGGTGATTCTCGCCGACGCCTGCGCGATCACCGACCGCGGCGACCGAACCCCGCTCGACGGCTGGGTGTACCTGCCGCGCGCGCACGTGCTCTACCTGCAACGTCCATATCAGACACCACGGGGGTGAAAGTGTTCCTGTCCAACGGAACGCCGCTCCCTGTCCGCACTCAGGCGATCGGCGACCGGACGCCGATCTTCGCTGACGCCAACTACTACGCTCAGGACGGCCTCTCACTCCTGAACACGTACGCCGCGTACGGCGAGATCTACCGTCGACAGCTTTGGGTCGGCGTCCTCGTCCGCAAGCTGGCTTTCGGTACGGCTCGCTTGCCGTACCGGGTGTACGCGGTCGGGGACGATGGATCGGAACAGCTCCCGGACACGGACCCGCTCGTCTCACTGCTGGCGCGTCCGAACGATCAGCTCGACAGTTTCCGCCTGTGGCTGTGGACGTCGGCGACGTACGACGTGTACGGAGAGGCGTACTGGCTCAAGCTCCGCGACGACCGGGGTCGGGTGCGTGAGCTCCAGCCGATGCACCCGGCGAACGTCATCGTCCGGCGGGACGAGCTCGGCGAGCTCGTCTACTACTACTCGGCCGGAGTCCGGGACGTCTCCCTCCTCCCGCCGATTCCGGCCGCGGACGTCGTCCCGTTCACGTCGTACAACCCGGACAACCTCGTCCGCGGACTGTCCACGTTGGAGGGTCTTCGGGACACTCTGTACTCCGAGGACGCTGCCCGGCGCGCAAACTCGTCGTTCTGGCGGCGGGGAGCTCGTCCGTCCGTCGCGCTGACGCACCCGGGCACGCTGTCCGATGGGGCACAGCAGCGGTTGCGCGCGATGTGGGAGAAGAACCACGTAGGGGCCGACCTCATGGGCGGGACCGCGATCCTTGAGGAAGGTCTCACCCCGACCGTCCTGCAGCTCAACGCCGAAGAGATGCAGTACATCGAATCGCGCAAGCTCAACCGCGAGGAAGTGTGTGCCGCTTACGACGTTCCGCCGCCGGTCGTGCACATCCTCGATCGGGCCACGTATTCCAACGTGACCGAACAGATGCGATCGATGTACCGGGACACGATGGCCCCGCGGCTGGGGATGTTCGAGTCGGCGGTTGCGCATCACCTCGTCCCGGATTTCGACCGGAGTGGACGGACACTCGCCAAGTTCGACCTCGACGAGGTTCTGAGGGGCGACTTTGAGACGCGCTCGACCGCGGTCCGGGAGCTGATCAGCTCGGGCGTCATGAAGCCCGCCGAGGCCCGGCCCCTGTTCAACCTCAACCCGGCGGGGCCGGAGGCGAATCAGCTCTACGGCAACGCTGCCCTCGTCCCGCTCGGGACGACACCGACGAGCAGCAGCAACCCGAACGACGAGCCCCGGCCGCTCCCGACCAACCCGGACGCGGGACGGCCGGCACTTCCCGCGGGGTCCGGGAACGACCCGGCCGCACGGGGTTTCGACCTCCGGCCACTGGCGGGCCGACTCGGACGGCTCAAGGGTCACCGCGACACGCTCAGGACGCGCCTGGTGGACGAACACCGGACGGCCCTACGCGAGTACTTCGGACGTCAGTCCAGCGCGGTACAGAGCGTCCTAGCCGCGAAGGACGGGACCGGCCTCGCCGGGGACTACTGGGAGGGCGAGCTCTCCCGGCTGCTCACGCTCCTCGGGGAAGCCACCGCGCGCGCCCTGGGGACCGCCGTCGTCGCCCAGCTCGGCGGCGAGGACTACGACCCGGCTTCCCTGGCCGCGTGGATCGCGGCCGGTGCGACCGTAGCGGCCCGCGGGATCACCGATACCACCGAGCGGGATCTTGCGCGCGCCCTGGCCGACGCCCCGGACGCGGCCGCCGCTGCCCGGGACTACTACGCGAAGGCCGTCGAGTCGCGGGCCGAGCAGATCGCCGGAACCCGCGTGACCGTCGTCGGCGGCATGGCCGAGCACGAAGCCGCGGCCCGCTCCGGGGCACGCACGAAAACGTGGGTCACCGGTCGGCACCCGCGCGTGACTCACGAAGCGATGGACGGCGAAACCGTCCCGATGGCCGCGCGGTTCAGCAACGGCATGTCCCACCCCGGGGACCCGGCAGGCGGGGCGGACGAGTGCGCCGGATGCAACTGCCATCTCAGTTTTTCCAGTGAAGGGGCAGGCGATGCCTGATCTGATCCTCAAGGACGCCGTCGCGTCGATCGAGCCGGGCGACGACGACACCGACAGCCCGAACGGGACGTTCGACGTCATCCTCTCCGCGCCGGTCAAGGACCGTGACGGCGAGACGGTGAAGCCGGACGAGTGGGAACCGCTCCCGGATCACATCACGTTCGACATCGATCACGGGATGTCGGTCGCGTCCACTGTGGGCAGCGGCAAGCCGACGCTCGACAAGGACGGGAACCTTCGCGTCTCCGGCACCTACGCGTCGACTCAGCTCGCCCAGGACACGCGCGCCCTGGTGAAGGAGGGCCACATTCGGACGACGAGCGTCGCGTTCCTCCGCAAGTCCGATAAGGACAGCAAGGGGAACACCGTCGTCCGGCGGGAGCTCCTGAACGGGGCGTTCGTCGCCATCCCCGCAAACCCGGCCGCGCTCGTCCTGTCCAGCAAGGCCGCCACCCTCAAGATCGGCGCTCGCAACAACGCCAAGGACAAGGGCGCGATTCAGGCCATTCACGACCACGCCGAATCGCTCGGGGCGTCCTGTTCGGGCAGCGGCAAGAGCGATGACGGCAAGTCGTTGCGCCGCAAGGCTGCCGTCGAGCTGTCCGACGAGCTCCGCGCCGAGCTGGCCAAGCTCGACCCCGACACGCTTCCCGAGCCGGTGCGCCAGGCGCTCACCGAGCTCGGGCTTTTGGACCCGGACGAGGAATCGTCCGCCGCGGAAGACGACGCCGACGAGTCCGCCGCCGAACAGGCCGCCGACGACTCCGCCACCGAATCCGCCGCTGACCTCGCCGCCGCCGCACTGGCGGTCCGTGCGAGCCGTCTCCGGGTGATTTCCGCTCTCACCACCACGGAGGACTAGACATGCCTACTTTGGCGGAATCGCGCGAGAAGGTGCGCGACATCTCGGCGAAGATGCTCGTCATCGTCGAGGACACGAAGCTCAGCGACGCCGAAAAGCTCAAGAAGCTTGAGGCGTTCGAGCCCGATCTCAAGGCCGCTCAGGAAGAGGTCGCCTCCAAGGAAGCGATCGACCGGCGCAAGGCCGAGATTTTCAAGGCCGCCGGTAAGAAGGGCGACAACGACGCGGGCGGCGACGACGCGGACAAGCGCGGCGGGTACCACTCGCTCGGCGAACAGTTCGTCAAGTCGCTCGGGTACCGGAACCTGTGCGAGCAGGGCCTCAAGGGCGGTCGCTGGACCACCGGTGACATTGAGCTCAAGGCGACCCTCACCGAGGGCACCGCGGGCGCGCCCGGCGGCGGCTACGACCTCGTCACGACCCCGCCCAATGTGCTCCCGGGCATCGTGGACATCCGTTTCCGGCCGCTGTTCCTTGAGGACCTGCTTCCCAAGGGCACGACCTCGTCCCCGCTGATTCGCTACCTCGTTGAGGAAGCCCTCACCAACGCTGCGGCGGCCGTCGCCGAGGGCGACCTCAAGCCGGAGAGCGCGCTCAGCTTCACGACCGTGGACGAGACCCTGCACAAGGTCGCCACGTTCCTCCCGGTCACGGATGAGATGTTGGAGGACTGGAACCAGATTCAGTCCTACCTGGACGCCCGCCTTCAGCTCTTCGTCCGCCAGGCCGCGGAGGCTCAGCTCCTCTCCGGCGACGGGACCGGCGCGAACATGGTCGGGCTCCTCAACCGCCCCGGTCTGGCCGCCACCGTCACGAAGGGCACCGCGCCGTCCGCCGCGGATGACAACTCGATGGACGCCGTGTACCGGCAGATCACCGCCATCCGGCAGAGCTCGTTCCTTGAGCCGGACGCGATCGTGATCAGCCCGACCGCCTGGCAGGACATCGTGCTCAGCAAGAACGCTCAGGGCGCGTACTACGCCAACGGACCGTTCGTCGGCCAGCAGCCGGAAACCCTGTGGGGCAAGCGGGTCGTGCAGACTGCCGCGCTCGCCTCGGGTAAGGCGCTCGTCGGCGCGTTCGGTCAGGGCGCGCAGATGTTCGCCAAGGGCGGGATCGTCGTCGAGGCCAGCAACAGCCACGCCGACTTCTTCCAGCGGAACAAGACCGCCATCCGCGCGGAGCGCCGCCTTGGCCTGGCCGTCTACCGGCCCGGCGCGTTCGGCCTCGTCGCGGGCCTCTGATCTGTCCACCTCGGGCACCCCGTCCGCTCCTCCCGTGCGGACGGGGTGCCCCTGTGCACCGGAAGGGACGACCGATGGTCCGCAACCCGAAGCACGTCGAAAGCACGGGCGCGGTTGAGACGCCCTCGAGCCCCGTCGAGACGACGGCCACCCCGGGGCGGCCGGAGTCGACCGGCGCGGTCGAGCTGCCCGAGCTCGGCGAGACGCGCGCGACCCACCTCGGCGAGGAGATCACCGTCCGGCAGGAAACCCCGAGCGAGCCGTTCACGGCGTCGGTGACCTGGCTGTCTGAGGCTGAGACGAAGGTCGTTAAGCCCCAGCAGGACGCCCCCGCGCCGAAGCCGAGCCCGCAGGTGCCGGCGGCGAAGTCGACCCCGGCGGAGGACGAGGGGTGACGTCCCTCCCGCCGCTGGCGTCGCTCGACGACCTGACGGCCTACCTGGGCGTTCCCCCGCTGAACGAAGCTCAGTCGACGTTCATGCTGCGGTCGGCGAGCGCCCTGGTCCGGCTCCACTGTCGGTGGCCGATCACCAAGGTTGAGGACTCGACGACCTGGGTCGTCGACAGCAACGGCACCGAGCTGCTGACGGTGCCGACGCTGGCCCTGCGGTCGGTGACGGCCGTGTCGGTCCGTGGCAAGCCCGTAGACCTGTCTGAGGTGTCCTACAGCGCGTCGGGCGTGCTCTGCCTACGTCGGTACCTCTGGCCGGTAGGCCCGGACGCTGTGACCGTCACAGGGGTGTCCGGCCATGACGAGCCGCCGGACGAGCTCGTGGCCGTCGTCTGCTCCCTGGCCTCCCGCTCTACCGCCATGGCGGGCCGCGGGCCGGTCACCGCGTACCGCGTCGGCGGTATCCAGGTCACCTACGGCAGGAACGGGGACGGTGAGGTGATCGGGCTCAGCCCGATCGAGTCGGCCGTACTCGACCGCTACCGATTGCCGCTCCTCACGTGAGCGCTCCGTTCCCGGTCGGCGGGCAGACCATCACCGTCGTTCACATCACCACCGACGACTACGGCGACCGGACGGAGACCGGCCGCGCGACCTACCCCGGGTGCTCAGTCCAGCCGCTGACCACCGTCGAAACGCTGGACACCGGGGACCAGGTCGTGACCCGTTGGATGCTCTACGGCCCGCCCGCTGTGGAGGCCAGCCCCGTCGACCGGATCGAGGTCGACGGCGCTCTGTTCGAGCTAGACGGAGATCTCCAGCTCTGGCGGGGGCTCGACGGCCGCCCGCACCACGTCGAGGGATACCTCAAGCGCTCCACGGGGTGAGTCATGACCGAATTCGAATACCGCGCCGACCCCGAGGGAATCAACCAGCTCGCCAACGGACCGGAGATGCACGCGCTTCTCTTCGCCCGCGCCCGCCGCGGAGCCGACTGGGTCCGCGGAAACGCTCCTGTCCGCACCGGGCACTACCGGGCCGGAATCCAGGTCGTCGACAAGGGACGAGGCGGTCCCCGACGCGACCGGGCCGAGGTCCAGATTCAGGCCACGTCCGATGACGCAATCTGGGTCGAGGTCGGCGCACGCGGCCGTCCCGGGCATCACTTGCTGTCCCGCTGCATCCCGATCGTGGAAAACGGCTGATGGCGGACAAGCTCGGGCCGTGGCCCGACGCCGAAACCGTCGTGATGGCCATGCTTTCCCCGATCGCGCGCACGGTCACGTCGACCCCGAACCCGTTGCCCACCCCGATCATCCGCGTTCAGCGGGTCGGCGGGAGCGACGACAGGATCACCGACTTTCCGCGGATCGAAATCGCGTGCTACGGCGAGAACCGCGCTCAGGCATGGGATCTCTCCGAGCAGTGCAGGCAAACGATCCTCGCCAGCCGGGCGACGCTCGTCGCCGGTGTCCTCGTCGACAACGCCGACACAGACACCCCCGCACAGCAGATCCCCTATGACGACCCCGACGTTCGCCGGGTCGTCGCGTACTACCGACTCGCGTGGCGTCGCCCGCGCAACTCCTGATCCATCGTCCACAAGGGAGGGCTCGTGACCACGCCCACGACCACCACGTACGACGCTCTCAAGAACTTGCAGAGCGACCTGATTCGCAAGGCTCTTGAGGGAAGCATCTTCATCGCGCCCTACACCGCCGACCTTCCGACCGCGCTCACCGCGGGCAGCGGGGCCGGACTGCTCCCGCTCCCGCCCGGCTACTCCGACGTTGGTTGGTGCGACAAGGGCGACGGCGCGTCCTGGTCCCGCTCGGTCGACACCTCGGACGTGACGTCGTGGGGAAGTGCGGAGCCGACCCGCCGGGACATCACGAAGCAGTCGGACGGACTCAAGTTCACCGCCCAGGAAACGAAGCGGCAGACGATCGAGCTTTACGAAGGCGTCGACCTGTCCACCGTGACGCCCACCGCGACGACCGGAGAAATCACGTTCGACCGGCCCGCCCGTCCCGCTACGCGCTACTTCCGCGTGTTCGGGCTCTTTCAGGACGGCGTCGGTGCTGACGCGATCTACGTCGCGAAGCTCCTGCCCCGCGCGAACGTCACCGACTCCGGCGATCAGAAGTGGAGCGACGGCGACGACCCCGTTGGTTACGAGGTCACCCTCACCGCGAACTACGACGAGACCGCCAAGACGTCGATGCGGTTCTTCTTCGGTGGCCCCGGCTGGCGGGCTCGCTTGGCGGACATGGGTTTCCCCGCGCTGAGCTGACCTAGACCGCGGCGCGGCGTCCGTGTCGATCCACGGGGGGCCGTCCTGGCGTCGCGCCGCACCCCAACCCCAACCGTCCCGAAAGGACACCACCATGCAGACCCTCGAAGCCCCGAACGGCGACCAGTACACCACCAGCAGCGACGCCGAGGCCAACAGCCTCATTCTCGGCCACGGCTACCGACTCGTGCGCAACGACACCGACGAGCCCGAGCAGGTCACCACGCCCAATGAGGACCCGGCGACCGAACAGCCGGCCGATTCCCCGACCCCGGACACCGAGCCCGCTACCCCGTCCGGCCCGACCCCGGAAGCCGCGCCCGCCAACCCGGACCAGCCGAGCGACGCGCCCCAGACCAACGAGAACCCGACCGCCTGACAGCCCGCTGAGGACGGCCCCCATGAGCAAGACGTACAAGTTCGACCGCTACGTGACCGAGGCCCGTTCCGAGCCGTTCGTTCTGGAACTGGCGGACGGCGACACGATCAGCATCCCCGCCCCGGACGGTGAGACCGTCCTCCGGATCGAGGAGTCCCGGAGCTCCCGCGCGACGCTCAGGCTCCTGTGTGGGGACCAGTACGAGCGTGTGAGCGACCTTGTCGGGATCGCGCCCGCGGGCGTGCTCACGAACCTCGTTCAGGACATGGTCGAGCACTTCGGGCTGAGCGTGGTTCCGCCGGGGGGTTCGCTCGCCTCGTCGCGCTGATCGACCAGCACGGCGAGGCTATCGAGTACGACCTACAGACCGAGCTAGGCATTGACCTACTCGACTTCTTTCGCGCTCGACGTCCCTGGCCGCAACTCGTCCGGCTGATCGAGCGCCTGCCCGACCACTCTCATTACAAGGTCGCTGTTCGCGATGACATCGACCTTGCTCGGGAGATCTCTCGACGGCACAACGGAAAGCCGCCGCGAAGTCGACGCGTGGCCGGTCAGGTGTGGACGCCTGAGCGGGCAATCCTGACCGACGTTGCGGACATCCTGCTCCGCGTCCTCGCGTCCCTCGAAGCCGCACGGACCGGCAAGACGCAACGGCCCTCGGCCATGCCGCGGCCCGTGGACGCGTTCGGCCGACTCGCGCAGGCCGAAGCCAAGCAACGACACGACGACCGCGTTCGAGCACTGATCGGGAGGTGAACCCTTGGCGTACCAGGCGGGCTCTGCCTACGTTCAGGTGTTGCCGTCCCTTAAGGGCTTCAACACCTCCGTTCAGACTCAGCTACGCGACGAGCTCGGCGGCGTCGGTGAGCAGATCGGTTCGCGTCTCGGCGGAGACCTGAGCAAGGCGTTCACCCCCGCCCTGAGTGGACTCCGGAACGATCTGGAACAGACGGCGACCAAGGGCGTCACATCGATGTCGACACTGGCGCGGGGAACCGCGCCAGTGCTGGACAAGCTCGCCCAGGTGTCGCCCGTGCTCGGCCGGGTCCGCGATGGGTTCACGAGCAGCGTCGCCGCCTCGTCCGCGTTCAGCGGCGCGGCGGGGACCCTGGGGGGCCGTCTCCGGTCCGTCGTGGACACCACGGCCGAGATCGGGACCGGCTTCGGGAAGATGGGAGCCCAGGCCGAAGGCGTCCTCAAGCGCGTCGGGTCGACCATCGGGAGCAGCCTGACGAGCCCACTCCGCAGCGCCAAGGACTTGCTCGGGCAGTACGGGCTCACCGCCGGATCGGCGCTGGCCGTCGCCGGTGTCGGCGCGGTGACGATGGGAATCAAGTTCGACGCCGCGCAGGAATCCGCCGTCATGGCGTTCACGACCATGCTCCACAGTGGACAGCAGGCGCGCGACTTCATGGCGCAGCTTACCCAGTTCGCATCACAGACCCCGTTCGACCTGCCGGGCGTCACGTCCGCGGCGCAAAAGCTTATGGCGTTTGGGTTTCAGGCGCGCGACGTCCTGCCCACCCTGACCGCCATCGGCGACGCCGTGTCCGGCATGGGCGGATCGGCCGAGGAAATCGACCGGGTCACGCTCGCGATCGGGCAGATGTCCGCTAAGGGCAAGGTCCAGTCCGACGAGATTTTGCAGCTCACCGAGGCAGGCATTCCCGCGCTCCGAATCCTCGCGAATCAGTACGGCGTCACCACGGCGAAAATGCAAGACATGGTGACGAAGGGCCTCGTCCCGTCGGGCGAGGCCATCCCGAAGCTTCTCCAGGGAATCGAGCAGGGCACAAAGGGTGCGGCCGGAGACACAACCGCATTCGCGGGAATGATGTCTCAGCAGGCGACCACCCTCACGGGCGTTTGGTCGAATTTCACCGACAATTTCAACAAAGCGATGGGCAATCTGATTGCCCCCGCGATGCCCGCAATCAAGTCGGGACTCTCGTGGCTGACGACTCAGCTCGGGTCGCTGCCCGGATGGTTCGAGCGCGTCCGCGCCCTGGCGGCCCCCATCTTCGCCCAGCTCGCTCCCGTGATCCGGAACGTCGGCGACTTCGTCATGACGTCCGCCGTCCCGGCCCTGCGGAACCTCTGGACAGCCGTCCAGCCCGTAGTCGTGCTGGTCGGAGGCGCTTTCCTGGCCGCCCTTCGAACCGCCGGCAGTCTGCTGTCCACAGTGGTCGGTCCCGCGCTCGTGGCGGTGTCGAGCTGGCTCCGGCCGCTGATGCCCGTCATCGTCGGAATCGCCGCCGCGTTCGCCGGATGGTTCGCAATTGGGCTCGCCGTTTCTGCGGTTGTTCGCGGATTTGCGTTGCTCAAGACAGTTCTCGGTGGCGTCACCTTGGCGTGGCGCATTCTGAGCCTCGCATTCTCCATTTCGCCAATCGGATTGATCATCACTTTGGTTGCCGCGCTGGTCGCCGGGGTGATTTACGCGTGGACTCACTTCGCCGGTTTCCGCGAGGTCGTGCTTAACGTCTGGCACGCGATCCAGGCCGCCGCGTCGTTTGCGTGGAATTCGATTCTCAAGCCAGCCTTTGATGGAATCGTTTCCGCGGTTCAGGCGGTCGGACGGTTCTTCGTGTGGCTGTGGGGGGTCGTGTCGCCGGTCCTGTCCGCGATCGGGAACGTGGCGAAGATCGTCGCCGCGATCATCATCACGGTCGTGGTGACGCCGATCGTGCTTGCGATTCGCTTGTGGGCGTTCGTGCTCACGTGGCTGTGGACGAACGTCGTCAGTCCGGTGCTCGGCTTCATCGGAGCACTCTTCACGTGGTTGTGGACGAACGCGATCAAGCCGGTCATCGACTTCGTCGTTGGCTACTTCCGGATGTGGGCCAGCATCGCGGTTTGGTTGTGGCAGAACGTGATCCAGCCCGCAGCGTCCGGCATCGCCGCGGCGTTCACGTGGCTGTGGAACAACGGGATCAAGCCCGCGATTGACTTTGTCGTTGGCTATTTCCGATTCCTTGCCAGCATTGGGCTTTGGCTCTGGAACAACGTGTTTATCCCTGTGGCCCAGGGCATCGGCAACGTGTTCACTTGGCTCTACACGAACGTGATCTCTCCGGTCGGCTCGGCGATCGGCGTCGCCCTGAACGCGGTCGGTTCGGCGTTCCGCTGGGTCTACGACAACGTGATTCGTCCTGTGTGGACGGCGGTCGGCACCGTCGCGCGCACCGTGTACGACAACGTCATTCACCCCGCGTTCGAGGCGGTCAAGAGCGCGGTTCACGCTGTGGGACAGGCGTTTTCGGACGCGGTCGACTGGATCGGCCGTGTCTGGGGCGGGATCAAGGCCATTGCGGCGAAGCCGGTCAATTTCATCATCGATACCGTGTACAACCACGGCATCGCCGCCGTGTGGAACTGGGTCGCCGATCTCCTCGGCATCGGCAAGCTCAAG
The DNA here is from genome assembly GCF_053605345.1 of Amycolatopsis sp. NPDC003865. NCBI lineage: Bacteria > Bacillati > Actinomycetota > Actinomycetes > Pseudonocardiales > Pseudonocardiaceae > Amycolatopsis > Amycolatopsis sp. NPDC003865. The sequence continues at coordinate 141,233 of NZ_JBSGJA010000015.1, read as the reverse complement.
CCCGCCTCAACGATCACGTTCGCTGGCGGCGGTGTCCTCGGCGGCTACGCGCCCGGTCAGGACCGGATTCACGCGATGCTCTCCCCGGGTGAGGCGGTCCTTGTGCCGGAGCTCGTCGCCGCGATCGGACCACAGAACATCATCGCTGCCAACGCTGCGGCGTCGGGAGGACGACCCGCGACCATTGTGGGCAGTGGATTTTCCGGCGGGGGTATCGCCCGGTTCGCTGGTGGCGGTGTCGTGTCGGACTTGCTCGACTTCGTGAGCGGTGTCGGCGGGGACGTCGTGGCGATGTTCAAGGACCCGGTCGGCTGGATCTCCTCCCACATCGGGGCTGGTGCCTCCCAGTGGGTTTCGATGCTTGCGAAGATGCCCGCAACGCTGATCGACAAGGCCGTGACGTGGCTGTGGGACAAGGTCAAGGACTGGCTCAATCCGTTCAGCTCGGGCGGAGGCGGTAGCGCCGACCTCGCCGGTTGGATCGCCGCGGCCATCGGCTTCACGGGCGTGGGTCCCGATTGGGCTGGTCCACTTCGGACGCTCATCATGCGTGAGTCCGGCGGGAATCCGCGGGCTCAGAACAACTGGGACATCAATGCTCAGCGCGGTGACCCGTCCCGCGGGCTGATGCAGACCATCGGGGCGACGTTCGCGGCTTACCACGATCCCCGGCTGCCTAACGACATTTTCAACCCGGTGGCGAACATTGTCGCTGGTATCAACTACATCCGGTCGCGCTACGGAACGATCTTCAACGTTCAGCAGGCGGTCGGCTCGACGCCGAAGGGCTACGACTCGGGCGGCTGGCTGCCCCCGGGGTACTCGACCGTCTACAACGGAACCGGTCGGCCCGAGGCGGTGTTCACCGCCCAGCAGTTCGACGCGATCACGGCCGCCGCGGGAAGTGACGGCGGGACGTTCGTCGGAACGTTGACGCTGGACTCGGGCGAATTCCTCGGCGTCGTCAACGGCGAAATCACCCGCGCTCAGAGCGCGATGGGCACAGCTATTGCGCAGCGGACGCGCGTGTAAGCAGCGGGAGGAACCTTGTACGAGCTCCGTGTTCCGGTCAACTACGCCTTTGGTGGCCTGACGAACGCCGCCGCGGTGTCGGACACCGCGCTGGTGTCCAACGACTTCACGGCTCTGCCGTCCGGACTCAGCACGACCATGTACCTGCCGATCACTCTGCAGGACCCGGCGAACAAACTGTACGAAATCGTGTGGGTCACCGCGCACGCTGCGGGATCGAACACGATCACCGTGGTCCGCGGCAAGGAAGGCACTGCCGCCCGCGCGTGGCCCGCGTCGACCCTCTGGACGTGTGCGCCGACGCTCCGGGACGGCGTTCTCAGCGTGGCCAACGCTGCCGCCCTGCCGACGGATGCCCACATCGGACTCCGCGTGTGCCAGCAGGACACACAGCAGATGCTCGAATGGACCACCGGCGGGTGGGCTTTGGAGCTGGGCAAGGGGATTCTCGGCGTCACGAAGCGCAACATCACCGACGCCATCCCGAGCGGCACCAACGTCATGATGGAAACGCTGAACATCCCTGGCATGAAGGCGTCCCGCTGGTACAAGGCCGTGTGGACGTTCGGGTCCAGCGGTTCCGCGGCCGGACCCCCCAACGCCTCGGCGAACATCCACCTCAGCGCGGTCGGTGCCGCCGTGTCGATCAACGACCCGATCATCCGCACCGGCAACGTCATCAACCAGACCGCCACCAACCCGATCACGGTCGTCGAAACCGTGTTCACCGTGCCCACCGATGGCACGTACAACCTCGGGTGCTCCGCGAACTCTGGTGGCGCGATCACCACGACCATCCTCGCGTCCGGCGCGGCAGGCGACACCAACGCCGCGAATAAGCGCGCGTTCTGGGTTGAGGACATGGGGCTTAAGTGAGCTACGCCCGCGACGCGTGGGGACGAGCTCCGTACGCGAGTCCCGAAGTCCCGGCCCCGCCGGTCGTCCAGCTCCCGCCGCCGGTCCCGGGTGGAACGACTCAGTACGTCGTCACCACCTCGGGCGGCGACTACCCCTGGGCGCTGGGAGGGTGGGCCGGTCCGGCGCTGCCGATCCCGTCCCTGCCGGGCGGGCTCGTCGTGGTGCCGGACTCCACTTCGGGCACCGTGCGCGTCCTCGCGTGGTGGCCGGACGCCGCCGCGGTCGAGCTAGTCCGGCTTCACCCGGACGGGACCCGGGTCCCCGTCCGCGGGGCCTACCCCGCGACGATCGCGGCTGGGGCGACCCGACGCAACTACGCGACCAACCCGAGCCTCACGGCCGGACTCAACGGCTACGTGCCCGCTGACGGCAACCCGGCCCTCTCCCAGATTGCCGACGCGTCGTCCGGGACCGCGGCTCTCCGAGCGACCGTGACCTCAGCCGGGTCGGACGGCGTCTCGATCCCGCACGCGCTGCCGGTGTCGACGTTCGCGACGGTCGGATTCGCACTCAGGCTGTCCGCACGCGCGTCGGCAGTGACCCTGTCGGTCGGTTACACCGACGCGGGGGGAAACGCGCTCACAACGCAAACGGCGACCCTCACGGCCGACCAGATCAACGCGTCCGTCTCGACCTGGGCGCGGCAGGTCGTCCGCCTCCAGGCCCCACCGTTCGCGGCGACGGTCGGAACCGTCAAGGTCGTGGCGTCGGGGATGCCCGCCGCCGGCACTTTGGACCTCGACTCGGTCACGGTCGAGCAGGGACAGACGGACGGCACGTACGCGGACGGGGACACCCTTGGCGGGCTGTGGACCGGCACCGCCGGTCTGTCCACCTCGGTCATCTCGGCCGTTCAGACCATCGTCGACGGCGAGGCCCCGCAGGACGTGCCCGTGTCGTACATGGTCGTAGTCCCGAGCCTCACCGGCGGTCAGGCTGTCTCTCCGCTGGTCACCCTCGTGTCCAACGACCGGTCATGGCTCACCCACCCCGCCAACCCCGCGGCCCCGCTGCGGTGCGCCCCGGCCGCCGCGCCGACGCTGGCCCGCGCGGCTGTCCAGTCCGCGGTGTCGGTGATCGGCCGGGCGTACCCGGTCGTGGTGTCCGCGGCCCGCTCGTCGATCACGGGCACGCTCACGGTCAACACGCGCACGTTCGCCGAGCGAGACGCGTTGTACGCGTTGCTGGCCGACGGCTCACCGATCTACTTCCGCCCGCCCGGTGACTACGGACTCGGGTACGGGCTGTGGCTCGCCATCGGGGACGTGACCGAGGACCCCGGCGGACGCCCACAGTGGAGCCCGTACCGAGTCCTGACGTTGCCGTTCACTCAGGTTGACGTCCCGCTCGGCCCCAACACCTTCGCGGCGGCCTGACCGATGTGGGCGCTGTCCTCGACCGCTCAAATGGTCCTCACGAGCTCGCACGCGGTCGACGTGCGCGCAACCGCGTTCACCTCGTCCTACGGAGCGGTCACGCTGCCCGTCTCGTCCGGCTCGATCACGTGCGACGCGACCAGCCAAGTCCGCCGAACCGGGACAGTCGGAATTGCGGACCCCGTGTACTGGCCCGCGAACCCGCTATCGATCCTGTCCCCGCTGGGGTCTGAGTTGCTTGTGGAGTATGGGATTGTCGTCCCGAACCTCGGCACCGAATGGGTCCCGCTGATCCGCGGAGTCATCACCGAGGTTGCCCGGCAACGACCGTACGGCAACGGGAGCGACGCCGTAACCGTCACGCTCGCCGACCGGTCGAGCCGAGTCGCCGAAGCCCGGTACGAACAGCCCACGCAAACCGTCAGCGGCGCAACGAACGTCACCGAGATCACCCGGCTCATCACCGAGGTCATGCCCGGCGTCACGGTGACCGACCAGACCGGTTCCTCTCAGGTCGCCGCTCAGCTCGACATCGAACGCGAACGCTGGTCCGATGGCGTGGAAAAGCTGGCCGACGCCATCGGGGCCGAGGTGTTCGCCGACCCGCTCGGCAACTTCGTCATCCGTACGACGCCGACGTTGTCGAACCCGGTCGCGTGGGTCATCTCCTCGGGCCGCGGCGGTGTCCTCGTGTCCAAGTCGGACACACAGACACGCGCGATGACGTACAACGAAGTCGTCGCCAGCGGCCAGCGCACGGACGGCACACCGCCGGTGTACGCGATCGTTCAGGACACCGACCCGACGAGCCCCACCTACATCGGGGGCGCGTTCGGTCGCAAGCCGCGGTTCTACTCCTCGCCGCTGCTGACCACCGTCGCCCAGTGCCAGACCGCCGCGGCCGGTCTGCTGGCCCGGACGACCGGGATGCAAGGCGGGGTCACACTCACGGCAGTGATGAACCCCGCGCTCGACGCTGGCGACGTGCTTCTTGTGCAGCAGGGGAAAGTTCAGGCACTGCACATCATCGACAGCATCACGTACCCGCTCAAGGTCGGCGAGGTCCAGTCGATCACGACGCGCTCACTGACCCTGCCGCAGGAAAGCTGACCATGCGACCCGAACGCGCAGTAGAGCAACGCCTCAATGACGCGTCCGAACGCTTCCGCGTCGGACAGGTGTCGTCCGTCGTGAACAACCAACTCATCGTCACAACGTCCGGCGGCGCAAGCAAAACCGTGCCCCGGCTGGCCTCGTGGACGCCCGCGGTCGGCGACATCGTCGTCATCGCGCTCACGCCCGCGGGGTGGATCGCACTAGGAAAAATCGCTTAGCGAAAGGGAAATCATGGCTGCTGAGCTCATGGACATTCACGACCTCGCCCAGAACCCGGCGTTCATCCGCCGCGTCACCTCGTCCGCGGTGTTCGCCGCCGTCCAGGTGGGCGGGGAAGAGTACGACGGCACTCAGTACCGCATCATGCGTCGCGCCCTGGCCCGCAACGTGATCACCGACGCCGAGACCTGGGGTGCCGTCTTCGCGTGGGGCGTCGCTGCCAACCCCGTGATCACTGTCGACAGTGTCGACGGCGATATTCAGTTCACTGTCAACTCTCTGTGGGACGCGGTCGCCGGGGCGTACCACAATACGGCTTCGCCCTCGGCCTGACCATGCATCCGTTCGGGACACCCTGGCTCATGTTCGCCGACACGCTCAGGGTGTTCTGTGTCGTCGGTGGCTGTCTCCTCGCGGTAGGCGCAGGCTGGCGACTCGTCGCGCACGGAGACAGCTCACGCAGCCTCCGATGTGGATACTTCGCACTCGCGTTGCTGGCAGCCTCGGCCATCGGCACCGAGTACCGCCACCTCGGCGACGTCGTCACCTACCGCCTGTGGTGCAACACGGGAGGCGTCCTCTTCGGGCTGATCGCGATCGTAATCGCGTTCGCCGCTCGACGGCGAGCCTAGGAGACAACCCATGCTGCCCCGGCCCCTCATGATCGCGCTTGCCGTCCTGATCAGTCTCGTATGGGCGGTCAACGTCATCGTCGGATTCATCGATCCAGCACGACACGACCCCACCCTTAACGCGATCTTCGCCCTCGTCGTCGGCGCGGTGTTCGCGCTGGGGCGCAAAGAGAGCCGCGCCGTCAAGGACGCCCGGCGACGCATCGCCCACGCCATCGCGGGCGAGGACGACGACGAGCCGGAGGACCAGCAGTGAACGCCGCCCTTGCCTACGCGCTCCAGTCCATCGGATGGGGCGGAGCCGGATTCCTGGCCGGACTCCTCGTCGGCCGGGCCGCCCGCGACGTCCATCGGATCGCTACCGCGGTCACCGGCAAGAACCCCGAGGACGGAGATAAGCCGATGCCCGCTCGTCGCCCACGATGGACGGAGCGCGCCCCGAGTACGTCCCTGATCGCGATCGTTGTCGTCTGCCTCGGCGTCGTCACCGTCGTACAGGGGATCGTTCAGAGCGACGCTACGGCTCGGGTCACCCGCTGCCAGGTCAACTACAGCAACGACTTTTCCGACGCCCTCGACGCCCGCACCAGGGCCAGCACCGACGCACAGAACGCGTTGGACGAGCTCCTGACCACTGTGGGCGAGACCCTCAACGGAAACACCACGTCGCGCACGAGGATTCAGCAGGCCATCAACGACTACCTCGCCAAGCGCGCCGCGGTGAAGCACGAGCAGGCACAGCACCCGTACCCGCCACCGCCGCGGGAGTCCTGCCCGTAAGCCCAGAAAGGACACATCCCCGTGGACTACGGCATTGATGTCAGCCATTACAACGCCATCAGCGACGCGAACGCGGTACGCGGCAACAACATCACGTTCGCGTGGGTCAAGGCGACCGAGTCGACCGACTACGTCGATCCGACGTTCGCGCCCAAGGTCCGCCAGCTCAAGGCGGCCGGGATCGTCGTCGGCGCGTACCACTTCCTCCGGGCGGGCAGCGTGTCCGCGCAGGCGGCCCACTTTAGGCAGGTCGCCGGAGACGCCGGCTGTTTGGCCGTGGGCGCGCTCATGCCCATGTTGGACATGGAGTCGGCCGACGTCCGCGGCTCTGCCAACGATGCGGTGAACGGGTTCTACGATGCGTTGAACGTCAGCCCGCTCGACGTGTACGGAAACCTCGACTGGTGGAACAACGTCCTCGTCCCCGGCCGCTGGTCCAACCGCGGCATCCTCGGGCACATCGCCCGGTACAACGGTGCACCCGGTAGCCCGGGGTGGACGTACGGGCGGATGGCGTGCCACCAGCACACCAGCAGTGGCACCGTCCCCGGCATCCCCGGCAACGTCGACCGCAACGCCACGATGGGTGCTTACGCGCTCCAGTCGATCACCATCGGACAGGTTGCCCCGACACCGACCCCGATCCCGGCACCCGTTCCGGCTCCGTCCTCTTCGGGCGACACGTGGACGGTGCGCAGCGGCGACACCCTGTCTCGCATCGCGTCCTACTGGAACACGACCGTGTCCGCCGTCGCCGTCGCGAACGGCATCGCGGACGTCAACCTGATCCGCGTCGGACAGGTGATCCACCGCCCGGGTACCTCCTGGGCCGCGGCCCCGCCCGTCTCGCGCCGGACGTACGTCGTCCGGCCCGGCGACAACCTGACCGCCATCGCGGGCCGCTACGGGACCACCGTCCCGGCCCTGGTGGCGCTCAACCACCTCAGCAACCCGAACCGGATCTACGCCGGTCAGACCCTCAACGTGTGAGGTCCCCGCATGTCCACACTCGACACCACACCTCAGCCGCGCCCGCTCCGCGTGATCGCCGCGGTCGGCGCGCTCGTCTCACTCATCGTCGGCGGACTGCCCACTGTGGGCGTTCCGCTCGACCCGGCCGCTACCGGCTGGCTCGTCGGCATCGTCGGCGCGGCCTGCTCCGTCGCGGTCGCCCTCGTCGGTGAGGGGCAGGTGACACCCGTGTCGTCCCCGCGCGCGGCGGACGGGACCCCGCTCGTGCGGGCGACCCCGGGTGTGCCCCCGCCGGACGGGACCCCTCCCGTGGCCTAGACTGCGGTCAACCTTCCTGGTGGCTGCTCTCTCCCGGGACGGGGTTCTGAAACGACAGCGGCCCGCCAACCGAATCGGTTGGCGGGCCGCTGTTTTCGTGTGTCCGGACTAGTCGCCGCTCTGACTCTCGTGGACGCGCGCGACGTCCTCATTGAACTGGTCGATCGACACCCGGAGGTACTGACACGTCCGCTCGACCATGTCACGCCACCAGTGTGACGTGTTGATCAGACCGCCCATGTCGGCCGTCTTCGCGACCAGGACCCCGTACGGGTGCACGTTCGCGGCAAGGCACCGCTCGCCGTACGCGACCGTCGTCGACAACCCCGGGACCTTCGCCGCGCGTACCGCGCGTTCGTTGTCGCAGACGTCGCACATCCAGGGGGACTGAGCGAGGGCGGTCATGCTCGCTTCCTCCGGCCGCCCCGCCGCGGCTTCTCGTCCTCAGTGGGCTCGTCCGGCTCCCGGTTGTCGAACGCCTCGACGACCTCACGCGGGATACGGCCCTTCGGGCTGAGCTCGTAACCCGCCTCCGCGGCCCATGCGCGAATCTCACGCGCCCGGCTCCGCGTCGCCGGGGTCTGCTCCGACGAGCTGAACACCGCCGCCGGCACTCCGTTACCCGGCTTCACGGTGCCGCCGTTCGAGCGCGCGGCCGGACCGGTCCCGCGCTCCCGACGTCCCCCCGTCCGACGCGCAGCGTCGGTGAACCGCTGCATGGCCCCCCGCAGGTCGGCGGCGTTGCCCTCGGACAGGTCGATCTCATACGACACCCCGTCCAGCCCAAACCGGACGGTCGACGCTCCCTCTGAGCCGTCGAGGTCGTCCGTCATGTGAATCAGAACCCGTTGAGCCATTAGCTGACTTTCTCCATTTCGTGCGTTTCATCTTCCGTACGTACCTCCGTGCCCCCCGGAGGCCGGGTCACCCTCGGGTGACCCATCAGCGCGGTCACAGCGACCGCGATCCCCACGACCCCCATCACCAGGGCGACCGCGACGGCCGCCCCCGTGACGCTGCGCATCGTCACCACCCACATGACCGCCACGCCCAGGGACATCCCCCCGACCACGGCAGACGACCAGTCGAGCAACGGCAGTGACGGCTCAGAGCTCCTATGCCTACTCACGGGGGTTCTCCTCCCCGCTCGGCCCGTCGTCGCGCCCACGACGCTGCTGGCCCCGTCTACGGACCGGTTGACGCGCGTCCTGGAACAACCGGCACAGGTACCCGACCGCGATCACCAGGCCGTCCGTGCCGTGGACGTCGCGGACCGCACCCATCGCCAGCGCCGCGGCAGCGTCGTCCCCGTCCAGCTCGGCCAGCACCGCCGCGAACGCTCCGGCCCGAGGATCGACCGGGCTGGGAGCGTCGACCGCGGCAGCGACCGACTCAGGGAAGGTGCCCCCCGCCTCCGTGATCCGGTCCGCCGTCAGCCGGGCACCGACGAGGACCATCGACCACAGTTGATCATCAACGTGTCGGTCGTCCGAAGCCATGTACATTTCCAGCGACCGAGCCCGAGCAGGCCCGCCCGCATCCCCCGGCGGACACGTCGCAACCGCGCGGAAAGCGGCGGTAGCGCGCATGACGACGTCCGGGTTATCGAGGTCCATCCTGTTCACGTTCTGCTCTCTCCTCACTCAGACGTCCCGGGTCACGTCGAGCCCGGCACGCCTCAGTTGCGTCACGGTGTTCCGAAGTGCGCGCCAGTCATGAACCGTCTTCGGGACTGTCATCCACTTCCCGGACGGCAGGCGTACTGAGTAGTGCTTGCTGGTTTGCTCGATCTCCGCACCGGTCGCGCGAATCCGGCGGACGAGCTCGTCCACCGTCGTCGGGAACCGGTTCCCCCGGCCGCCTCGAAAGCGTCTTAGGCGGGCACGTTGCGGATCGAGGACAGGCGAAGCCCCGTCCAGCTTGGGCGGGTCGTACTCGCCAACCGAGATGATCGTTCCGCGGTCGACGACGAGATGAATCCGGCCGCGAATCCGCACCTCACGGCCGGGACATAGCTTCGGATCGCCCGCATGGGTGATCTCTGGGTTGTAGTAGGCGGTCAGGACCTTGCGTGCGTGGTCCGCGTCGGTGATCGAGTCCGCCGCGGACGGCGCGAATTTGGGTAGCGCCATCCCGTCAAGCTCGTGCACGGTCAAAATGCTTCCTTTGCTTGCACACCAATGTCTTTGGCGCGCGCACGCCGAGGACGTGCGGCATTGCGCCGATTAGTTGAGTGCCGGAAGCAACCTTGACCGAGGTGCTTCCCGGAGCCCGGTCAGACGGCTAAGCGCCCTGCCGGTGGAAGTGATTGGGCCGTTGGTGGTGACTGTGGATCGCGGAGCGCCCTGAGAGCGACACGCGTGCGCGCGTACTGACGGACAGACCGTCGTACGCGCACTAACGCCGAATCGCTCACTTTGGGCACTCTCCGATCCAAGCCGGACGCCCCCCGTCCGACTCCCCCGCTGGTCACGGCCTTACTGATCCTGGCGTACCGATCTGTTTTGGTAACACCCGGGTACCTAACGGAACATTCCGCACGCCCGAGGTGCAACACGGACATTAGATCTTCACTCGTTCGTGGCGCGGATATGCCGTTGGTAACCCTGTTGGCCTAATCACTTCTCCCGACTCGGTAGCACTACCTGATCGGGTTAACTCGCTCCGGTTGGTTGATCAACTACAGGTGGTTAGTTGATCGCCCACTTTGGGCTCGGCGGGGAGCAGGATGGGAGCAAACTCCGCTGCGGCGGGTTGCCCCGGGTTGCGTCCTGGCTCCCCGCGGAGCCGCTAAGCCCCTGGTCAGGTTGCGTCCGGTTTCGTAACGCTCTGTCGTGCTGCACCCCGCCCCACGCACTACCTCGACGAGGCCGAGGCGCTGGCCGACCGCGTCGCGGTGATCGCCCGCGGGGAGATCGTCGCGCAGGACACCCCGCAGAACCTGGGCGGCCGGGCCGCCGCCGAGGCGACCGTGCGGTGGACCGACGAACGCGGCGCGCACGTCGAGCGCACCGCGTACCCGACCAAGCTCGTCACCGAGCTCTCTGCTGGGGGTAGGGAGCTCGCCGGGCTGACCGTGACCAGGCCGAGCCTGGAGGACATCTACCTGGACCTGATCGGAGACAAAGCATGACGACACTAGCCTTACCGGGCCCGTTGTCGCTGGGCCTGGCGCGCGGCGGCACCGAACTGCGGCAGTTCTTCCGGCACAAGGAACAGGTGGTCTTCACCTTCTCCCTGCCCGCGGTCCTGATGATCCTGCTCGGGTCCATCCTGGACGGTCCGACCGCGCTCGAGGGCGTCACCTCGGGGCAGCTGCTGGCGGCCGGGATGATCGGCTCCGGCATCGTCTCGACGTCGTTCAACAGCATCGCGACCGGCGTCTCGGCCGACCGGGAAACCGGGGCGCTCAAACGCCTTCGCGGCACGCCGATGCCGCCCGCGTCCTACTTCGTCGGCAAGATGGTGCTGGTCGCGGTGTCCAGCCTGGCCCAGACCGTCCTGATGGCCGCGGTCGCCGTGCTCCTCTTCGGACTCCAGCTGCCCTCCGACCCGGCGAAGTGGCTGACGCTGCTGTGGGTGTTCGCGCTCGGCATCGTCTCGTGCACGCTGCTCGGCATCGCGATCAGCTCGCTGGCCAAGTCGACGAACGGCGCCGTCGCGATCGTCCAGATGCTGTACCTGGTGCTGCAGTTCATCTCCGGCGTGTTCGTCTCGCCGATCACCAACCTGCCCAAGGTTATGGTGGACATCGCGTCGTTCTTCCCGTTGAAGTGGATCTGCCAGGGTTTCCGGTCGGTGTTCCTGCCGGACGCCGCGGTCAGGATGGAGATGGCTGGGTCATGGGAGCTCTCGCGGGTGGCGCTGGTGCTGGGGATCTGGTGCGTGGCGGGCGCGGTGCTGGCACGGCTGACGTTCCGGTGGACCGACGCGAGGTGAAGGACGCCTGGGACCGGTTCAACTGGCTCTGGGAGATCCTCTTCGCGGTCGCCTACCTGGCCACGACGACGCTGGTGATCCTCGACGGTGCCGAGCCGGCCCGCACCGCCGTCGCCGCCGGGGCGCTCACCGCGCTCGCGCTGAGCTACCTGCTGTGGGGCCGCCGGCTCGTCCGGGACGACGACTCGTCCCTCGGGCAGCGCTGGGTGTTCGCCCTCGCGGTGCTGGTGTTCGTCGGGATCGCCATGCTCGCCGAGGGCACGTCCGGCTTCATCCTCTTCATGGCGTGCCCGCTGCTGTTCTCCACGCTCGAGTTCCGCCCGGCGGCGGTCCTCACCACGGTGGCGATCCTGCTCAACCCCGCGGCCGCCGTCGTCAACGACGGGTTCAGCGGCCCGACGTTGCACATCATGCTGCCCATGACGGCGATCCTGGTCGTCTTCGGCGTGCTGTGCGGCAAGTTCATCGGGCACGTCATCGAGGAGAGCCGGGCGCGGGCGGACCTGATCGCGAAGCTCGAGGAGAGCCAGGCGGAGGTCGCCCGGCTCTCCCGGGAGGCGGGCACGGCGGCCGAGCGCGAACGGCTGGCGCGCGAAATCCACGACACCCTCGCGCAGGGGTTCACCAGCATCGTCACCCTCGCGCAGGCCATCGAGTCCGAAGTGGACACCGACCCGGCGGCGGCGCGGCGGCACGCCGAGCTCGCCGCCCGCACAGCGCGGGACAACCTCACCGAGGCCCGCGCGATGGTCGCCGCGCTGGCGCCGGCGGACCTGGCCTCGGGGTCCCTTGTGGACGCCGTCCGCCGCCAGGCCGACCGGCTCGCGGACGAGACGGGCGTGTCCGTCCGGTACGAAGTGGACGGTGCCATCCCGGCCATCGGCATGGCGGGCGAGGTGGTCCTGCTGCGGGGCGCGCAGGAAGCGCTGAACAACGTCCGGCGGCACGCGCGCGCGTCTTCGGTTTTGGTGCGGCTGTCCGTTGTGGACGAGGCGGTCCGGCTGTCGGTCCGGGACGACGGCGCCGGCTTCGACACCGGCGGCGTGACCGGGTTCGGCCTGCGCGGCATGCGATCCCGCGCCGAGCAGGTGGGTGGCACACTGAGCGTCCGGAGTGGCCCGAGCGGCACCGAACTCACCCTGGAGGTGCCGGCTTGATCCGCGTCATGCTCGTCGACGACCACCCCGTCGTCCGCGAAGGCCTGCGGGGCATGCTCGAAGCCGAACCCGACCTGACGGTGGTCGGCGAGGCGGGCTCGGGCGACGAAGCCGTCGCGCTCGACCGCGTCGCGCGGCCGGACGTCGTGCTGATGGACCTGCGGATGCCCGGCCTCGACGGCGTCGGCGCCACGAAACGCATCCTGCGCGACGAGCCGGGCCGCCGGATCGTCGTCCTGACGACGTACGAAACCGACGCCGACATCCTCCGCGCGGTCGAGGCGGGGGCGTCGGGCTACCTGCTGAAGGACGCGTCGCGCACGGAGCTGGCGAACGCGATCAGGGCGGCTTCGCGCGGCGAGACGGTGCTGGCGCCGTCGGTGGCCGGAAAACTGGTGAACCGCGTGCGCAACCCGGAGCCGCAGCCGCTGTCCGCGCGCGAGGTGGAAGTGCTGCGGCTGGTCGCGACGGGCGGCACGAACGCGGACATCGGCCGGGCCCTGCACATCAGCGAGGCGACGGTGAAGACGCACCTGCTGCGGGTGTTCGGCAAGCTCGGCGTCTCGGACCGGACGGCCGCGGTGACGACGGCGATGGCCCGGAACCTGCTGGGCTGAGCGCCGCGCGGCAGAATGCCCTCATGCTTGAGTCGACCGAACACGCCCTGCTCCGCCGGATCGCCCACGAGCAGGCCGCCTGCCGGGCACCCTCGCTCGTCGCCGCCGTCGTGCGGGACGGGGAGATCGTCTGGTCCGGGGCCCGCGGGCGCGTCGGCGACCAGCCGCCCGGCACCGACACGCAGTACCGGCTGGGCTCGATCACCAAGACCCTCGTCGCGACCGCCGTCATGCGGTTGCGCGACGAAGGCCTGGTCGACCTCAACGACCCCCTCGAAAAGCACGTGCCCGGCACGCCGTTCGGCACCGCCACCGTCGCGCAGCTGCTGTCGCACACGTCCGGCCTGACGTCCGAATCGCCCGGTCTGTGGTGGGAGCGCACCCCCGGCGGCGACTGGGAGGCGCTCGTCGGAAGCCTGGCCGAGGGGGCGACCAAGCACCGGCCGGGCGCGCGGTTCCACTACTCGAACGTCGGCTACGGCGTGCTGGGCGAGCTCGTCTCGCGCCACCGCGGCAAGGGCTGGCTCTCCGTGCTCGACGAGGAGGTCCTCGGCCCGCTCGGGATGACCCGCACGACGCCGCACCCGGTGGGCGCGCACGCCGACGGCTTCGCCGTGCACCCCTTCGCCGACGTCCTCCTGCCGGAGCCCAGCCCGGACGCCGGCGCGATGGCGCCCGCCGGCCAGCTGTGGTCGACGGCGAAGGACCTCGGCCGCTGGACGGCGTTCCTCGGCGGCCACGGCGGTGGCGTGCTGGCCCAGGAGACGATCGAGCAGATGCGCACGATGGTCACCGTCGACGACACCGACGTCTGGACGACCGGCTTCGGCCTCGGCCTGATGCTGGTGCGCTACCAGGGCCGCCGGCTGGCCGGGCACACCGGTTCGATGCCGGGCTTCCTGGCCGTCACGCTGGTGGACCCGGTCGCGCAGACCGGCGCGCTGGTGCTGACGAACTCGACGTCCGGTGTCGGGATCACCCAGCTCTGCCTGGACCTGATCACGATGACCGACGAGCGGGAGCCGCGCCTGCCCGCCGAGTGGCAGCCGTCGGCGGTCGACCCCGCGCTGCTGGCGCTCACCGGGCTCTGGCACTGGGGGCCGACGCCGTACCACCTGCGGATCCAGGGTGACGGGCTGCTGTCGCTGGCCCCGGCCGAGGGCGCCGGGCGCAGCTCGCGCTTCCGCGCCACCGGCCGCGACACCTACGTCGGCCTCGACGGGTACTACGCCGGCGAGACGCTCGAAGTGGGCCGGAACGCCGACGGCGTCGCGACGCACCTCGACCTGGCGACGTTCATCTTCACCCGCACGCCGTACGACCCGGCGGCGCCGGTGCCGGGCGGTGTCGACGGCTGGCGCTGACCCGCCGGGCCCCGCTCACACCCCCAGGGTGGTGAGCGGGGCCCGCAAGCCAGTGCCGAAATCTAGTGGCCTCCGTGACTCGCGGGAACCGTGTTTTTACCCCCACGGCTTACAGCGGGAAGCCGCCGGTTGGTGGAGCGGCCTAGAGTCGGGGACGGGCGCCCCCGCGCCCCGAACACCCCGGTTCCCACATACCGGACAGCTGAATACCACCTTCACCAGCCGCATCCCGACCTGAGAGACTGGCCACATGACCGACGCTGAGTTGACCATCCCCGCAGACCTCAAGCCGGCCGACGGCCGCTTCGGCTGCGGACCGTCGAAGGTCCGCGCCGAGCAGCTGAGCGCACTGGCGGAGTCCGGCTCCACCTACCTCGGCACGTCGCACCGGCAGAAGCCGGTCAAGTCCCTCGTCGGGCGCGTGCGGGCGGGCCTGTCCGAGCTGTTCTCCCTGCCCGAGGGCTACGAGGTGATCCTGGGCAACGGCGGTACCACGGCGTTCTGGGACGCGGCCGCCTTCGGCCTGGTCCGCGAGCGCGCCCAGCACTTCACCTACGGCGAGTTCTCCTCGAAGTTCGCCACCGTGACCAAGGGCGCGCCGTTCCTGGCCGACCCGATCGTCGTCAAGGCCGAGCCGGGCTCCGCCCCCGACATCGCCTACGAAGCCGGCGCCGACCTGGTCGGCTGGGCGCACAACGAGACCTCCACCGGCGTGGCCGTGCCGGTCCGCCGCCCCGAAGGCTCCGGCGACGCGCTCGTCGCGATCGACGCCACCTCCGGTGCCGGCGGGCTCCCGGTCAAGGCCGAGGACTTCGACGTCTACTACTTCGCGCCGCAGAAGTCGTTCGCCGCCGACGGTGGCCTCTGGATCGCGCTGGCCTCGCCGGCCGCCGTCGAGCGGATCGGCGAGATCGGCGGGAGCGACCGCTGGATCCCCGAGTTCCTGTCGCTGACCACCGCGCTGGACAACTCCCGCAAGGACCAGACGTACAACACCCCGGCCGTGGCCACGCTGTTCCTGCTCGCCGAGCAGATCGAGTGGATGAACGGCCAGGGCGGCCTCGAGTGGACGACCTCGCGCACGAAGGACTCGTCGTCGCGGCTGTACGAGTGGGCCGAGAAGACGAGCTACACGACGCCGTTCGTGAAGGACCCGGACCTGCGCTCGCAGGTCGTCGGCACCGTGGACTTCACCGACGAGGTCGACGCCGCCGCGGTGGCGAAGGTGCTGCGCGCCAACGGGATCGTCGACACCGAGCCGTATCGCAAGCTGGGCCGCAACCAGCTGCGCGTCGGTCTGTTCCCGGCCATCGACCCCGACGACGTCACGAAGCTGACGCAGGCCATCGAGTACGTGGTCGAGCGCCTCAGCTGACCTGGGGAGCCTCGGAGGGGGCCGTTTCCGCCACGGCGGGAAGGGCCCCCTTCTTCGTGCGCAACCGGGGTGCGGCGAACGCGGCCAGAACCAGCAGCGCGAGGCCGAAGAGCTCGTACGACTCCGTCGCCAGCCACCAGCCGAACGAGGGCGCCGGGCGCGGGGCGAACCACATCGGGCCGACGATGAACAACGTCAGCCCGGCCACGACGACCGCGGCCGCCACCCACCGGATCGCGCGGCCGAAGCGCCACGCGTACCACCCGGCGAGGACGAGGATCGGCACGCACCACGTCCAGTGGTGCGTCCACGAGATCGGCGACACGAGCAGGCCGCCGAGCGCACAGGCGGTCAGCCCGAGCACCGGCTCGGCGCGCGCGACGGTCACCGCGACCAGGGCCATCACCACCAGCGCGGCCAGCACCCAGGCGAACTCCGGCAGGCCGGCGCGCACGGTCAGGCCGTGCAGCGACTGGTTGCCGACGTAGTCGACGCCGCCGATGCGGCCCGCGTCGAACACCAGCTTCGTCCAGTAGGTGACCGACGCCGTCGGCCGGATCAGCCACAGCAGCGCCCCGGCCGCGACGAACCCGGCGACCACGCGCGCGGCCGACCGGTAGTCGCGGCGGAACAGGAAGTAGACGACGAACACCGCCGGCGTCAGCTTGATCGCCGCCGCCACGCCGATGAGCAGGCCCTTCGTCCGCTTGCGGTCGCCGGGGAGCAGGACGTCGAGCACGACCAGGACCATGAGCAGCGCGTTGATCTGGCCGAAGCCGAGCGTCGAGCGCACCGGCTCCAGCAGGGCCCCGGCGAGCTGCGCGCCGATCGCGACCAGTGCGGCGACGACCCGGCCGTTGACCTTGGTGGCATCGGTGAGCGAGCCGTTGAGCGTCGCGACGTAGAGGTAGGCGACGACGCCGGTCGCGACGATCGAGGCGATGCTGACCAGCTTCATCGTGACCGCGAAGGGCAGCAGCGTGCCGGGCCAGAACGCGGCCGCGGCGAACGGCGTGTAGGTGAACGGCAGCAGGATCTGGTGGGTCGTCGGCACCCAGGCGTCGTACGGCGAGCCCTGCTCGGCCAGCGCCTTCGCCCCGCCGAGGTAGACCTCCAGGTCCAGGCCGTCGAACCGCTTGAGGACGAGCACGAGGACCACGGCCGCGACTTCGAGCAACACGAGCGCCCACGCCAGCTTCCGCCCAGTCAACGCGCCCCCTCGAACCCAGGTCTTCGACCGGCCGAGATTACCGGGCGCTCAGCAGCAGCTGTGCACCGGCAAGCCCACTGACCTGGCGTTCGCGCTCGCGCCCGTGGCGGCTTCGGCGCCGGCGAGCAGGTGGTCCAGCGCCGCGCGGTCGAACACCCGGCCGGCCGCCACCACCGTGTCGATCCGCCGGATCGCGCGGATGTCGGTCAGGGGGTTCGCGTCGAGGAGCACCAGGTCGGCCACCTTGCCCGGGGCGATCGTGCCCGCGGTCGCGGACCGGCCGAGGAACGCCGCCGCGTCGCGGGTCGCCACCTGCAGCGCGCGCAGCGGGGACAGACCCGCTTCGACCAAGTGCTCCAGCTCGTCGTGCAGGCTGAAGCCGGGGAAGACGTACGGGTTCAGGCAGTCCGTGCCGGCGAGCAGGGGGACGCCCGCCCGGTGCGCCGCGCCGACCAGTTCCACCTGCGCGCGGAAGTAGGCGTCCTGCCGGGCGATCTCCTCGGGGGTGACCGGCGTGCGGATCCGCACCTGCTCGGCCCAGTTGTCCCGCACGTTCCGCGGGATGTACTTCAGCCGGGGGTCGTGCGCGAACGTACTGGCCGGCGAACACATCACCTTGTTGACGACCAGCGTCGGGGTCAGCCGGGTTTCGTTGCCCACGAGGCGGGCGAAGAACTCCTGGGCTCGCCACGGGCTGTACGCCTCGGTCGCGCGCCGGTCCAGCTCCCGGGCGAGGACGAAGAACGCGCGCGGGTCCGCCGGGTCGAACGGCGTCGCGGCCAGCGTCCGGAGAAACTCGTCCCGGTGCGCCGACGTGTAGAGGGGGACGCCGAAGAGGTGCTCGAAGCTGCGCTGGCCGGCGTCGCTCGCGACCGGTTGCGGGACCCGGTACGGCCAGTGCCCGCCGAACGGCAGCCCGGCCCGGCGGCACTCGTCGGCGATCGCCGCGAAGGCCTCCGCGCCCAGGTAGGAGTACACCTTGACGAAGTCGGCGCCCTCGGCGATCGCGGTCGCGACGGCGGCGCGGGCCTCGGCGTCCGTCGCCACCTTGGTCACCGGCGGCTGGAGCATGGAGACGGGACCATCGACGATCGAGCTGCCCATGACGACCCGGGGACCGGCCAGCTCCCCGCGGACGATCTTGTCGCGCGCCGCGCGGTTCTCCGGGTAGCCCCACATCTCGCGGATCCCGGTGACGCCGTTGGCCAGGTACAGCGGCGGGAAGATCGCCTCGAGGTCGAGGCCGTGGGTGTGCAGGTCCCAGAGGCCGGGCACGAGGTACCGGCCCCGGCCGTCGACGGTCCGGACGCCGCTCGACGCCGGCAGGTGCGCGGCCGGGCCGATCCAGGCGATCCGGTCGCCGACCAGCACGACGGCCGAGTCCGGCCGGGGCGGGCCGTCCGTGCCGTCGACGACGGTGGCCCCGAGAACGACGACGACTTCCGATCCGGCCGCGGCGGCCTCCTGGGCGAAAACGGCGGGGGCGATCCCCGCGGTGGCGAGCCCCGCGCCGGCGGCGGCCAGCCGGCGGAGGAAGTCACGCCGGTTCGTCTCGACCCGTACCACGGCCGCCCCCTTCGCTCGGGTTCGCGGCCCATTCAACCCGCCGGGCGGGGGGTGTGAATCTCCCAGCGTGCGGTGTTCCGGCTGCGCATGCTCGGAGGTAGCGCGGGTGGGGCCGCCACCCGCGAAAGTGCACGCGCGCGGCGGCGGGGGCGCTCGCCGCGAACGCCCCCGCCGGACAACACCCTCGCCGAAGCCTCCCCTCGCCCGGCCGAACCCGCGCGTGGGCGGCACTTTCCCCGCAAAGTGCCGCCCCGCGGTCAGGCCAGGGCTTGCGTGGGTGCCAGCCGGGCCGCGCGGACCGCCGGGTACGCCCCCGCGATCGCCCCCACCAGCGCGGCCACGCCCACGCCGCCGGCCAGCGTGGCCCACGGCAGGACCGCCGGCCAGCCCTGGCTCAGCGCGTACCCCGCGGTCACCAGCACCCCGGCCAGCACCCCCGCCAGCCCGCCCAGCCCGGACAGCAGCACCGACTCGGCCAGGAACTGCCCGCGGATCTGCCTCTTCGTCGCGCCGAGCGCGCGGCGCAGGCCGATCTCGCGCCGTCGCTCCAGCACCGAGATCACCATCGTGTTCGCCACCCCGACCCCGCCGACCAGCAACGCCACGCCGCCCAGCCCCAGGAACAGCGCGCTGTACGTCGTGTCCGTGAGCTTCTGCGCGGCGAGCGCGTCCGACGGGCGGCGGACCTCGACCTCGTTGGGCGCCTGCGGGTTCAGGGTCGCGCCCAGCACCGACCGCACACCGTCCACTTGGGACTCCTCCGCGCGGACGTACACGGTGGACGGATGACCGTCGAACCCGAGCAGGCGCTTCGCGACGTCCCAGCCGACCAGTGCCGACCGCTCGATCTCCGGCGCCAGCGGCATCGGCGAGAGGATCCCGACCACGGTGAACCACTGCGTCCCGATCAGCACCTGCGGCGGCCGGGCCGGGTCGATGTGGTCGATGCCCAGGCGGGCCGCCGCCTGCGAACCGAGCACCGTCACCGGGTAGTCCTGGTTGCCCGCCGCGAGGAACGCGCCGGCGCGCACCTTCCCGCCGAGCACGGCCAGCAGGTCCGGCTTCGCCGCGAACACCGCGAGCCCGGACGTGTCGTCCGGCGCGATCTTGTCGCTGCGCCGCACGCTCGCCGACGTGGTGCCGGTCCCGCTCGCCGCCTGGACCGGCCCGATCCGCTTGGCCATCGGGACGGCGTCGTCGGGCAATGTCGCGTCGTCGCCGAACAACGTCTGCCCCGGCCCGGCGGTGAGCAGGTTCGTGCCGAGCGCGGCCAGCCGGTCGTGCAGGGCCTGCCCGCCGGATGCCGGGATCGCCAGCACCGCGACCATCGCCGCGACCCCGATCGCGATGCCCAGCGCGGAAAGCACCGCGCGCACCGGCCGCGTCCGCATGCCGTGGGCGCCGAGCGCGACGACGTCCGGCGGCTTGAGCCGGGCCGGTTCCGGCAGCAGCACCGCGGTCACCGCGCACCCACCAGGCCGGTGTCGAGGCGCAGGTGGCCGTCGAGCAGCTCGATCCGGCGCGGCATGCCCGCCGCGATCTCGCGGTCGTGGGTGATCACGACGATCGTGGTGCCGTCCGCGGACAACTCACCCAGCAGCGAGAGCACGGACGCGCCGGTGCCGGTGTCGAGGTTGCCGGTCGGCTCGTCGGCCAGCAGGATCGACGGCTCGTTGACCACGGCCCGCGCGATCGCGACGCGCTGGCGCTCCCCACCGGACAGCTCCCCCGGCCGGTGCCACGCCCGGTGCCCCAGCTTGACGCGGTCGAGCGCGGCCAGCGCCCGGTCGCGCCGCCGTCGCCGCGGCACCCCGGCGTAGAGCAGGCCGGTGCACACGTTGTCCACCGCACTCATCCCTTCGTCGAGGAAGAACTGCTGGAACACGAACCCGATCCAGCGCGAGCGCAGCGCCGAGACCTTCCGGTCCGGCAGCGCGGCGACGTCGTGGCCGTGCAGCTCGACGCGCCCCGACGACGGCCGGTCGAGCGTGCCCATCAGGTGCAGCAGCGTCGACTTGCCGGACCCCGACGGCCCGACGATCGCCACCATCTCGCCGTTTTCCAGCGACAGCGAGACGCCGTCGAGCGCGGCCACCCCGCCGGGGTAAGTGCGCGTGACCTCGTGGACGCGCAGCACGGGCGTCACGACGTCGTCACCACCCGCATGCCCGCGGCGAGGCCGTTCCCGGTGACCTCGACCTTGCCGCCGCTGAACAGTCCGGTTCGGACACCGATCAGCCGCCGCTGCCCGTTCTCGTCGACCTCGACGGCGTACCCGCCCTCGGCGAGCGCGAGCAGAGCGCCGACCGGAACCGCGAGCACACCGGCGTGGACGTCCTTGGTGAACCGGACGCTCGCCGGCGCCGAGTCGAGCGTGCCCCCGGCCGCCGGGTCGTCCAGCCGGACGGTCACGGTGATCTTGGGCTTGCCGTCGTCCTGGCCGGCGGCGTCCTTGCCCTCGACGGCGGTCCGCCCGACGTCGGTGATCGTGCCCTGGGTCGTCTTGCCGTTGATCGTCACGGACGCCTTCGCGCCCTGCTGCGCGAGATCCTGCTTCGCCGCGTCCAGCTTCACCTGCACCGAACGGACGGTCCCGGTCGTCTTGAGCACCTCGCCCTGCGCGGGCGAGCCCGGCTTCGCCGACAGCGCCGACACGCGGACCTCGCCCGCCGCGAGCACGACGTCGCCCTGGCCGAACGCACCGGTCTGCTCCAGCCCCAGCGACTTCTGCCACTTCTTCAGCGCGGCCGCCGTCGCGGAGGTGAACTTCTTGTCCGGCGTGCCGAACCCGCCGAAGCCGCAGGCCTTGAGGTTCTCCTCCAGCTGCTTGACGTCGGCGCCGTCGTCCGCGCCGGTGGCGAGGTCCCGGTAGAAGGGCAGCGTTCCGTAGAACAGCGGCACCGGCTTCGCGTCCACTCCGTACACCGGCTTGCACCGGGTGATCGTGGCGCCGGCGTCGGGCAGCGACGTGATCGTGCCCGGTTTGCGGCCCTGGACGCTCGATTCGTCGCCGTAGCCGAGCGTGCCGTCGGCTTCCTCTTCCTCGCTGAGGTCGGTCTTGACGACCTCGGCCGTCTCGACCGGCGGCGGCGCGGCCTCCTTGACCGGCGTCGCGCTCGACACCCGGGTCAGGACCACGACGGAGCTGGTGCCCAGCACCACCACGAGCACCGCGCCGGCGACGAACCAGCGCGTCCGGCCGCGGCGGCGGGGCTTGAGGTGGGTCACTTCGCTCACTTTCCGGCCTCGCTGCTGACGCTCATGCCGAGCCCGCACGCCTTCGCGGCGTCTTCGAACTTCTTCGGGTCGTCGCCCGGCCCGCCGATCCGCGTCATGCCCTTGCCGCTGGGATCGGGGTCGGGCATGTCGATGCCGTGGTCGCGCATGCACTTCGCGTCCTTGCGCATCTTGTCGAGCTCCTCGGCGCTCGGCGGCTTCATCTCGCCGCCGTTGGGCATGAGGTGCTTGCACGCGTTCTGCGCGGCGTCGAGCTTCCCGCTGTCCTTCGCGTCGCCGCCCAGGGTGATCGACATGCCCTTGCCGTCCCCGGCCGGTTTCGGGTCGGGCATGTCGACGCCGTGCTCGCGCATGCACTTGGCGAAGTCGCGCATCTTGTCCTCGTCGCTCTTGCCGCTGTTGTCGGCGGCGGTGGGCCCGCCCGACTTCGGCGGCGTCGAGATCGACGCCACCTTCGACCCGTCGTCGGCCTTCGCGCCGCAGCCCCCGAGCAGCAGCGCCGCCCCGAGCGCCGCGACGAAGATCCGTGTCCGCATGGCTCGCTCCTTTCGTCCGGTGGGTGCCAGGTCTACGGATCGGGGGATTCGGGCGCGCTAAGCGTCGTCGCTTATGCGGTCCTTATGGCCCTCCTGCGCAGACTGGGCGGGTGCGCGTGCTGGTGGTGGAGGACGAGCGGCTGCTGGCCGACTCGGTCGCGGAGGGGCTGCGGCGGTTCTCGATGGCCGTCGACGTCTGCTACGACGGCGAGCAGGCCCTGGAACGCGTCGGCGTGCACGGCTACGACGTCGTGGTCCTCGACCGCGACCTGCCGAAGGTGCACGGCGACGCCGTCTGCGCCGCCGTGGTCGAGGCGGGCGGCGAGGCGCGCGTGCTGATGCTGACCGCGGCCGCCGACGTCACCGACCGCGTCGCCGGCCTGGGCCTCGGCGCCGACGACTACCTGACGAAGCCGTTCGCGTTCGCCGAGCTGGTCGCGCGGGTGCAGGCGCTGTCGCGGCGCGCGCGGCCCGCGTTGCCGCCGGTGCTGCAACGCGACGGCGTCGTGCTCGACCTGCCGCGCCACCAGGCCGCGCGCGACGGCCGGTTCCTGCTGCTCTCGCCGAAGGAGTTCGCCGTGCTCGAGGTGCTCATGCGAGCCGAGGGCGCGGTGGTCAGCGCCGAGGAGCTGCTGGAGAAGGCGTGGGACGAACACGCCGACCCGTTCACGAACGCGGTGCGCGTCGCGGTCATGACGTTGCGGCGCAAGCTCGGCGACCCGCCGGTGATCGAGACCGTGCCCGGCGCCGGCTACCGGTTCGGCAAGCCGTGACCGCGCTGTCGGTCCGGACGAAGCTCACCGCCTGGTACGGCGGGCTGTTCCTGCTGGCCGGGCTGGTGCTCGTCGTCATCAACTACCTGCTGGTCCAGAGCACGCTGCCGGACCCGGCCCGGGTCGCCTCGACGACGATCGGCTCGGCCGACGCCACCTACGGCATCGCGGCCGGCACGCCCCTGCCGTCCGAAGGCGTGGCGGTGCGGCTGCTCAGCGGCTCGCTGGACGAGTACCGCTCCTCGACGCTGTCCACCCTGGTCGTCGGCTCGGCGATCGCGCTGGTGGCGACGGCGGCGCTGGCCGTGCTGTTCGGCTGGCTGATGGCGGGCCGCGCGCTGCGACCACTGCACGACATCACGTCGGCGGCGCGGCGGCTGGAAGCGGGCAAGCTCGACCGGCGGATCAACCTGGAGGGCCCGCCCGACGAGCTGAAGGAGCTGGCGGACACCTTCGACGGCATGCTCGACCGGCTCGCGGAGTCGTTCGACAGCCAGAAGCGGTTCGTCGCGAACGCGTCCCACGAGCTGCGGACGCCCCTGGCCGTCCAGCGGACGCTGGTCGAGGTGGCGATGGCCGATCCCGAGGCGGCGCCGGAGCTGCGCAAGCTCGGCACGCACCTGCTGCACACCAACGAGCGCAGCGAACGGATGATCGAAGGCCTGCTGGTGCTGGCCCGCAGCGACCGCGGCCTCCAGTCCCGGGCGCCGGTCCGGCTCGACGAAGTGGTGGCGGCCGTCGTCCGTGCGACCGCGGCTTCGGCGGAGGCGGCCGGGGTGACGGTGGAGACCCGCCTGCGGCCGCGCGTGGTGGCGGGCGACCCGGTGCTGCTCGAGCGGCTGGTGACGAACCTGGTGGTCAACGCGATCACGTACAACGCCTCGGGCGGCTGGGTTTACGTCGAGGTCCGCGGCGACCCGGCGCTGGAGGTGCGGAATTCGGGACCGGTGGTGCCACCGGAGGCCGTGCCGACGCTGTTCGAGCCGTTCCGCCGGGTGGGCTCGGAGCGGACCGGCGACACGCGCAACGCGGGGCTGGGCCTGTCGATCGTGCGCTCGGTGGCATCGGCGCACGGGGGCTACGCCGAGGCCCAGCCCGGGCGGCGCGGCGGGCTCACCGTGACCGTCCGCCTGCCGCCGTCGTGATCCACTCGATCGTGACTGACCGTGTCCGGCGTGTCACCCGGCGGGCGCCGACCTGCGTCGTCGATGATGCGGGGGTCACCAAGTGAACAGTGGGCAGTTCGACGCGGACTCGGCGCGCCTCGCACGTCAAGCCGACGCGCCGTTCTAACGTGGGCACCCACAACGGTGAAGAAGATCGGGGAGGCGAGAAATGCGGGCGCTGCGAGTGGTCGGGCTGCACGAGGACGGCAAGTCCATCGTGCTCGAAGACCCGGCGAGCCGTACTCGTTTCCTGCTCCCGGCCGATGAGCGACTGCGCGCGGCGGCGCGAGGTGACATCACCCGCCTCGGCCAGATCGAAATCGAGTTGGAGAGCCAGATGCGCCCACGCGAGATCCAGCAGCGCATCCGCGCCGGCGAGTCCGTCGAGCAGGTCGCCGCGAGTGCGGGCGTTTCGACGCAGCGCGTCGAGCGCTACGCCTACCCCGTCCTGCTCGAGCGATCCCGGACCGCCGAGCTCGCGCAGAGCGCCCACCCGGTCCGCGAAGACGGCCCCGACGTGCAGACGCTCGGCGAGGTCGTCGCGTACGGCTTCGGCGTCCGCGGGCACGACTACTCGCAGGCCACCTGGGACTCGTGGAAGGGCGACGACGGCCGCTGGGTCGTCGTGCTGCGGTGGAAGGCCGGGCGGTCGGACAACCGCGCGCACTGGGCGTTCTCGCCGGGAGCGCACGGCGGCACGGTCGTGGCGCTCGACGAGAACGCCGAGGTCCTGCTCGACCCGAACGCCTACCGCGCCCCCCGCACGGTCCGCGCCCTCGAGCCGGCCCGCGAAGCGGAGTTCCAGCCGACGCTGGACTCGGTGGAGCCGGAGCGCGCGGAGCTGCCGGCCGCCGAGCCGGACCCGGACGACGACACCCGCGAGATCCCGCGGGTCCCGGCTGATCCCGAAGAGGACCACGCCGAGCCGCGGCCGAAGGCCAAGAAGAACCACCCGATCGTGCCGTCCTGGGAGGACGTGCTGCTCGGGGTCCGTTCGCAGCGCGGCTAGTCGAGCCGCGCGGCGAGCGTCTTCGGCGCCACCTGCCGGTAGGCCTCCCGCACGATCCGGTCGACCTCGCCCCAGTCGACGTCGACGTCCAGCCGCACGCCCAGCCACCCGCGGTGCCCGACGTACGCCGGCCGGAAGAACCGCTCGGGCTCGGTCCGCACGAGCTCTTCCTGCACCCCGGGCGGCGCCGGGCACCAGAAGGCCAGGCGGCCGTCGCCGTGGTGGTCGTCGTGGAACATGACGAAGGTCTTCTTGCCGCGCACGAACCAGGCGGGCGAGCCGTGGCTGAGCCGCTCGGTCGCTTCGGGCAGGGCAAGGCACAACTTCCGCAACGCGTCCAGCTGCACACCCATCGGACACCCGCCTCAGAACGCGATCACGAGCACGCCGATCCACGCGATCACGACGCCGCCCGCCGCGCCGTACGCGGCCCAGCGCAGGATCGGCGTGCGGCGGATCAGCCACAACGACGGCGTGATCCCGGCCGTCACGACGACCGACGCCACCAGCGCCAGCCAGCCGCTGGTCTCCCGCGCAAGTGTCGATGCCAGCGCCAGCATCGCCACCACGACCACGGCCGCGATGAACGCCGACACCGTCAGCCCGGTCAGCCACGGCGTCGGTTCCCCGGGTGGGCCGGGCGGCCCGAGCACGGTCCGGACGAACTTCCGGCCGGGTGCGCTGTCGCGCGGGGGTGGCTCGACGACCGTGTCGGCGCCCGTCACCGGGTCCACGAACCGCACCGTCGTGCCCATCACCGAGGCGAGCCGGCCGGCCAGCTGACGGCCGCGCTGCGAAACGACGGAA
This sequence comes from Amycolatopsis sp. NPDC003865, assembly GCF_053605345.1. Classification (NCBI taxonomy): domain Bacteria; kingdom Bacillati; phylum Actinomycetota; class Actinomycetes; order Pseudonocardiales; family Pseudonocardiaceae; genus Amycolatopsis; species Amycolatopsis sp. NPDC003865. The sequence goes on along the minus strand of NZ_JBSGJA010000015.1, from coordinate 115,114 downwards.
CCCGCTTCGGCCCCGGAACCCGCCGAGACCGCGGACGCCACGCGCGCCCACTCGTGCAGGGCCTGGGCCAGGTCGGCGCCGATCGCGAGGTTGTGCGGGTCGACCTCGCGCGCGTGTTCCCCGCCCGGTCCGGCCAGCACGGCGCGCTCACCGCGGATCCGCAGCTCCATGAACCGGAACCTTAGTCGGCCCGCGCCAGTTCGTAGAAGGCCACGGCGGCGGCCGTCGCGATGTTGAGTGAGTCGACTCCGGCCGGCATGGGTATCCGGACGGCGTGATCAGCCGCCGCCAGCGCCGTTTCCGTCAGTCCGGGACCTTCGGCGCCGAACAGCAGCGCCACCCGGCCGGGCGCGTGCGCCCGGAGCTCGGGCAGCGGGATCGAACCGGCCCGCGGCGTGAACGCGGCGACGGCGAACCCGCGCGCCCGAAGGTCGTCGAGCCCGCCGGGCCAGTCCGTGAGGTGCCCGAACGGCACGCGCAGGACGTGCCCCATCGACACGCGCACACTGCGCCGGTACAGCGGGTCGGAGCAGCCGGGGCCGAGCAGGACACCGCCGACGCCGAGCGCGGCAGCGTTGCGGAAGAGCGCACCCAGGTTTTCGTGGTCGCCGACGCCTTCGAGCACGGCGATCGTGCCGGCACCGTCGACGACTTCGGAAACCGTCAGCGGCGCCGGCCGGTCCGCGACGGCGAGGACCCCGCGGTTGAGGTGGAACCCGACGATTTCCGCCATCGTCTCCGCCGAAGCCGCGTACTGGGGCACGTCGAGCCCCGCGAGATCGCCGGCCAGCTCGGCGAACCGCCGTTCGACGCCCAGCAACGCCCGTACCGGGTACCGGGACGCCAGCAGCCGGGACACCACGACGGTGCCTTCGGCGATGACGAGTCCCTTGCCGCCCGGCCGGTCCGGACGGCGGTCCGCTGTGGACAGGTCGCGGAAATCGTCGACGCGCGGGTCGTCGATTTCGTCGATGTGGATCACGCCCATCAGCCCAGTCTGTCACCCGCTTGCCGGGCTCCTCACTGGTCCGAACGTCGAGCCACCAGTGGTACGAACGGGGGGATTTTGCTGTCAGTTAACTCCTCGTGACGGAGAGCACCAGTTTGGCCGCTAGCCCGGCTGCATCGCCTGTGAAACGGTTGTCCGCCGGGGCCGGAAACACGTCCTAGTTCCACGCCGACGCACGAAGCAGGGATGGTCATGGGGATGGACCTCGCGGCTCAATCGTTCAACACGCTGGACCGCGGACGGTACCGCCGCAAGGTGCAGCGTTGCCTGGACACGTTGGCCCGCATGCTCACCGACGGCAGCTTTTCTTTCCCCCGCAAGAACATCGGCCTCGAGGTGGAGCTCAACCTCGTCGACCGCGAGCTGCGCCCGTCGATGACGAACACCGCCGTGCTGGAAGCCCTCGACGACCCGTCGTTCACCACCGAGCTGGGCCAGCACAACCTCGAGCTGAACGTGCCGCCGCGGCCGCTGGCCGGGGATTCCGCCCTCCAGCTCGAAGACGATCTCCGCGCGTACCTCGCGACGGCGGCCTCGAAGGCCCGCGACACCGGGTCGCAGCTGGCCATGATCGGCATCCTGCCGACGTTGAAGCACGAGCACTTCGACCAGAAGTGGCTCACCAACAAGGCCCGGTACTCCACGCTGAACGACCAGATCTTCGCCGCGCGCGGCGAGCGCACGGTGCTGGCGATGGAGGGCGCGGCCCTGCCGGGCCAGCAGCCCGAACGCCTGCGCAGCTACGCGGAGTCGATCCTGCCGGAGGCCGCGTGCACCAGCGTGCAGCTGCACCTGCAGGTCGCGCCCGAGGAGTTCGCGGCGCACTGGAACGCGGCGCAGTGCCTGGCCGGGCCGCAGATCGCGCTCGCGACGAACTCGCCGTTCCTGCTGGGGAAGGCGCTCTGGCACGAGACGCGGATCCCGCTGTTCCTGCAGGCGACCGACACCCGGCCCGAGGAGCTGAAGAACCAGGGCGTCCGGCCGCGGGTGTGGTTCGGCGAGCGGTGGATCACGTCGATCTTCGATCTGTTCGAGGAGAACGTCCGCTACTTCCCCGGCCTGCTCCCGGAAACCGACACCGAGGACCCGATCGAGGCGCTCGACGCCGGGCAGGCGCCCAAGCTGACCGAGCTGCGCATGCACAACGGGACGATCTGGCGCTGGAACCGCCCGGTGTACGACGTCGTCGACGGCCTGCCGCACCTGCGCGTGGAGAACCGCGTGCTGCCGGCCGGGCCGACGGTCGTCGACACGGTCGCGAACGCGGCGTTCTTCTACGGCGCCCAGCGCGCGCTCGCCGAGGCGGAACGCCCGGTGTGGAGCCAGATGTCGTTCCAGGCGGCGGAGGAGAACCTCTACGCCGGCGCCCGCCGCGGATTCGAGGCGCAGCTGTACTGGCCGGGCATCGGCTGGATCCCGCCGGACGAGCTGGCGCTGCGCGTGCTGCTCCCGCTCGCCCACGAAGGCCTGCGCCGCTCCGACGTCTCCGACGAAGCCCGCGAGCGCTACCTCGGGATCGTCGAGCGGCGTTGCCTCGCGCGGCGGACGGGGGCGACCTGGCAGCGCGACTACGTCCTGCGCGCGCAGGAGCGCGGGCTCGACCGCGAGGAGGCGCTGACCCGCATGCTGGGCCGGTATCTGGAGCTGTCCGAGTCCGGCGAGCCCGTCCACACCTGGCAGCTGGGCGACTGACCGCTAGCCTGGGCCGATGCCGAAGATTCTCGGTGAGTCGCTGGAGGCGCACCGGCGCGAAGTCCGCACGCGGGTCTTCGAAGTCCTGCGCGCCCAGCTGTACGAACGCGGCTTCGACGCGATCACGCTCGCCGGCGTCGCCTCGGCGGCCGGGGTGGGCCGGACCGCGCTGTACAACCACTTCCCCGACAAGGAAAGCCTGCTCGTCGCCTTCGTCGAGGACGAGGCGGCCCGGTACGTCACGCGGCTGACCGAAGCGGTCGAAGCGCAGGCCGACCCGGTCGACCAGCTCGCGACGTTCGTGCGGTTGCAGCTGCGCGTGCTGGCCGAGTTCCACATGCCGCCGGGCACGGCGCTGGCTTCGGCGCTCGCGCCCGCGGCCTACCGCCGGATCAGCGCGCACGCCGACCCGATCACCGACCGGCTGCGCGCGATCCTGGCCGGCGGCGTCGACCTCGGGCGCTGGCCCGCCGAGGACCCGGACGTCCTGATCCCGATGATCACCGCCGCGCTGGGCAACCGGACGCTGGTCGACGGCCCCGCCGACCAGCTGGAAGACGTCGTGGAAGCCGCCGTCCGGTTCGTGCTGCGCGCGGTCGGGGCGTCGATTTAGGGTAGCCTAACCCGGAAATATGCCCTACGATCTTTCTGACAGCGTGTCAGATCGATCGCCGGGAGGCCTGCCCATGTCGGTGACCACGGACGCTCGCCCGTTCTCGGCGACCCTGCGCGCGTCGACGCTCGAGGTGCACGAGAAGGCGAACTACTCGACGTACATGCGCGCCCTGCTCGGCGGTGAGCTGACGCAGGAGGGCTACACCCAGCTCGCCATCCAGTACTACTTCGTCTACGGCGCCATCGAAGCGGCGAGCGACCGGATGGCGGGCGACCCGGTCGGGGACGGGTTCGTGTTCGACGAGCTGCGCCGGCTGCCGAGCCTGGAGCGCGACCTGGCCCACCTGGTCGGCCCGGACTGGCGCTCGACGATCACGCCGCTCGCGTCCACCCGGGCTTACGTCGCGCGGATCGAGGAAGCGTCGTCGTGGGCCGGCGGGTACGTGGCCCACCACTACACGCGCTACCTGGGCGACATCGCGGGTGGCCAGGCGATCCGGCGGCTGCTGGAGAAGAAGTACGACGTCGCCGAGGCGGGCACGCTCTTCTACCACTTCGAGGGGATCGGCAGCGCCCCGCGGTTCCGGGACGCCTACCGCGCGAAGCTCGACAACGCGCCGTGGGACGAGGCCGACCGCGCGCGGGTGATCGACGAGACGCTGGTGGCCTTCGAGTGCAACGTCGCCGTCTTCGAGGAGCTGGCTTCGCGGCTCGACGACTTCCGTGCGTGATCTCACAGCTCGTTGACCTCCAGTTAAGTCCAGGTAGCAGGCTCGGTTTCGGGCGGCGGACCCTCGGGTACGCCACCCACGAGCCGGTCATCCCAGGCGGTGATCACGACACGCCCCCGCTCGCCGCGGAGGGGCGTGTGCTACTAGGTTCGGTACCGGAAACTTGTGTCGAAGACAGAAGGAGGGCCAATGGCCCGCTACGAGCTGCCCGATCTCGACTACGACTACGGCGCCCTCGCGCCGCACATCTCCGGCGAGATCAACGAGCTGCACCACAGCAAGCACCACGCGACCTACGTCAAGGGCGCGAACGACACGCTCGACAAGCTCGAAGCCGCCCGCGAAGCGAACGACTTCGGCTCGATCGTCGGCCTGGAGACCACGCTGGCCTTCAACCTGGCCGGCCACGCCAACCACGTCGTGTGGTGGAAGATCCTGTCGCCGGAAGGCGGCGACAAGCCGACCGGCGAGCTGGCCGCGGCGATCGACGAGGCGTTCGGCTCCTTCGACAAGTTCAAGGCGCAGTTCACCGCTGTCTCGACCACGATCCAGGGCAACGGCTGGGGCGCGCTCTCGTGGGACCCGATCGGCAAGACGCTGATCACCCAGCAGCTGCGCGACCACCACAACAACCTGATCCTGCCGACCGTGCCGATCCTGCTGGTCGACGTCTGGGAGCACGCGTTCTACCTGGACTACAAGAACGTGAAGCCGGACTACGTCAAGGCCCTCTGGAACATCTTCAACTGGGCCGAGATCTCCAAGCGGTTCGACAACGCCGTCGCGGGCGGCAACGGCCTGCTGCTCGGCTGAGCTCATCGCCTGAAACGGGGTCCTCCTCCGGGAGGGCCCCGTTTTTCGTCGTGGGCTGAATGCGCTTGACCTCGAGTGCGGTCGAGGTGTTTGAGTGGTCCCCATGGACGTCGACGCGTATCTGGACCGCCTCGGCGTCGCGTGGCCGGCGGCGCCCGACCTCGCGACGCTGCGCCACCTGCAGGAACGGCACCTGGCCGCGGTGCCGTTCGAGAACCTGAGCATCCACTTGGGCGAGCCGGTCGAGCTGGCCGAAGACGCGTTGTTCGGCAAGATCGTGCGCCGCCGCCGGGGCGGGTTCTGCTACGAGCTCAACGGCCTTTTCGCGGCGCTGCTGAACTCGCTGGGATACGCCGCGGCGCTGCACGCGGCGCAGGTGTTCCGCCCGGACGGCACCCTCGGGCCGCCGTTGGACCACGCGGCGGTCGTCGTGTCGCTGGACGGGGAAGACTGGCTGGCCGACGTCGGCTTCGGCCGCTTTTCCCGGCACCCGCTGCGCCTGTCCGGGGTGGACGCGCAGGCTGATCCGAACGGCGAGTTCCTCGTACTGGACGCGCCCCACGGCGACGTCGACATCGTGCAGGACGGCAAGCCGCGGTACCGGCTGGAGCGCCGTCCGCGGCCGCTGTCGGACTTCGTCCCGATGGCGTGGTGGCAGGCGACGTCCCCGTCGTCCCACTTCACGAAGTCGCTGACGTGCTCGCGCCCGACGTCCCAGGGCCGCGTGACGCTCTCGGGCGACCGGCTGATCGAGACGGTCGACGGCGTCCGGCACGAGGTCGTCCTGGCGACCGAAGCGGCGATCCGGACGGCGTACCGGGTCTACTTCGGCCTGACGCTGACCCGGCTGCCGACGCCACCGGGTGAGAGTCCCTTGACGAGCGGCGAACTTCAGCCCGACACTGCCGTGCAGTGAACGGAGCCCCGGCCTGGGGTTCCCAGGGCCGGGGCTCCGTCCGTTCCCGAACTGACTGCCGCTCCCACCACGAAGCGGACACGTATGAGGTTAGCCTAACCTCATCTCTGCGGGCAAGAGGTCGACCGGGGAGACCCGGATCTCACTCGTCCGGGTGACGGTGGTCGGCGGTGTCCCGCACCGCCGGCCCGCCGCGTGGCGGCTCCCCGCGCAGCACGCGCCGTTCGTTGTCGCGCACCCGCGGCTCGTAGTGGGTGAAGAAGATCTTGCCGACGAGATCGCGCCGGCTGTGCACGCCGGTCTTCTCGAAGACGTTCTTCAGGTGGTTCTGGACCGTGAGGGGCGAGACCACGAGCGCGGTGGCGATCTCGGCGGTGGACGCGCCGGTGAGCACGAGCTCGACGACGTCGCGTTCGCGCGCCGTCAGCCCGTAGGCGGACATCAGCAACGGGTAGATGCGGGCGGGGTGAGCCGGTTCGATGATGACCGCGACGCGCTTGCGGTTCTCGCCGTCGAGGGGCGCGCCGTGCAGCAGGATCCACGTGCCGTCGGTGGCCAGGACCCGCGCGAACGCCACCGTCGCCGGGCTCGTCCGCCCGCCGTCCCGCAGGGCCTGGCCCGCCACCGCGAAGACCGACGAGGGTAGCCGCCCCGCGTCGAGGTCTCCGTCGGGCAACCGGGCCAGCCACCGCCCGGCGCCCGGGGTCGCCGACGTGATCTGCCAGGACTCGTCGATCACGACGAGCCCGGGGGCGTCCGGGACCTCGGGGTCCGTCGCCTCGCCCAGCGTGATCGCTCTCCGGGCGCCCGCCGCCAGGTGCGGCCCGATCGCCCGGACGAACTCCTTGTCGTCGTCGCCGAACATCGGCGCGCCCGGCTCCCGGTAGAGCCCGAGCGCGCCCCACGCCTCGCCCTGGCGCGTGCGCAGGCGCGCGATCAGCTCCTGGTCCCCGCCCATCGTCATGTTGAACCGCCAGCGCGGGCTGTTCCTCGGATCGCCGCCACTCGCCTCGTGGATGGTCGACAGACCGGCTTCCGAACGCACGACGTCACCGAGCTTGTGGACGTCCTCGCCGTAGTACTCCTGCGCGAAGACCTCGGCGGGCAGCTCGGCGAGGCCCTCGTGGAAGTGGCTGGTGATCAGCAGGGACGCCGGGTCGACGGTGAAGTAGCACGGCGACCAGTAGTGCGGCACGACCGTGGCGATGACGTCCGTGCACGACCGCCAGAACGTCACCAGATCGGTCGGCGTCCCGGCCAGGGCGGCGATCTTGCCGATCGCCCGAACCCTCGCTTCGGCGCGCATCCGGTCAGTGTAAGTCGGCCGCCGCGGGCCGGACATGACCGATTTGTGGCATGGGCAGCCCCCGCCCGGCGGCCTAGCGTCCCGTGGACGACCAAGGTGGGAGGCACCGATGAAACTCGCAGTTTTCGGAGGCGCGGGGCTGGCCGGCGCGCCGACCGTCCGGCTGGCGCTGGAACACGGCCACGACGTCCGCGCCCTGGTCCGAGGCCGGACCACGCCCGGCGTCCTCGACGGGGCGGAGGTGCTCCACGGAGACGCGTTCGACCCGGACGCGGTGGCGGCGACGGTGGCGGGAGCGGACGCGGTCGTTTCGACACTGGGCGGCTACGGGGGCCCGGACAGCATCGACGCGGGCACGCAGAACATCGCGACGGCCATGCGTGAATCCGGAGTGGACCGGCTCGTGGTGCTCCAGGGCTTCCACATCGACTTCCCCGGCGACCCGCACAACCCGGGCCTGCGCCTGGTGGAAGCGTTCCTGGCGCTGCGGTGCCGCCCGTTGCTGGCCCACGGTCAAGCGCTCGGCGAGCTGCTCCGGCGGACCGGCGACCTGTCCTGGACCCTGGTGCGGGTCCCGATGATCGCCGCCGGGCCGGTCTCGGGCCGGGCGCGGCTCGGTACGTTCGCCCTCGGACCGTGGAGTTCCGTGCGGGTGGGTGACATCGCCGCGACCCTCGTCCGGCTGGCCGAGGACGGCAGCCGGATCAGGGAGGCACCGATGCTCTACACACCCCGCGGGCGGCCGCGCGGCTAAACCTTGGCCCGCTTCAACACCCGCAGCCCGAACCCGCGCTGAACCGGCCACGAAACCCCGCCCCGCCGGATCAGCACCACCGCGCACACGACCGCGGCCACCGCCGAAACCGCCCCGCCGATGTAGAACGGAGACCGCCCGCCGAACTCCTGGGCCATCCACCCGACCATCGGGCCGCCGATCGGGTTGCCGCCGATGAGCACCAGCACGTACAGCCCCATCACGCGGCCGCGCATCTCGGGGCTGACCGACGTCTGCACCAGCGCGTTCGCCGTGTTGAGGAACGTCATCGTGGCGAAGCCGAGCGGGATCAGGCCGAGGCCGAACGTCAGGTACGTCGGCATGAACGCCGTGATCAGCTCGAACACGCCCAGGAAGAACGCGGACACCAGCATGAGCCGTACCCGCGGCCTGCCCTTCGTGCCGCGGCGGGCGGACATGATCGCGCCGGTGAACGTGCCCACCGCGACCAGCGTCGAGAGCAACCCGTAGCCGTCGGCCGCGGTGTGGAAGACGTTCGCCGCGACGATCGGGAGGGAGGAGAAGTACGTGATGCCGAACGTGCTGACGAACAGCACCAGCACCATCACCGTCATCAGGTCCGAGCGCCGCCGGACGTAGCGCAGGCCCTCGGCGAGCTGGCCCTTCTCGCGCGGCACCGCCGCGACGCGGAACAGCTTGTCCGGGTTCATCAGGACCAGCCCGGTGATCACCGCGACCGTGCTGAGCGCGTTCGCGATGAACAGCCAGCCGGTGCCGATCCACGTGATCGCGAACCCGGCGATCGCCGGCCCGACGATCCGCGCCATGTTGAAGATCGACGAGTTGAGCGCGACGGCGTTCGCGACCTGGTCACGGCCCACCATCTCGGCGACGAACGACTGCCGCGTCGGCACTTCGAGCGCCGCCGTCACGCCGAGGGTGAAGCACAGGACGTAGACGTGCCACAGCGCGGCGATCCCGGTCAGGTCGAGCACGCCGAGGACGACGGCCTGCGAACACGCCGCGACCTGGATCCAGGTGAGCAGCCGCCGCTTGTCGACGCGGTCGGCGAGGACGCCGGCCCACAGCGAGAGGAACAGCGTTGGGGCGAACTGCAGCGCGACGGCGATGCCGAGGGCGATCGGGTTGTTGCCGCTGAGGGTGAACACCAGCCAGTCCTGGGCGATGCGCTGCATCCAGGTGCCGATGTTCGAGATGACCTGGCCGGTGAAGAACAGCCGGTAGTTGCGGACGCGCAGCGAGGCGAACATGCTGCTTCGCTTGGCAGGAGAGGGTGGCGAAGCGGACGGCGGTGAAGCCGTTTCCCGGGTAGCAGTGGTCTGGATCGAACGCTTCGTTTCGCTACCCGTGGCCGTCACCGTGGTTAGTTCCCCGCCATCCTGTCGATTATTTCGGCGGCTTTGGAGAGCACTTCACGCTCTTCGTCGCCGAGTTCCGCCAATTGCCGGTCCAGCCACGCCTCCCGCACGGAGATGGCCTTCTGCACGTAGGCCAGCCCGCTCTCGGACAACTCGACGATGGCTTGCCTGCCATCGGTCGGGTGCGGGCGCCGCTCGACGAAACGCATCTCCTCGAGCGCGGCGATCACCCTCGTCATCGAGGGCGGCTGGACGCCTTCCTTCGCGGCGAGCTGCCCCGGGGTCAGCGCACCGCACTTGTGCAAGGTGGACAGCGCGGCGACCTGCGTCAGCGTGAGGTCGTCCCCGACGCGCTGTGCCCGCAGCCGGCGGTTGAGCCGGACCACCGCGAGACGCAGACGGCTCGCCAAGGAGCGTTCGTGCGTGTCGCCGGACATATAGTTAGCATACCTTACGAAACTTCGCGCGAACGGGTGATCTCCACCGCAACCCCGGCGAGCCCCACGCGTCCTTTCCTCGGAGCGAACTGGGGGTTCGATGAACAAGAAGCTGGTCGGCACGGCCGTGGTGGGCGCGGCGGTGCTGGCGATCGTGGCGGCGCAGTTCCTGAGCAGCGGTGACGACGCACCGGCGGCCGCGCCGCCACCGTCGCCGACGACCACCGCGCCGGCCATCCAGGTCGCGCACCAGGAGGTCTACCGCTTCCCCGACGCGGCCGGCGGACGCGGCTGGAACTTCGCGATCCCGGTGCCGCCCTGGCCGTCGGACCACGTCGGCGACCACGCCACCTACCTCGACTCGGCCAGCGGCGTCGCCCTCGAGACCGACCGCGTGCCCCTCGAGCAGGAAGACCCGGTGAGCGGGCTGCGGGCCCTCGCGAAGACGAACTACGACCCCGGCTACCGGCTGACCTCGATCGCCGACCACGAGCCGGTCGCGTCGAACGACGCCGGGCAGTGGGACTTCACCTACCAGAAGCAGGGCGCCACCCGGCAGGTCCGGGAGATCGGCGTCGGGACCGGCGACGTCCTGATCACCATCCGCTACGACGCCCCGCAGCCCGTCTTCGAAGCGAACCTGCCCGTCCTCACCCAGGCCCTCCAGGTCGCCGCCGCGGGCTGACTACTTGAACGCCGCCTGGAGCGGCCCGACCGCGAAGTAGGCGACGAAGGCCAGCGCGATCACCCACATGAGCGGGTGGACCTGACGGGCTTTGCCGGTAGCGGCGCGGATCACGACGTAGCTGACGAAGCCGGCGCCGATGCCGTTCGCGATCGAGTACGTGAACGGCATGACGACGATGGTCAGGAACGCCGGCAGCGCGATCGAGTAGTCGGTGAAGTCGATGTCGCGGACCTGCGACATCAGCATCGCGCCGACCACGACCAGCGCCGGCGCGGCCGCCTCGACCGGCACCACCTGGTAGAGCGGGGTCAGGAACATCGCCGCGATGAACAGCACGCCGGTGACGACGTTCGCCAGGCCGGTCCGCGCGCCCTCGGCGATGCCCGACGCCGACTCGACGAACACCGTGTTCGAGCTGGCCGAGCCGAACCCGCCCGCCGCGCCCGCGAGGCCCTCGACGAACAGCGCCTTGCCGACGTTGGGGAGCTGGCCGTCCTTCGGCAGCAGGTCGGCCTCCTTCGCGAGGCCGGTCATGGTGCCCATCGCGTCGAAGAAGTCGGCGAGCACCAGCGTGAACACCAGCAGGCAGACGGTGATGATCGGCAGCCGCGTCCAGGCGCCGAACGAGACGTCGCCGACCAGCGACAGGTTCGGCAGGCCGACGACCTGGTCCGGCAGCGCCGGGTAGCCGAGGTTCCAGCCCTTGGGGTTCGTGCCCTGCGACGGCCCGGCCTTGACGATCGCCTCGACGACGATGGCCAGCACGGTCGACGCCAGCACGCCGATCAGGATCGCGCCCTTGACCTTGCGCACGACCAGGATGCCGGTGACCAGCAGGCCGACGACGAACACCGCGGTCGGCCAGGAGGCGATGGAGCCGTTGATGCCCAGGCCCACCGGGACGGTCGTGTGCGCGGCGTCCGGCAGCCGGCGCACGAACCCGGCGTCGACCAGGCCGATCAGGCAGATGAACACGCCGATGCCGACGGCGATCGCCGACTTCAGCGCGGCCGGCACGGCCCGGAACACCGCGGTCCGGAAGCCGGTGAGCACCAGCAGGACGATGATCACGCCCTCGATGACGACCAGGCCCATCGCCTCGGGCCAGGTCATCTGCGGGGCGATGGTGACCGCGACCAGGCTGTTGATGCCGAGTCCGGTCGCGATGGCGAACGGGTAGTTCGCGACCAGGCCCATGAGGATGGTCATCACGCCGGCGACGAGCGCCGTCACGGCGGCGACCTGCGGCACGGGCAGGATGCCGCCGAGCAGGTCCTTGTGCGCGCCCGCGTCGTCGGCGGAGAAGCTGCCGATGATCAGCGGGTTCAGCACCACGATGTAGGCCATCGTGACGAAGGTGACCAGGCCGCCGCGCAGTTCACGCGGGACGGTCGAACCCCGTTCGGTGATCTTGAAGAACCGGTCCAGTGTGGACGTCCCGGTGCGGGTCGTCTCCTGCTCCGCCATTCGCCTGCCCATTCTGTCGCTGCTGCGGAGTACCCTTCACCACGTGAGTGAACCGATCAATCCACCGGAGGTTACGGGCTCGTTGCGGCACACGCCGGAGCTGCCGAAGAAGCTGACCGACCTGACGCCGGTGGTGATCGTAGGCACCTCGATCTGGGCTGTCGCGCTGGTGGTGCTCTTCTTCACGACTTCGGGGCTGTGGGTGCAGACCGCGCTGTCCGGTTTCGTGCTCGGCTTCATCGGCCTGGCGATCATCGGCTGGCAGCGCGCCGCCGCCCGCCGGGGCTCGAAGTCGGCCCAGCGGCTCTAGTCACGCGAGCAACGTCCGCGGCGACGGGTCGTCGAGCAGCGCCGTGATGAGGTGCCGGTCGGGCCAGCGGTCGGCCGCCCAGGCGAAGGCGCGGGCCAGGCCTTCCGAGGTGTCGGCCGCGTGCAGCCGCCCGTCGGACCACCACTGGACGTCGTGTGCGGCGCCCTGGATCCGCACGGTGAGCGGGTCGTGCACCAGGACGCCACCCTCGGGCAGCCGGACACCGAGCTGATCGGCGACGAGCTTGAGCGCGGGCAGCTCGGCCCAGGGCGCGTACTCGCCTTCGCTGACGACTTCGGCCGGGGTAGTGCTCGCGAGCGGTTCGTCGAGCAAGGAGGAAAGCCGGTCGGGATCGGCGGGCGCGACCACGTACTCGCCGGGTTCCAGCGCACCGGCCACCCACGGGACGTCGAGGATCAGCGCGCGCCCGACGACCGAGCCGTCCGCCGCCCGCAGCCCACCCGGTTCGTGGACCTCGAAACCGGATTCGACGACGGCGTCGTACGCGCGCGCCGCGAGCCCCGGGGTGATCCGCCGCTCCGGGTCGGCGAGGCGGCGCAGCACGTCCTGCGCCTCGTCCACAGTGGACAGGGCCAGTCCGGTCCGCACCCCGGCCGTTTCGAGCAGGTCGTCGCTCAGCCCGAGGTCGGGGACCTCGTCGTAGAGCCCGTCCAGGTCGGCGTCCGGCAACCGCCATTCGTTCGGCGCGAGCCCGCCGAGCACGGCGTACTGCGCGATCCACCAGCGCGCGTGGCCGTGGGGCGTGCGCAGGGCGTGCCAGGTCTCGGGCCGGGCGGCGAGCAGCCGGAGCGCGGCGGGCCAGGCGTCGTCCCCGACGAGATCGAGATCCCGGACGGCGACGAGCGTCGACGGCGGCTCGGGCAGCGAGTCCCACCAGGCTTCCTCGTCCGGCAGGTCGTGATCGGGTTCGTGCGGCTCGTCGTCGACGACGACCGCGAACGAGTCGAGCACGCCGGCGGCCTTGAGCGTTTCGGCGGGCCAGTCCTCGGCGAAGTCCTCGTCGAGGACGTCGAGCGCACCGTCCTCTTCGAAGACTTCTTCGTCGAAGACGTCCAGCAGCGGCGAATCCGGGAGCACCAGCTCGTCGGCGCGTCGCCAGGTGTCGGTGGCGGGCAGGGCGAGGGCACCGACCCACCGAGGGGCGTCGTCCCCGCAGTCGGCGATCAGCCGGAGAACCGCGCCGGCCAGCGTCGTACCGTCCAATCCGGACCGGACGTCTTCGACACTGCGCTCGACGGCGTCACGCAGCTGATCGGCGTTGAGCAGCTCACGGGCATCGGCGTGCTTGGCGCCCAACCGTTCCAGCAGCGGGTGCGACGCGGCGGGGTGCACGAGCCGCAGCCCCGGAATATCCACATCGGACAGAAGTTCGAGCAGCTCGGCCGACCCCTCGACGAGCAGACACCCCCGCGCACCCGGCAACGTCCGGCCGTCGGACAACGGGACCGGCAGGCCGTCCAGCCGTTCGGCCGCGAGCGCGTGGGACTCGACAGCCCTGGCGAGCGCCGCGTAGACGGCACGCCACCAGCCCGGTTCCCGAGCGGTGCCGGTAAGCGTTTCGAGCACTTCTTCGACGCTGATCACCTGCACGGCGACGGCTTTCAGCACACTGGCGGGCGCGGCGCCTTTGATCAGTCCGGGAACGACGTCGGCGATCAGCTCGGGCAGGCCGTCGACGTCGACGTCGAGGACTTTCGCCTGGCGCCCGGCGACGTCCCGACCGTCCTGAGTGGACAGCCAGGCCTCGGTGCTGAGATCGGCGATCACCTCGTCGCGCAGCTGTGCGTCCACAGTGGACTTCGGGAACCCGGGCGCGGGAACGAGCGCGAACCGCTGTTCGGCCGGCAGCAACCGCACCAAGTGCACGTACTCGGCCGCGGCGTGCTTGAGCGCCGCAGTCAGCTCTGCCCCGGGGAGCGCTCGGCGACGCGAGGGTTCGACGGGCACTTGAGCGAGAAGCCTCGCGGGGAGCGAAAGCCCGTCGTCGGTGGGAGTGGGCGCGTGGAGAACGTCGTCTCCGAGAGGCCGCGGGAGACCGTGTTCGTCGACCGGAACGGCCCACACGACATCCCCACGATGAGTCAGCCACCGGACTTCCGTTGCCGGCCCCCGGATTTCGACGACCTCGTCCTGGGCGCATCGAGTCCAAACGCGACCGTCCACATCGGCCTCGGCCAGCCACGGCAAGGCGAGCAGGAGGTCACCGATGTCCTCGGCGAGCTGGTCGAGCAGAGCCTGCCCGTCGACGTCATCCCTGAGCGGAAGGCGAACCTCGGTGTCGAAGCCTTCGGGAACGTCACCCGCGACCGGCCAGGGCAGCCGAAGGACGGGAACTTCGCCGTCGATCCCAGCGGCTGCACGGGTTTTCTCGGCGGAGAAAAGGACACCACCACTGGTCGAGACGACACTGGGAGCGTCGGAAACGGTGCGAACGGCGGCAAAACCAACCCCGAAGCGGCCGACGGTGTCCCCGGTCTTCCCGGAGGCCCGCAGCGAGGCAAGGGAGGCAACACCCCGCGCGTCGAGGGGCGCACCGGTGTTGGCGAACCGCAGCTCCCGGTCCACAAGGGACACGCGGACTTTCCCGGGCGTCCCGTGCGCCATGGCGGCATCGGCGGCGTTCTGGGCAAGCTCGACGAAGAGCCGATCCCGGTAGGCCCCAACGCGAAGATCCCGTTCGACGTTGGTGTCCTCGATCAGCCGGGTGGGCGAATCCTGCCAGGCGCGCAGGGTGGACTCACGGAGCCGCGCGGTGCCGAAGGGATCGGCCCCGGAGGCGTCAGAGATCCCGCTGCTCATCGATCCGAGCCTGAGCTTCGTCGGCAGTGGACGGCTCAGCTTGGGTGGTCGGCCCAGTGGGCTCTCCCGCCGCGACATCGCCCGGCAGCGATCCATCCACCGCGGGCTCGGCGGGCGCCTCGGCCTCGATCGGGCCGGCGACAGCAGGCTCGCCCTGAGCAGCCGATTCACCAGCCTCGGCCGCAGTCGCCTCGACCGGTTCGGCCGCAGCAACGTCGCCCTGCGCCGGCTCGGCCACCGCAGCCCCACCGGACTCCGGCCGGGTTGCTTCAGCCTCGATCGGCTCAGCCGAAGCGGGCACGCCGACCTGAGCCGTGGCCGATTCACCCGCCGGAGAGTCACCGGCCTCCGGCTCGGCAACCTCAGCCTGCACGGGCTCCGCCCCGGCCACCTGGCCAGGCTCGGCAACCGCATCAGCCACCTCGACCGGCGTGGGCTCAGCCTCGGCGATCTGGCCAGGCTCGGCAACCGCATCAGTCACCTCGACCTGCGCGGGCTCAGCCTCAGCCACCTGGCCAGGCTCGGCAACCGCATCGGTCACCTCAGCCTGCGTGGGCTCCGCCTCAGACGGCTCGGGAACATCAGTCTCAACAGGAGCGTCGGCCACGTCCGGCTGCGCAACAGCATCAGCCTGAGCCGGCTCAACCTCCTCCGGCGCGGCAACCTCGGCCGCCCGCGACTCGGCAACAGCATCGGCCGCGGGCGTGGCCTCCGTGACCACTGCCTCCGGCTCGGCAACAGCATCGGCCGCCGCCTCGGTGACCACTGCCTCCGGCTCGGCGATCACATCGGCCGGCGCAGCGGGCTCGGAACTTGCCACCTCGGCCTGCTCCGACTCCGCACCGCCCGTGGCAGGAACCGCGGCGGTCTGCTGCGCCGCGATCGGCTCGGCAGTCTCGGGCTCAGCGGTTGCCGCCTCGGCCTGCTCCGACTCCCCCGATGGCGGCGCCGGGGTGAAGTCCAGCAACGAATCGTCGTAGACCAGCTCCGCCACCGGGACCGATGACGTCACCTCCACCTCGACCTCCGAGTGCGCTCCGCACCCGTACTCCACGTCCACCACGTGGCCGTCCGCCGGGGCGATGTCGTTGCTGCACACCCCGAACACCCCGCGCAGCGATCCCGCCAGCGGTACGAAGAACCCGCACGTCCCGCACACGTCCGGCGCGCTGCGGGCCATGTCCGACCGGGGGCCGAACTCGCCGCCGTGCCAGCGGGCCGCCGCCTCCGTCCGGCCGAAGCGGGACAACACGTGGACGCGGCCCAGGCCCGCCTCCCGCGAGACCTCCTCCACCGCCGGGTCGTCCGACTGCAGGTACGCCGGGGCCAGGCGGGGGTCGTTCTCGTCCGTCGGGAAGATGTCGCCGACTCCGAGGTCGCCCGCGCGCACCCGGCGCTCCCACGGCACCCACGCCGGGGCGATCAGCGCCGACGGGCCCGGCACCAGGACGACCTCGCTGACCGTCACCGGCTCGTCGTCGCCCGCCAGGGCCACCGTCACCGACCAGCGCCAGCCCCGATACCCCGGGACCTGGGCCTCGAACAGGTGACTCGCCGTGACCGCGTCCTCACGCGTGACACCCACGTGGGTGCCGATCTGCTCCTCGGGCGTTTCTTCGAGCACCGCCGCGCGCGCGAACTCCACCGCATCGGCGAGCTTGCGCTGCACGGAACCGTCGTCGAGGGTCAGCAGCAGCGTCATGCGGCCAATTGTGCCGCACGCCTCCCCGGCGCCCGTGCCAGGCTGTTCATCGTGCGCACGCCGATCGTCACCACCCTGCTGGCAGCCGCCGCGCTCGGCGGCTGCGCCGGCGCCCCCGCCCAGGAGACCGCCCCGGAACAGCTCACCGTCGAGGTCGTCTCGACCCTGCCGCACGACCCCGCCGCCTTCACCGAAGGCCTCGAGTTCGCCGGCGACACCCTCTACGAGAGCACCGGCCTCGCCGGGCGGTCGACGCTCACCGCGGGCCCGGCCGGCGGCCCGCCCGCCACGACGGCGACCCTCCCCGCGCCCCTCTTCGGTGAGGGCGTCACCGTCCTCGGGCCGAAGCTCTGGCAGCTCACCTGGCAGGACGGCTTCGCCATCGAACGCGACTCCAAAACCCTCGCCGAGCTGCGCCGCGTCCAGTACGACGGCGAAGGCTGGGGCCTCTGCCACCAAGCCGGCGGGCGGCTCGTCATGAGCAACGGCTCGTCCCGGCTGACCTTCCGCGACCCGGCGACCTTCGCCGTCACCGGGAGCGTCGACGTCGGCCGCGACCAGCTCAACGAGCTCGAATGCGTCGGCGGCGACGTCTACGCAAACGTTTGGCACACCGACACCGTCCTGCGGATCGACGCCGCCACCGGGCACGTCACCGGCACCATCGACGCGGGTCCGCTGCGCGCCCGGGTGAACGCGACCGGCGCCGAAGACGTCCTCAACGGGATAGCGGCCGTCCCGGGCACCGGCGAATACCTGCTCACCGGGAAGCAGTGGCCGGTCACGTTCCGCGTGAGGTTCGTCCCGAAGAACGACTGAAGCACGGATGAGCAGGCGGAACCGACCCCCGGTAAGGCAGGATTGAGACGTGGCACTCTTCGGCTCCCGCTCCGACGGCTCCGGCTCGCAGCCGCGCGGCCGCAAGTCGAAGCGACGCTGGACGCCGGAGCCGGGCGCCGGGCAGGCCAAGCCGTGGCGGGAAGCGGTCGCCCCGCAGCCTACGCGCGTCGAGCACCGCAGCGCGCCGCCGCCCACCCGCGTGGAGCGGCCGGCCCGGCACAACGACGCCCCGCCGCGCGCCCCGTACTACGACGCGAACGAGGCCCCGACCGCCGCCGCGCCGGCCGGGCACCGGCCCCCGCCACCGCCGCCGCGTGGGGCGCGGCCGTACCCGCCGCACGACCCGAACCGCACCGAGCCGGTCCGCCGCGAGCCGCCCGGCTTCTACCAGGGCGACCGCCGTCCCGGCAGCGGTGAGTACGAGCACTACGACACCGGCGGCTACGCGGGCGAGCCCCGTCCACCGGAGCAGGCGCCCCCGCCGCCGCGGGAAGAACCGCGAACGCCGGGCGGCACGCCGAAGCTGCCGAAGAAGATCACCGTCACGCGGGTCGCGGCGATGCGCAGCCGGCAGCTGACCGGCCAGGCCGTCGGCGCCTTCCAGCGCGCGACGAAGGCCGACGGCGCCGAAAAGTCCGGCCTGACGTCCCTGACCTACGCCGTGATGCTGAACTACGCCAGCGACGCGGCGATGGCGATCGCGCTGGCCAACACCCTCTTCTTCGCCGCGACCAGTGGGGAGAGCAAGGGCAAGGTCGCGCTCTACCTGCTCATCACGATCGCGCCGTTCGCGCTGGTCGCGCCGGTGATCGGGCCCGCGCTCGACCGGGTGCAGCGCGGGCGGCGGCTCGCGATGTGCGCGTCTTCGGTCGGCCAGGGGCTGATGGCCGTCGTGATGGCGCTGCACTTCGACGACTGGCTGCTCTACCCCGCCGCGCTCGGGATGATGGTGCTGTCGAAGTCGTTCACCGTGCTCAAGGCCGCCGTGACGCCCCGGGTGCTGCCCTCGGAGATCACGCTTTCCAAGACCAACGCCCGGCTGACGACGTTCGGCCTGGTCGCCGCGGGCGCGTTCGGCGCGCTGGCCAGCGGCGTCAACGCGATCGCCGGCTCGGCGGGCGCGCTGTGGTTCACGGCGCTCATCTGCGTCGCCGCCGCCGTCCAGTCGATGCGGATCCCGGCCTGGGTCGAGGCGACCGAGGGCGAGGTCCCGACATCGCTTTCGGCGCACCCGACGGAGAAGAAGCGCCGCCAGCCGCTGGGGCGCCACATCGTCGTCGCGCTGTGGGGCAACGGCTCGGTGCGCGTCCTCACCGGCTTCCTCATGATGTTCGCCGCGTTCGCGGTCAAGGCCCAGACCGAAGGCAGCGGGCAGACGCCGTTCATGCAGCTGCTGCTGCTCGGCGTGATCGGCGCCGCGGCGGGCGCCGGCGGTTTCCTCGGCAACGCGCTGGGCTCGCGCCTGCACTTCGGCAGCCCCGACCAGGTGATCGTCGGGTGCGTGGCTGGCTGCGTGCTCGCCGCGCTGGTCGCGACGATCCTGCCCGGCCTGGCCACGGCCGCGATCGTCGGCCTGGTCGGCGCGACGGCCAGCGCGCTGGCCAAGATCAGCCTCGACGCCGTCATCCAGGAGGACCTGCCCGAGGAGTCGCGCGCGTCGGCGTTCGGCCGCTCGGAGACCGTGCTGCAGCTGGCCTGGTGCCTCGGCGGCGGCGCGGGCCTGCTGCTGCCGCCGACGTACTGGATCGGCTTCCTGGTGATCACAATCGTGCTGGCCGTCGGCCTCACGCAGACGTACCTGGTGCGCCGTGGCGGTTCGCTCGTGCCGGGCCTCGGCGGCGACCGGCCGCTGCGCCCCGAGCCGACCGGCAGCTTCCCGGCCCAGGGCCTGCCCAGGGACCCGGCGCCCCGCCGGTAGGCTCCGCAACCATGCGACGTTCCCGGGTGGTGGCCCTGCTTGCGGCCGGTGGGTTCGCGGTGGCCGGCTGCTCGGCACCCGGCCCGGCCGAGGTCACGTTCTACGCCGACGGCCACACGATCAACACCACGCCGGTGCTCACGTGCGACTACTCCCAGCAGCTCGCGCAGCCGTGCAGCGCCAAGGGCGACACGCGCACGCTGAAGGTCCGCCCGGGCAAGCCCGTGCAGATCTCCGTGCCCGGCGAGGTCGCCGAGGCGCCGTGGCAGATCGTCTACGAGTACGTCACCCCGCAGGGCGAGTACAAGCAGAGCGACCCCATCCCGTTCACGTCGCTGGACCGCTACGCCTACACCGTGACGCCGCCGACGCCCGCCGACCGCATTTCCGCGGTGGACGTGCAGAAGTACACCGCCGTGCTGAACTCGAGCACCGGCGAGTCCGGGCTGCTGCCCAGCGACGTGTGGGGTCTGCGGCTCGAAGCCTGAGGTTTAGGGATCGAGGTCCCGGGCCACCGCGCGCATGATCTCGGCGATCTGCTTGGTGTGCTTGCGGTCCGGGTAGCGGTTGCGCCGCAGGTCCGGCTGCACCTTCAGCTCGAGGAGCTTGATCATGTCCTCGATCAGGCCGTGCAGCTCCTCCGCGGGGCGGCGGCGCGCCTCGGCGACGGACGGCGGCGGGTCGAGCAGCCGGACGGAGAGCGCCTGCGGCCCACGACGGCCGTCGGCGACGCCGAACTCGAGCCGCTGCCCGGCTTTGAGCCCCTCGACGCCCTGCGGCAGCGCGGCCTTGCGAATGTAGACGTCGGCGCCACCGTCCTGCGTGACGAACCCGAACCCCTTCTCCGCGTCGTACCACTTGACCTTGCCGGTCGGCACTTCCCTCACCAATCCTTCTGCTGTCCCGCTCACGACGAACGCGCCCGGGGGCGTACCCAGGGCGCGCTGGGTAAAGGGTATCTCGCCACATGCCCTGGGGAGAAGTCGATACCGCCGGATACCCTCTGCTCCATGAGTAAGGCGACGAAGGAGGCCGCCGTGGCCGCCACCGGCAAACCGTTCCTCATGCGCGTCGGCATCGGCTTGTTCGGCCTCGGCATGCTCGCCGTGCTGACGGTGTTCATCATGTTCGCCGCCGGCCTGGAGAACCTGCCGATCTGGCTGTCCGTCGCCGCCGGTGTCATCACCCCGCTCGGGCTGCTGCTGGGCCTGATCGCCCTGGTCCGCGAGGCTCGCGCAAAGAACTGAGGGCCTTCTCGAACCACTCCGGGAACTCCGCCAGCGAGCCGAACACCACCTCCGCTCCTTCGCTCAGCAGGAGCGTGCGGTCACACGGCCCGGTGGTGACGCCGACCGCGATCGCGTTGGCCGCCAGCGCGCCCCGGATGTCGCCCGCGTGATCTCCGACATACACGCGCGCGTCGTGCGCCAGGAGCGCCTCGGCCTTGGCCGTCGACCACAGCTCGCCGACGACCTCGTCGACCTCCAGCCCGAGCGCGTCGACGTGCAGCTGCGCGTTGGGCCCGTACTTCCCGGTGACGACCAGCGTGCGCCCGCCGGCCTTCCGGACCGCCCGCAGCGACTCGACCGCGCCCGGCAGCGCGACGGTGCTCGGCACGACCACTTCGGGGTACATCGCGCGGAACCGGTCGACGAGCCCCGGGATGCGCTCCTCGGGCGCTTCGAAGCCGCGCAGGATGTCGTCGAGCGGCGGGCCGAGGTTGGCCGCGAATGCCTCGCCGTCCAGCGGCAGGCCGGATTCGGCGCCGAGCGCGTTCATCGCCGCGGCCATGCCCGGCCGCGCGTCGATCAGTGTCATGTCGAGGTCGAACCCCACCGTGATGCCCACGCTCCACACGGTACTGCCGATCACCGACAGTTTTACACGTAAGCCGATCATGTACAGCGTCTTGACAGCAGAGCAATCCATGTCAAGGTGAAGGTGTGACCAGCTTCACTGACCGGACGAAGGCGTCCCTGCGGGAAGCGCTCCTCGACGCCGCGGCCGACCTGCTGCCGGACCGCGGGCACGCGGGCCTGCGGATGGCCGACGTCGCGGCGAAAGCCGGGGTGAGCAGGCAGACCGTCTACAACGAGTTCGGCAACAAGGCGGCGCTGACCCAGGCGGTGGCGCTGCGCACCGCGGCGGAGTTCCTCGACGGGATCCGGCAGCGGTTCGAAACGGCGGACGGGCTGCTCGCGGGCATCCACCACGCCGTCGTCTACACGATCGAGCACGCCCGGGAGAACCGCCTGGTCGCGGCGGCGCTCGGCACCGAAGCGGGCGAGGACCTCCTGCCGCTGCTCACGAGCCGCGGCGAGCCGATCCTGACCGCGGCCGCGGACCTCGCCGCCGAGCAGTACCAGGAATTCGAACCGGGACTCTCGGCCGAAGCCGCCGCCCTGCTCGCGGAGACCGTCGTGCGGCTTTCCCTGTCGCACCTGGTGCTCCCGACGCACTCGGCGACGGAGGCGGCCGACGCCGTCACCGCCGTGCTGGCCCCCGCCATCCGCCAATTCGTCCACAATGGAGTGAAACGATGACCGACACGCTGTCCGAGCTGCGGACCGGCTTTTCCTCGCTGCGCAAGGGCGGGCTGAACTGGGACTCGTTCCCGCTGCGCCTGTTCGTCAAGGGCAACAAGAAGTTCTGGAACCCGGCCGACATCGACTTCAGCCGCGAGCGCGAGGGCTGGGACACGCTGAACGACGAGCAGAAGCGTTCGACGACCTACCTCGTCGCGCAGTTCATCGCCGGCGAAGAGGCCGTCACCGAGGACATCCAGCCGTTCATGCGGGCGATGTCGGCGACCGGCCGCTTCGGCGACGAGATGTACCTGACGCAGTTCTGCTTCGAGGAAGCCAAGCACACGGAAGTGTTCCGGCGCTGGATGGACGCGGTCGGGCTGACCGCGGACCTCCACCCGTACGTCGCCGAGAACCCGCACTACCGCAAGCTGTTCTACGAAGAACTACCGCAGTCGCTGCGGGCGCTGGAGGACGATCCCAGCCCGCTGAACCAGATCCGCGCGAGCGTGACGTACAACCACGTGATCGAGGGCAGCCTCGCGCTGACGGGGTACTACTCGTGGCAGTTGATCTGCACCCAGCACGACATCCTGCCGGGCATGCAGGAACTGGTCCGCCGCATCGGCGACGACGAGCGCCGCCACATGGCGTGGGGCACGTTCACGTGCCGCCGCCACGTCGCGGCGGACGACTCGCTGTGGGACGCGGTCCAGCAGCGGATGGGCGAGCTGCTGCCGCACGCGCTCAACATGATCCAGTGGGTGCAGGACCAGTTCGAGGAACTGCCGTTCGACAACGACCCGCAGGAGATCATCCAGTACGCGGCCGACCGGGCGCAGCGCCGCCTGGGCGCGATCGAGTCGGCGCGCGGGATGCCGGTGGAGCAGATCGACCTGGACTACTCGCCGGAGCACCTGGAGGAGACGTTCGGCGAGGAGGACGCGAAGGCGATCGCGGAAGCGGCCGCGGCGGCTTCCTGAGGCGCGTGCCACGAGGGGCACCTTCACGGATTCGAAGGTGCCCCCCGTGGGATCGATCAGAGACCGATCGCGCCGAGGGTGCCGCTCAGGACACCCCGGTCGTGACCACCGTCGGTGTTCGAGTGGGTGTCACTCGAACCGGCGCCGTCTTGGCCCGCCCAGCCGGTGTGCTGCCGGTACTGCGAGCCGCCGTCACGGTCGGTGTTCGCCGACGTGTCCTGCGAGGCGACGCCGTCCCTGGACGCGGTGCCCGCGTGCTGGCGGTACTGGCTGTCGCCGTCCCGCCCGGCCTTCGCGGCGGTGTCGCTGGTCGCGGCGCCGTCCGGGCCCGCGGCCGTGGAGTTCTCGTGGAACGTGCTCGTGCCGTGGTGGGTGCCGGCCTGCACGGAGTGCGTCGCGGCGCCGTCCGGGCCGGCCTGGACCTCAGTGCTGCCGAAGCTGTCCGCCGAAGCGATTCCGGCGGCGCCGAGCGTGAGCGGCAGAGCCAAGGCTCCAGCGGCCATGGTGCGGCGGATCGTACGCATGAAACATCCCCTTTTCGTTGACGGATACGGGGTTTCGGTCCGGGACGCTCTCACCGTCCCGGACCCCGGTTGCCCGCCGGGGAACTGATCATGCGTACCGATCGCGGTGTTCCAGGCCACCGCTCCGGTGACCAAACCGGAGCGGGCAGGCCACCGAACGCGCTCACGCGTGCTTCGTCGACGCCGCCTTTTCCAGGCCCAGCAGGCTGATCGACTTCTCGCGCATCTCGACCTTGCGGACCTTGCCCGTCACCGTCATCGGGAACTCCTCGACGACGTGCACGTACCGCGGGACCTTGTAGCGCGCCAGCTTGCCTTCGCAGAACTCGCGCACCTTCTCCGCCGTCAACGGCTCCGCGCCTTCGCGCATCCGGACCCAGGCCATCAGCTCTTCGCCGTACTTCTCGTCCGGGACGCCGATGACCTGCGCGTCGAGGATGTCCGGGTGCGTGTAGAGGAACTCCTCGATCTCGCGCGGGTAGAGGTTCTCACCGCCGCGGATGACCATGTCCTTGATGCGGCCGGTGATGTTGAGGTAGCCGTCGCCGTCCATGACCGCCAGGTCGCCCGTGTGCATCCAGCGCGCCTTGTCGATCGCTTCCGCCGTCTTGTCCGGCTGCTCCCAGTACCCGAGCATCACGGAGTAGCCGCGCGTGCACAGCTCGCCCGGCTCGCCGCGCGGGACCGTCAGCCCGGTCTCCGGGTCGACGACCTTGACCTCCAGGTGCGGCCCGACCCGCCCGACCGTTGACACGCGGCGCTCGATCGAGTCGTCCGCGCGGGTCTGCGTCGACACCGGCGACGTCTCGGTCATGCCGTAGCAGATCGACACCTCGCCCATGCCCATCCGGTCGATGACCTGCTTCATCACCTCGACCGGGCACGGCGAGCCCGCCATGATCCCGGTCCGCAGCGACGACAGGTCGAAGCTCGCGAAGTCCGGGTGGTTCAGCTCGGCGATGAACATCGTCGGCACGCCGTAGAGCGACGTGCACTGCTCGGCCGACACCGCTTCCAGCGTCGCTTTCGGGTCGAACGCCGGCGCCGGGATCACCATGCACGAGCCGTGGCTGGTGCACGCCAGGTTGCCCATCACCATGCCGAAGCAGTGGTAGAAGGGCACCGGGATGCACACCTTGTCGAACTCCGTGTAGCCGCAGAGCTCGCCGACGAAGTAGCCGTTGTTCAGGATGTTGTGGTGGGACAGCGTGGCGCCCTTGGGGAAGCCGGTGGTCCCGGAGGTGTACTGGATGTTGATCGGGTCGTCGGCCGAGAGGGCGGCCTGCTTTTCGACGAGCGTCGCCGGATCGCCCTGCCAGCCCGCGTCCATCAGCGCCTGCCAGCTCTCTTCGCCCAGGATGACGACGTGTTCGAGCGCGGCGCACTTCTCGCGCACCTCCTCGACCATCGCCGGGTAGTCGGAGGTCTTGAACTTGTCCGACGCGACCACCAGCCGGATGCCGGCCTGGTTGAGCACGTACTCCAGCTCGTGCGACCGGTAGGCCGGGTTGATGTTGACCAGGATCGCGCCGATCTTGGCCGTCGCGTACTGCAGGAACGTCCACTCGGCGCGGTTCGGCGACCAGATCCCGACCCGGTCGCCCTTGCCGATGCCCTGCGCGACCAGGCCCAGGGCGAGGGCGTTCACCTCGGCGGCCAGCTCGCGGTAGGTCCACCGGCGGCCGGCGGTCCGGTCGACGAGGGCGTCCCGGTCCCCGAACGCGGCCACCGTCCGGTCGAAGTTGTCCCCGATGGTGTCCCCGAGCAGCGGGACCTCGGAGGTTCCCGAGGCGTAGCTCGGCAGGGCGGGCGCGTCAGGCATGGTGCCTCCCAGTGACGTCTTCGTCGGGCGACCCGAGTCTAGGAACCCGGTACCGGATCAGCCAGCTCGGTGACAGGATCCACCTGGGAAAAGGGAGGGAAACCGATGCGAAGAATCCTGGCTCTGGCCGCGGCGATCCTGCTGATCACTCCCGCCGCACCGGCGTCGGCGGCGACGAAGGTGATCGTGCTGCCCGGCGCCACGTCCGCCGAAGGGATCACCGCGGCCGGTGGCGGTGACTACTACACCGGCGACCTCGTCGCCGGCACGATCTTCCGCGAAAACCTCGGACGCGGCACGGCCAAGCGCTTCATCGAGGCGCCGCCCGGCACCACGGCGGCCGGGGTGGATCTCGACCGGCGACACGACCTGCTGTTCGTCGCCGGCGGGAACGGCGGCAAGGCCTACGTCTACAACGTCCGCACCAAGGCGAAGGTCGCGGACTTCACCTTCGGCGACCCGCGGACGTCCTACGTCAACGACGTGGCGGTGACGCCGCAGGGCGCGTGGTTCACCGACTCCTATCACCCACAGCTGTTCTTCGTGCCGGTGATCGACGGCGTGCCCGGGTCGCCGCGCACCCTGCCGCTGAGCGGGCCGGGCGCGGGCGGCGCACCGGGCGACTTCTTCATGAACGACATCATCGCCACGCCGTCCGGCGACACCCTGCTCGTCGCCGCCACCACACCCGGCAAGGTCTACACGATCAACCCGGGCTCCGGGGTCAGCAAGGAGATCGCCGGCGTGACCGCACCCAGCGTGGTCAGCCTCGTGCTCGAAGGACACCGGCTCTGGGCGGTGCAGCTCGACGACAAGATCACCCGGTGGTGCCTCGACGGCGGCCTCGGCCACGGCCGGCCCGACGGGACGATCACCGATCCCCTTTTCGACCAGCCGGTGTCGGCGGCGAAGGTCGGCAACCGGCTGGCGGTGGTCAACTCCCACATCTACAGCGGCTACCCGCCCACCAGCCCGACCTACGAAGTCCTGCTCGTCGGGGCGTGAGGGACGTCAAGCGGCTCCGTCGACGTTGCCCGCCGGGACCGCCAGGTCGCCGATGCCGCCGTCGGCGGGGTACGGGTGATCGGGGCAGCAGAGCCAGCCGGTCGTGAACGTCTCCTTCACCTCGACGAGCACGGGCCGGAACGTCGCCGGGTCGACGGCGCAGCTGTGCCGCACCACCTCGTCGAAGAACCATTCGGAGGTGACCACCACGAGCACCCCGGGCGACGCGCGCAGGGCCTGCTTGACCGGGCGCGCCTCGAGCAGCCGGAACGCCTTGTTGATCGCCGGTGCGGTGACGCCTCGATCGTCGAAGGCGACTTCGCCGGCGTGCAGGGCCATCCTCAGCCGGATGCGCTCCTCCGCCGGGTGGCTCTTGTTGTGCTGCCGCAGGGCGTCGGCCAAGGCGTACGGCAGCGCCTCGACCAGCGGGCCCTTCGGAACCTGGGCGGGCACGAGGATGAACGCGCCGTCCCCGCAGTCCTCCACCCGGCAGTCCGCCAGCGCGACGCCCGTGTCGTCGAACGCCCGGCGCAAAGCCCGGTTCAAGCCCTCCCGCAGGGCGAGCCGGTGGGGCGTCGTGCGCCACGCCTGTCCGTACTCCTCGACGTCCACGACGACCACCGTCCGGTGGACAGCCGGGCGCGTGCGCCTCATCCGTTCCCCTGCCGTAGGCCGGGCGAGGTCGTCAGACACGGGACCACGAGGTGATCAGCCCGGTCAGGCGGGACACGGCGGTGCTCTTCGCGTGCGGCGCCTGGGGTTCGGTGGCGCGCAACGCAAACCTCAGCGCCGGAGTCCGCACGAGCAGCCGCAGCGCGTGCCAGAGCTGGGCACGCCGGGACAGGTTCTCGGTCTGCGCCAGGTCGTCGAGCTCGCTGACGTATTCGTCGAGGTAGCGCTGGCGTTCCTCCCACGGCAGGAGGAGGACCGCGAAATTCGCCACCCGCCGCGACACCCACAGCGGCGAGCGGCGCGCCGGTGCCTCGCGCTCGGACGAGCGCGCGCAGACCTCGGCCAGAGCCGCGACGGCTGCCGCGGAGTCGTCGAGGGCGTGCGCCACGGTCACGAGAACAGCCGACGCGGGCCCCTGGTCGAGGTCGAGCAGACCGCCCAGTTCCAGCGTCCTCCCGAAGGCGACGGCGGACTCCTGGGCGCGGCCGAGACTCCGTTCGGCGCCTGCCGCGAGTTCGGCGGCTCGCGGGCCGTCGACGGCGGCGTGGACGTCGACTCCGTCCAGCAGCGCTCGCTCACGATCGATGTTGCGCACCAGCTGGTGCACCCGCTCCTGCAGCCGGCGGCGCGCGGTTCCCCGGAAGTCGATGTTGAGCGCCTGGGCTCGGCTCAGGATGACGTCCAGTTCTCCGGCCAGATCGCGGTCCTGCGCCAACGCGCGGGCGACGACGCGGAGGTGGTCGGCGCTGCTCATGAGGCACCGTCGGCCAGGTGCGGCCGCAGGCGGCCGAGTCCCTGCGCGGATGCCTCGGCTCGCAGCAGGGCCGCGTGCACGAGCCCCATCGCGGCCGGGTCGATGCGGTAGTACCGGCGCCGGGGCCGGCCCTCTTCGCGCGTGTCGACCGTTTCCCACCGGCTGGACAACCAGCCGATGCGCTCCAGCCGGGCCAGGATCGGATGGATCGTGCCGCTGGGCAGCCCCGACTCGCCACAGATCTGCAATCCGTACAGCTCCCTCGCCGGATCGGCCATCAGCACCCGCAGGACCAGCTGCGTCGGCAGCGTCATCCTGGGCTCCCGGGAACGACTCATGGTTGAACTCTACCTAGCCCCTAAGTAGAGATCAACCCTGGTGGTGCGCACGGCCCGCCGGCCGCCGGACCGCTGGTAAGGTCCGGACGGACTTCGAGGGGGCGATCGATGGCCGGCCAGGGGTTTCGCGACGAGCTGACCCAGTTGCTGCAGGCGCGCTACCCGCTGCTGGTCGTCGAGACGCACGAAGAGCAGCGGGTGCTGCGGGAGATCCGCGCGGTCGCGGAGGACCAGCAGCGCCTTCGCACGCCGCGGCGCGTGTACGTCTGGTCGTCGACCACCGGGCTGGCGCCCGCGGGCGGTCCGCCGATCAGCGAGACCCGCACCGCGGCCGCCGCGCTCGAACGGATCTACGGCTGGGGTGAGCCCGCCGTGTTCGTCTTCGCCGACCTGCACCCGTCGCTGGTCTCCGAAGGCGGGCACCGGCCCGATCCCGACGTCGTCCGCCGGCTGCGCGAGCTCGCCGCCGCGTTCAAGACCCGGCCCGTGCCGCTGAGCCTCATCCTCGTGTCGCCGTCGCTGCCCGTGCCGCCGGAGCTGGAGCACGACGCCACCGTCGTCGACTTCCCGCTGCCCGACCAGCGCCAGATCGGCGAGCTGCTGGACGGCATGGTCGCCGCGCACCGGCAGAACGTCCGGATCAGCATCGACCGCGACGACCGGGACATGATCGTCGCCGCCGCGCGCGGCCTCACGCTGCCCGAGGCCGAGAACGCGTTCGCCAGGGCGCTCGTCGAAGGCGGCGGGCTCGACCCCAGCGACCTCGAGCTGATCCTCGCCGAGAAGCGCCAGGCCGTCCGGCGGTCCGGGATGCTCGACATCGTGCCAGCGGAGACGAGCTTCGACGCCGTCGGCGGCCTCGACCGGCTCAAGCGGTGGCTCACCAAGCGCACCGGCACCTGGACACCCGCCGCGTCGGCGTACAACCTCGCCGCGCCGAAAGGCCTGCTGCTCACCGGCGTTCCCGGCTGCGGCAAGAGCCTGTCCGCGGTGTGCGTCGCGAACATGTGGCGGCTGCCGCTGCTGCGGCTGGACCTGGGCCGCGTCTTCGCCGGCCTGGTCGGGTCCAGCGAGAAGAACATCCGCACGGTCATCCGCACCGCGGAAGGCATCGCGCCCTGCGTGCTGTGGGTCGACGAGATCGAGAAGGGCCTGGCCGGCGCGGGCGGCGGTGGTGACGGCGGCACCGCGCGGCGCGTGTTCGGCACGTTCCTGTCGTGGATGCAGGAGAAGTCCGCGCCGGTGTTCGTGATGGCCACGGCGAACCAGGTCGATTCGCTGCCGCCGGAGTTCCTCCGCAAGGGCCGCTTCGACGAGATCTTCTTCGTCGACCTGCCGTCGGGGCCCGAGCGCGCCGCGATCTGGCGGATCCACCTGCGCAAGCGCGTCACCGACGCGTTCGTGGCGAGCGAGCTGCGCCTCGACGACGCGCTGTTCGCCGAGCTCTCCGACGTCAGCGCGGGCTACAGCGGCGCCGAGATCGAGCAGGCCGTGCTGGCCGGCCTGGTCGACGCGTTCGCCGAGAAGCGGCCGCTGCGCCGCGACGACCTCGTGCGCGCGGTGAAGTCGACCGTGCCGCTGTCGGTGACCCAGGCCGACGAAATCCTGGCCATCCGGAACTGGGCGGAGACCCGGGCCGTCGCAGCGACGGACACGTCCGGCGAAGTGGTCTCCGAGCCGGTACCCCAGCCGGAGTCCCCGAGGGGAAGGACGATCGACGTATGACGCACCGCGTGACCGTCACCATCGGCAAGGACGGCTCGATCAGCGCCGAAACGCACGGCGTGACCGGGTCCAAGTGCCTCGACTACATCCCGCTGCTCGAGGACCTGCTCGGCGCGGAGACCGAGACTTCGGAGTTCACCGAGGACTACCGGCGCACGTCGGCTTCGGCGGAAAACACCGCATCGCAGCAGCAGTCGCAATGGAACTCCTGAACCTCCACCGGATCGTCGACGTCACCGCGGCCGAAGGCCCCGGCGTGCGGTGCGCGGTGTGGACGCAGGGGTGTTCGGTGCGCTGCCCCGGCTGCTTCAACCCGCAGACGTGGACGACCCGCGGCGGTTTCCGCTTGGCGTGGCAGGACCTGGTGTCCCGGGTGCTGGCGATCGACGGCATCGAAGGCGTCACGCTGCTGGGCGGCGAGCCGTTCGACCAGCCGGCGCCGCTGGGCGAGTTCGCCGCCGCGGTGCGCTCGGCGGGGCTTTCGGTGATGACGTTCACCGGGCACGTCCTGGAGGACCTGCCGCCGTCGAAGCTGCTGGAGTCGACGGACCTGCTGGTGGACGGGCCGTTCCTGGCCGACCGGCCGGAGCCCTCGCGGCCGTGGGCCGGCTCGGCGAACCAGCGGTTCCACTTCCTGACCGGCCGTTACGACGAATCGATCTTCACCACCCCGAACCGCCTGGAACTGACGATCTCGCCCGAAGGCGCGATCGAGCTGAACGGGTTCGCCACCACCGAAGTGCTGGAAGCGCTGCTCGAAAGGGATCCTCGATGAGTGTCACGCTCAAGCTGCGCAGCGAGGCGCTGGCCCAGCTCAACGCCGCGACGATCGCCGCGCACACGCAGGCCGGAGTGGTCACCGTGCGGACCCGGATGCGCCACCGCGACCTCCTTTCCCGCGCGCTCACCGGACTGCGGGCCCAGGTGACCGACGACGGCAATTCCGTCGTCGCCGCGTGGGAAGGCCGCCGGATCACCTTCGTCTACGGCGCCGAGGGCGTTCAGCTGGCGCACGTCGACGGCCCCGGCCTGGCCGAAGCCGAAGCCCAGCGGCTGGTGCTGTCGGTCGACGAGGCGTACGCGGCGGAGGTGCAGCGCTCGGTGCTCGCGCGGCTGAAGGAGCGCGCGGCGCGGTCCGGCATGGTCATCGAGTCCGAGCGCGTCAACGCCGACCAGTCGATCAGCGTCACCCTGGCCGCCACGTCGTGACCGAGGTCAGGGTCGGGCTGGTCGAGTTCGGCAAGGCGCTCCACGATTCGGTCACCGTTCCCGGCCTCGGGGAGCTGCCCGGCGGGCAGGTCAGCGTCGGACGCGCGGTCCGCGGCGCCCGCGCGCGGCTGCTGCGGCGCGACCGCGTCCTGGCCGACAACCTGCGCCTCGGGATCATGGTGCGGAAGAAGTTCTTCTCCAGCGAGGTCGAACCGGTGACCGACGCCGGGTTCGTCAAGGACGTCTACGTCGCGGCCGGGTGGGCCGGCCTCGGGAAGGGCGACTCGCTGGAGCTGTACACCGACGACCAGGTCGGTCCCGACCTGAGCCGGCAGGACTCGGTTTCCCAGGTCGTCGCGCCGGGCTACGACCAGCTGACCGGGTTCCACCTCCGGGTGGCCGTCCGGGACGGTGTCCTGCGGTTCGGTGCGTTGACCACGCTGTCACGCGGCGGCCAGCCGATGCGGGTGCTGGGCCTGTTCGGTCCCGGACCGGTTCCGGAGCTGCCGGCCGGGCAGCAGGGCACGGTGCTGCTGGGCTTCCAGTGCGACGCGCCGCCCATGGCGGGCGACACGCTGACCGCGTTCCACGAGCCTTCGCACGACCACCTGGAGCGACGCGAGGGCGTCGCCGTCGTGCACGGGGTGAGCGACCTGGCCGGCGGTTCGGTGGTCGCGGCGGTCGAGGTGCCGGAGGAGCGGCCTCCGCTGTTCACCGTCGGCACGCGAGCGCGGGTGCTGCGGCCGGTCGGGACGACGTTCAACGAGCGGAGCACGGTCGTGGCCACGGACCTGCGGATCCTGTCGCTGGCGACCGGCGGGGTCGCGGCGCCGACGAACGGCGGCGCGCGGACGTTCACGGTCGGGCTGGCCTACCGCGATCTGCGGCAGAACGACACGATCGAGGCGTACGTGCCCGCGGACGCCGTCGCGCTGGCTCCCCCGCCTCCGCCGGCTCCGCCCGCGGTGTCGTTGGTGGACGTCAACTCGGCTTCCGGGCCGGAACTGGCGCGGGTGCTTTCGCCGGAGCAGGTGACCAAGGCGCTGGAACTGCGGCAACGGCAGGGCGGGTTCCCGGACGTGGAGGCGTTCGGCGTCGCGATCGGGTTGCAGCCACACGAAATCGTCCGCTTGCGCAAACAGGCGACGGCCGGCCGGGTGACATTCCGCGAGACGGGTGTGCGGCAGCTCGACATCTGAGCGCGGGGTGGCCGTTCCGCTACGCTCGGGGACGTGCCGGAGGAATTCTCACTGGGCCTGGCTGAGGTCGACACGGCGGTCCGGCGTACCGGTCTCCCGGCGAACTGGCACCCGTTCGAGATCCGCAGCCCCGGCCGCACGCTGGTGGAGAACGAGCGCATCGCGGGGGCGTCGTGGGAGTCGATGCGGGCGCGCGGCCTGGCGGGTCCGGACAAGCTGGACATCGAGGTCGAGCAGACGCTGCGGGCGTGGACCCAGCCGGACGTGCTGATCATCGTCCGCGCGGCGGAGGAGGGCCGCCAGGTGTTCTACCGCGCGGCGATCGGCCACGGGCTCGGGGTGTTTTCGGAGCTGGCGGGCGAAGAGATCCTGTTCGCGCAGACCCGCCCGGACCGGCTGGTCGACCTGGTGGTGGGCATGCTCCCGGCGTACCGCCCGGTCCCCCTGGCCGAGCTGACGTTCATCGAGCCGGGCACCCGCCGCGACACCGACGCGGCGACGGAGTTCTCGTCGTGGCCCCTGCACCGCTACGGGACGTTCGAGCTGTCGGTCCGCGCCTCGGGGGCGCTGAAGCCGGCGGGAACGGTGACGTTCGTGGACAACGAGGGCGGCAGGTTCCTGATGTTCAGCGAGTCGCTACCGGGCAACGAGACCCGGGTGACATTCACCCCATCGGATGGTTCCCACCTGCGGACGTGGCTACTGGAGCGTGGCCGGAACCACTGACGTCGGCGGTTCGTCACTAGTACAGTGCGAGAGGGCCACGCAGGGTGGCGGACGACGGCTGGGAGGGCGTCATGGGCGGTTCGCAGTTCGGCGCACCGGGGTCGTTCACACCCCCGCCTGCCGCCGGCGATGCCGGGTCGAACTTCATCTCCGGGTTGCTCACCGAGCCGGTGGGTTCGGAGTCCGCGCAGCAGGCCAGTGAAGCCGGCAGCCGCCTGAAGACCCTCGCCGAAGGTGGTCAGTTCGCTGTGAACGAAGAAGGCTTCCAGGCGTACCTGAAGGCCTGCGACTTCTTCCTGGACGGCTGCGACCGGATGATCGTCGATCTTCGGATCCTGGCGGAGAAAGCCCGGATGGGCGGTAGCGACTACGCCAAAGCTGTCGCTGTCTTCAACGTGAAGGTCGCCGAGGGTGAAGGCGACTCACTGCTTCCCAACCTCATCAAGATGCGTGACGGCGTCCGGCAAGCACGCGAAGCCATGGTGATCGCGCGCAAGAACTATCGTGAAACCGAGGACGCACACAGCATGACTTTCTCCCAGTTGAACAAGGGGCTGTAGGGCGCAGTGACCACACGACGCGTTTCGATCGCGTTGGCGATCCTGGCCTTCGCCCTCAGCCTCACCGCCTGTACCGACCAGGTCGGTGGTCAGGCGACCCCCAGCTCGTCTCCGGCAGGAACGTCGGCGCCGACCAGTACCGGGAGTGTCGATCCCGACAATCCTTTCGCGGGCTTGAACCCGTGCACCATCCTCGATCAAGCGCTCGAAGGGTTGAATTTCCCCAAGGCTGTTCCTACGGTCGCGGACGCCAAGGAAAGCTGCCGCGCCTCCAAGCCCTCGACTGTGAGCGGCCAAGGCGCCGACGTCGCGGTTTCGCTTCAGCCGGGGCTGGGGTACCGCGACAACGTCGGCAACCCGAGTCAGGCGAGCGAGGGCAACGTCAACGGCCGGCCCGCGGTCGAAGAACGTGAACCGCTGAACGTGGCGGGCCAGTGCGGGGTGTGGCTGGAGGTCAAACCGAGTTCTCGCGCTCAGGTACTCGTTGCTTCCGGTGGGGACACCCAGGCCTCTTGCAAGCTGGTCGAAGAAGTCGCTCCGAAGGTAGAGACACAGCTGCCCAAGACCAACTGAGACGGAGTTCTGCCATGAGTCAGCCGCACCGGGCGCAGCATCGCCAGTCCGAGGGCGACTACTACGCGGCCACCGCACAGAAGCTCGACGGCAACAGCAACGCCCAGCAACTGAGTCAAAAGGCAGCGTCGGACTACTCCGTCGCTCAAGGGAAAGTCCTTCAAGAGGGGCAGACCCTGCGCGGGGACTCCCCGACCCCCGGAGACAACTACGCGAACAGGCCGCACGAAGCGCTGTACGACATGGTCCACAAAGACCTCGACATCGAGGGGATCAACGAGCGCAGCCACGTGACGAACGTTTACGGCAACTGGCTGGCCGATGCTTCGAACCAGTTCCGCGACGCCGCCACCGCTGCCGGAGGCTCCTGGCAGGGCCCCGCCGCCGAGCAGGCGAACGGCTTCTTCCAAACGACTGCTGGGCACACCGAGCAGACCGGCAATGCCATGCAGCTCATGTCGAACCACTACTCCCAGCAGTCCGCGGCTGCCCACTACGCCAAGACCAACATGCCCGAGCCCACCGGCTTCGACCAGCAAGCCGAGCTCGACAAGGCCAAACAGCAGTACAACTCCGGCAACCTCATCGGCATGAGCAGCACCATGGCCGGCATCCAGGTCAAACAGCAGCAAGCCGACGCCGCGCACCAGCAAGCCGTTCAGGTCCTGCAGAACCTCGACGGCACCTACCACGAAACCGCCAGCTCCCAGCCCACCTACGCCCCGCCCCCGCAGCTCGGGAACGGCGACTCCACCTCCGTCTCCGGCTTCCACGGCACCAGCAGCACCAGCTTCACCGGAACACCGGCGATCGGCGGCACGACCACCGGACCCGGCGGGACCGGCGGCACCTTCGTCCCCGGCGGCACCACCCCGCCCGGCGTCACACCCCCGGGCACCACCCCGCCGCCGAACTTCGTGCAGCCGGGTGTCACCAGTGGCGCCGGGAACACCTTCACCGGTGGCAACACGAACTTCCGCACCGGTCCCGCCGCCGGCGGCTTCCCGCGCATGACTCCCGACGGCCTCGCCATGCCCGGCACCACCGCGGGCAGCACCAACGCCGGCGGGGACACCGTCCGCGGCAAGTCCGGTGCCGGCCGCGCCGGGAGCGGGTTCGCCGGCTCCCGAGTCTCCGGGGGCGGCCTCACCGGTGGCCCGAAAGAACCAGCCGAAGGCGGGAAGACCGGCGGGAAAGCGCCCGGCGAACGGCTTGAACGCGGAGCCACCGCCGCCGCGGCCGCCAAGGGCAAAGGCTCGAGCGCGGGTGCGGCCGGTGCCGGTGCCGGCAAGAAGAAGGAAGACGACAAGGAACACAAGAACAAGTACGCCGTCGACGAGGACGTCTTCGACCTCAAGCCCGAACGCGGTCCCGATGGCGAAAAGATCGTCAAGCCCACCATCGGGGAGTCGTAGGGGACAACCCCGGATTCTCCCGGATAAATGATCACCACGCCGAGGTCGCGGGCTACATTGGGAGCATGCGCTTCTTCGTCGTCGACGCCTTCACCGACCGGGCCTTCGCCGGGAACTCCGCCGGGGTCGTCCTCCTCGACGAGCCCGCCGACCCCGCCTGGATGCAGGCCGTCGCCACCGAAATGAAGCACGCCGAGACCGCCTTCGTCGTCACCACGGACGAAGGCCCCAAGTCGCTCCGGTGGTTCACCCCGGCCGTCGAGGTCGCGCTGTGCGGGCACGCCACCGTCGCCGTCACCCACGTCCTCGGCGGCGAACAGACCTACACCACCAAGAGCGGCGAACTGCGCGCCAAGGCGAAAGACGGCTGGGTCGAGCTGGACTTCCCCTCCGACCCGCCGGCCCCGACCGACGACGACCTGTCGGAAATCCTCCCCGGGGTCGAAATCGAGTACGTCGGACGCGGTGTCGAGAACCTCTTCGCCGTCGTCAAAGACGCTGAAACGGTCAAAAACCTCGAACCCGACCTCGGCAAGCTCAAGAACACCTGGACCGGACGGCTGCTGGTCACCGCGCGGGGCGATGACTACGTCAGCCGCTTCTTCGCCCCCGGCGTCGGCATCGACGAAGACCCCGTCACCGGCTCGGCGCACTGCATCCTGTCGCCGTACTGGTCCGAGAAACTCCGGAACAAGGAACTGACCGGCCACCAGATCTCCGCCCGCGGCGGGGTCGTCCGGACGCGCCAGGACGGCGACCGCGTTCACCTCGCCGGCCAAGCCGTCACCATCGCGAGTGGGGAGCTGCACGTCTGATGCGCACACTGCTGAACATCATCTGGCTCGTCCTGTGCGGCTTCTGGATGGCGCTGGGCTACCTGGTCGCCGGCGTGATCTGCTGCATCCTGATCGTCACCATCCCGTTCGGGCTGGCGTCGTTCCGGATCGCGAACTACGCGCTGTGGCCGTTCGGCCGCACGGTCGTCGACCGCCGCGACGCCGGCACCGCGTCCTTCCTCGGCAACGTCATCTGGTTCATCTTCGCCGGGCTCTGGCTGGCGATCGGGCACATCTTCACGGGCATCGCCCTGTGCATCACGATCATCGGCATCCCGCTGGGCGTGGCGAACTTCAAGATGATCCCGGTGTCCCTGATGCCGCTCGGCAAGGAGATCGTCGAGATCCCCTAGGACTCCGGCTCGTACGGCAGCCGCACCACCAGGCACGGCCCGCCGACGAACAATCCGCCGTCGACGCCGAGCGCCTTGCCGCCCGCGTACAGGAACGGTCCCTCGATCTGCGTCGGGTGGATGCCCAGCTGGTCGGCGATCACGCTGTGCCCGTGCACGATCCGGGTCCCGCCGAGCGCGTCCATCAGCTTCTGGGCGTTCTCCTCGCCGTCCGGGCCGCGGAACGCGTACCGCGTGGTCATCCGGCGCCAGACGTCCCACCACGCCTCGATGTCCGAGCCGGCCAGGATGTCGGCCGCCGTCTCGTTGATCTCCGCGACCGTGGACCCCCAGTCCAGGTACTCCAGCGTGTCCGAGTGCAGGAGCAGGTGGTCGGCGGCCAGCGCCGCCAGCGGACGCCGCGAAAGCCACTCGATGTGCTCGGGCGTCAGCCGGTCCTGGTCCGACAGGAGACCGCCGTTGATCTCCCAGCTGCGGGCGAAGCTGCGCGGGCCGAAGTCGGACGGCACCGGCTCGTCGCCGAAGTGGTACATCCCCAGCGCCAGGATCTCGTGGTTGCCCAGCAGCGTCTGGACCTGGCCGCCGGCTTCGGCCGCCTGCTCCTCGAGCCGCATGACCAGGTCGATCGCGCCGACGCCGTCCGGGCCGCGGTCGACGAAGTCGCCGAGGAACCACAACTCGTCGTCTTCCCCCGACCAGTTGTCCTCGTCGTCGACCAGGCCCTCGGCTCTCAGCGCTTCGACCAGCTCGTCCCGGTGACCGTGGACGTCGCCGACCACGTACGTCGACTTGCTCATCCGGTGACGATAAGCCCTTCGCCCGCCATGCCGGTGGTCAGCCTTCGCCGAACGGGTCCAGGGTCCGCCCGATCAGGTCAGCGACCGAGTCGATCACCAGTGTGGGCCGATACGGATAGCGTTCGGCCGACTCCCGGGTGGATATGCCGGTCAGCACCAGGATCGTCTGCAGACCGGCCTCGATGCCGGAGTGCACGTCCGTGTCCATCCGGTCGCCGATCATCAGCGTCGACTCCGAATGGGCACCCAATCGGCGCAACGCCGAACGCATCATCAGCGGGTTCGGCTTGCCGACGTAGTACGGCGAGCGGCCGGTGGCCTTCTCGATCAGCGCCGCGACGGACCCGGTCGCCGGCATCGAGCCCTCGACGCTCGGGCCGGTCGCGTCCGGGTTGGTCGCGATGAACTTCGCGCCGCCCTCGATGAGCCGGATCGCGCGGGTGATCGCGCTGAAGCTGTACGTGCGGGTCTCGCCGAGCACGACGTAGTCCGGGTCGCGCTCGGTCAGGACGTAACCGACCTCGTGCAGCGCCGTCGTGAGGCCCGCTTCGCCGATGACGTACGCCGAGCCGTTCGGCCGCTGCGAGGAGAGGAACTTCGCGGTCGCCAGCGCCGAGGTCCAGATCGACTCCTCCGGGATGTCGAGCCCGGTGCGCTCCAGCCGGGCCCGCAGGTCGCGCGGGGTGTAGATCGAGTTGTTCGTCAGCACCAGGAAGTCGATGCCGTTCGACTTCAGCTCGGCGAGGAACTCGTCGGCCCCGGGGACGAGGTGCTCCTCCTTGACCAGGACGCCGTCCATGTCGGAGAGATACGTCCACCGGCGTTCGTTCATGCGCGGAACCTATCACGCGCGCGAGACACCTGCGGGCAGGCGCGAAAACGGCTACAGTGGGAATTGCCGGTACCGCGAGGGGAGTCGCGTTTCCGGCCACCGAGGGGGTTCGGGGGAATACTTTTCGACGTCGTCGGCGCGATGCGCCGTCGCGCAATTCTTCCTGCCCCCGAACGCGAAGGGGGAGAAACACATGACCGAAATCATCGAACGCCCGGCGGCGGCCGCGCCGATCGCCGAGCCGAACTGGGGACTCACCAAGTTCCTCGATCCACTGCCGATTCCGCCCGTGTTCCGCGCCCGCAGCCGGGAAATGATCACCATTCCGATGGTGACCAAGCGCCAGCGGCTGCACTCGCAATTGCCCGAAAGTACGTTGTGGACGTACGCGGGCCATTTTCCGGGTCCGACGATCGAAGTGCGCAGCGGCAAGCAGCTGCGAATTTCGTGGTCGAACGAAATCGACGGCCCGTTTCCGCTGGTCGCCGTTCAGGGGCCGGTGACGGACGCGCCGACGAGCCGCCCCGGCAGCGAGCTGACCAAGCCGGGCTACTCGATCGTCGAGGGCGTCGCCGACCTGCCGGCGTGGACGGTCGTCCACCTGCACGGCGCGCGCACCAACGCGGGCAACGACGGCTGGGCGCACAACGCGGGGCTCAAGGGCACTTCGCAGCTGGCCGAGTACCAGAACCGGCAGCCGGCGATGCCGCTCTGGTACCACGACCACGCCATGGCGATCACGCGCTTCAACGTCCACACCGGCCTGGCCGGGATGTACCTGATCCGCGACGACGAGGAGGACGCCCTCGGCCTGCCGCACGGCGACCGCGAGATCCCGCTGATCATCACCGACCGCAACCTCGAGACCGACGAGACCGGCGCGCTCACCGGGCAGCTGCTGTTCAAGTTCCCGTACGTCCCGAACGGCCCGATGATCCCGTTCTCCGGGCCGTTCAACCTGGTGAACGGCGTGATCTGGCCGCACCTGGACGTCGACGCGAAGTGGTACCGCTTCCGGCTGCTCAACGCGGCCAACTCGCGGTTCTACACGCTGAACCTGGTCGACGAGAACGACAACCCGGTGAACGACGCCGTCCGCCTGATCGGCACCGATGGCGGCCTGCTGCCGGTGCCGGCGGAGCTGCCGCGCGCCGGCCTGACCGTCGCCCCGGCCGAGCGCTTCGACGTGCTGATCGACTTCAGCCGCTTCAAGGGGCAGAAGCTCAAGCTGCGCAACGCCGACCCGCGGCTCGGCAAGATCGAGCCGGACCTCATGGAGTTCCGGGTGGACGGCCGCGCGAAGCACGACTCCTTCGAGCTGCCGGAGCAGGTGTCGACGTCCTATGTCCGGCTGCAGCACGGCACGACGCTGCCGGAGGACCACGACCACGTGTGGGTCGCGCTGCTGCTGAACAAGGACGGCCACCCGGAGATGTGGGACCTCGAGCAGGTCGACGCCGACCCGGGCGGCGAAGGCGTCATCCAGCTCCAGGACCCGGCCGGCGGGCTGAAGACGTTCCGGATGACCGGGCGGCTCTTCGACGACACCACGGGCATCTTCATCGACCACGACCGGTGGGCGGTGTGGAACATCGTGCACGTCGCGAACGGCGGGCCCGCGCACCCGGTCCACATCCACCTGACGGAGTTCCAGGCGCTGTTCCGGCGGGCCTTCACGACGACGTTCGACCAGGCGGCGGAGCGGACGACGGCGCCGATCAGCGGGTTCACCGACGTGCCGCTGGAGAAGTACGAGGAGGGCTGGAAGGACACGATCATCGTGAACCCGGGCCAGTGGGTGAGCGTCGCCGGCCGGTTCGGCGGCGGAACCGGCGAGTTCATGTTCCACTGCCACATCCTCGACCACGAGGACGAGGGCATGATGCGGCCGTTCGTCGTGCACCCGCCGGAGGTGGCGAAGTTCCACGTCCACCCGGGCGGCGGCCACCACCACGAGGGCTGACGTCAGGAGGCCGCGGCCGGGTGGATCGCCACGGTCGCGGCCTTCACCGACAGCGTCACCGCCGAGCCGGGCTCCAGGGCGAGCTCGGCCACCGCGGCCGGGGTCAGGTCGGCGGTCAGGCCGTGCGCCCAGCCCTCGCCCTCGGCGCGGAGGCGGATCACCGGCCCGTGCGGTTCCAGGGCCGCGACGACGGCGTCGGTCGTGTTGCGGGGGCTGCCGCGGTGCTCGCCGTCGTGCGGGTAGACCGCGACGGCGTTCGGCGGGAACACCGCCACCGCGGGCTCCCCCAGCACCACGTCGGCGGCCGGGATCCCGCTCACCACCTCCGCCGACGGCGTCCGCAGGCCGTCGGGAACCGCCGTGCCGGCGACGAGGTTGAGGCCGGCGATCCGCGCCGTGAACGCCGTCCGTGGCGCGGAAAGCACGTCACGGGTGGGACCGCGTTCGACGATCCGGCCGCCGTTCAGCACCGCGACGTGGTCGGCGAGGGCCAGCGCGTCCAGCGGGTCGTGCGTGACGAGCACGGTCGTCGGCCCCGTCTTCAGCACCCGCCGCAGCAGGCCGCGGATCGCCGGCGCGGCGTCGACGTCCAGCGCCGCGAACGGCTCGTCGAGCAGCAGCAAGTCCGGTTCGGCGGCCAGAGCCCTGGCGATCGCCACGCGCTGGGCCTGCCCGCCGGACAGCTGCCCGGGCCGCCGGTCCGCGAGCGCGACGGCGTCCACTTCGGCCAGCCAGTAGAAGGCCCGCTCGCGCGCGGCGCGACGCCCGGCTCCGGTCGAGCGCGGCGAGAACGCGACGTTCTCGGCCGCGGACAGGTGCGGGAAGAGCAGCGCGTCTTGGGACAGCAGGCCGATCCCACGCCGGTGCGGCGCGACGCCGGCCAGCGCGCGCCCGGCCACGGTGATCTCCGCCGACTCCGGCGTGATGAGCCCGGCGAGGCAGCCCAGCACCGTCGACTTGCCGGAGCCGTTCGGGCCGAGCAGCGCCAGCACCGTCCCGGCGGGCACGTCGAGGTCGACGTCGAGGGAGAAGGAGCCGCGAGCAGCGGAGATCCGGGCGGTCAGGCTCATCGCAGGCCGCCTTCGAACGAGCGCGGCCGCGCCACGGCGATGACCAGGATCGCCACGACGATGAGCAGCAGCGAGAGTGCGACGGCGCTGTCGATGTCCACTTCGGCCTGGGTGTAGACCTCGAGCGGCAGCGTGCGCGTGACATCTTCGAGGCTGCCGGCGAAGGTGATGGTCGCGCCGAACTCGCCGAGCGCGCGGGCGAAGCTCAGCACCACGCCGGAGCCGAGCGCGGGCAGCAGCAGCGGGAGCGTGACGCGCCGGAAGACGGTCCACGGGCGCGCGCCGAGGGTCGCGGCGACCTGCTCGTAGCGATCCCCGGCGCCGCGGAGCGCGCCTTCGAGGCTGACCACGAGGAACGGCATCGCGACGAACGTCTGCGCGATGACCACCGCGGTCGTGGTGAACGGCACCGCCTCCCCGGTCAGCGTCGTGATCAGCATGCCGAGGAAACCCTTGCGGCCGAGCAGGTAGAGCAACGCGAGGCCGCCGACGACCGGCGGCAGCACCAGCGGCAGCAGCACGATCGACCGCAGCAGCCGCACCCCCCGGAACCCGGCCCGCGCGAGAACGACGGCCAGCGGCACGCCCAGCAGCACACAGGCCGAAGTGGACAAAGCGGCCGTGATGAGCGAAAGCCGCAGGGCGTGCCACGACGACGGCGTCGCGATCAGCGACGGCAGCCGCGTCAGGTCCGAGCGCACCAGCAGCCCGACGACCGGCAGGACGACGAGCGCCAGCGCGAGGGTGGCGGGGATCGCGAGGACCCACGGGACGCGCGAACGGCCGGCCGGGACGGATCCCGGCCGGCCGCTGGAGAGCCGCTTACTGCGCAGGGCCGAACCCGGCCTTCGTCAGCTCGTCCTTGCCCTCGGTGCCGAGGACGAAGTCGTCGAACTGCTTGGCCAGCGCGCTCTGGCCGCCCTTGACCACGGCGATCGGGTAGCTGTTGACCGCGCCGGACGCCTCGGGGAAGTCGACCTTCTCGACCTTGCCCGCGGCCGAGGTGGCGTCGGTGACGTAGACCAGGCCCGCGTCGGCGTCGCCGGAGGCGACCTTGTTCAGCACCTGCTTGACGTCCTGCTCCTCGCTCTTCGGCTTGAGCGTGACGCCGGTGCTCTGCTCGACCTTCTTGGCCGCCGAGCCGCACGGCACCTGCGGCGCGCACGTCACGACGGTCAGGCCGGCCTTGTTCAGGTCGGCGAAGGACTTGATCCCCTTCGGATTGCCCGGCGCGACCGCGATGGCGAGCTTGTTGGTCGCGAAGACCGTCGGCTGGCCGTCGATCACGCCACCCTGGACCGCTTTGTCCATGTTGGCCTGGTCGGCCGAGGCGAAGACGTCCGCCTTGGCGCCGTTGGTCAGCTGCTGGACCAGGCCGGACGAGCCCGCGAAGCTGAACTTCACGGTGACGCCGGGGTGCTGGGCCTCGAACTCCTTGCCGAGCGCGGTGAACGACTCGGTGAGCGACGCGGCGGCGAACACGGTGAGCGTGCCGGATCCGGCGTCGCCGCCGCCCTTGGGCGCGGGCGCGGTGACCGACGCGCCGCCGGTCTGCGTGCTGGGCTCGTCCGAGCTGCTGCACGCGCCCGCGAACAGGGCAACAGCCGCTACAGCAAGAGCAAGCTTCTTCATCGACTTCCTTCCGGTGTCTCCACCACAACAGTGGTCGCTTTGACCACCGCGACCGCGAGCACCCCAGGGCGCAGGCCCAGCTCGCGGACGGCTTCCGTACTCATCAGGGACACCACGCGGTGTGCCCCGCACTGCAGTTCCACCTGGGCCATCACCTTGTCGGCGATGACGTCGGTGACCAGCCCGACGAACCGGTTGCGGGCCGAGCGGCCGACGGCGGAGGGGTCCTCGGGGCCCGAGGCCTGTGCCCGGGCGAAGCCCGCGAGCTGGGCGCCGTCGACGACCTTGCGGCCGGCGGCGTCGTCGGTCGCGGTCAGCTGCCCCGCGCGCACCCACCTCCGGACGGTGTCGTCACTGACGCCGAGCA
Source organism: Amycolatopsis sp. NPDC003865 (assembly GCF_053605345.1). Taxonomy (NCBI): domain Bacteria; kingdom Bacillati; phylum Actinomycetota; class Actinomycetes; order Pseudonocardiales; family Pseudonocardiaceae; genus Amycolatopsis; species Amycolatopsis sp. NPDC003865. Next base: position 71,855 of record NZ_JBSGJA010000015.1, on the reverse strand, counting down.
GGCGCGCGGCCTCGGACAACCGAAATTGCGGCATGCCGCTGACATTATCTCCGCAGTTGAGGAAAAGCTACGCGGGGCGCGAATTGTGCATGACCTCGGCGCGCAGCTGTTCGAGGATGACATTCTGATAACGCTCGATCGCTTTTCGCTCGGCCGGGGAGAACTGCGCCAGCGTCTCGCGGAGCGTGTCGAAGGCCGACTCGAAGAGCGGCGCGAAGCGCTCGGCAGCCCCCGGCACGACCTCGACGAGGACCTTGCGCCGGTCCTCGGGATCGCGCACGCGGCGGACCAGGCCGACCTTCTCCAGCCGGTCGATGACGCCGGTCACGGCGCCGGTGGACAAGCCCGTCAGCTCGGCGATCCGGCCCGCGGTCAACGGTCCGCCCGATTGGATGACCAGGTCGAACGTCTTGTGGTCGGTGCCGGACAGACCCATCCGCTCGGCGATCCGCGCGTGCCGCAGGACGGTGAACGTGCTGCCCGCGCGACCCAATTCCGCGAAGCGGAAGAGCTCCTCTTCGGTGACCGGGTAAGTCTTTTCCGTCACAGGCCCTCGTTAGTTCGGCAACTGAACCACTCACTCGGCAAAGGATCCTACTTGGCACGACGGGATCGTGCGTTCCGGAGCTACTCTGTGCGTAATGACAGCAGTGGATCTCGGGTTTCCTCGCGTCCCCGGTACACGAGGGTCATCTCGCGTGCCCAGGCCCGAGAACCCGCACCTCATCGACACCTTCGGCCGGGTGGCCACCGATCTGCGGGTTTCCCTGACGGACCGGTGCAACCTGCGCTGCACCTACTGCATGCCCGCGGAGGGCCTCGACTGGATGCCGGGCGAGCAGGTGCTGACCGACGACGAGCTGGTCCGGCTGATGCGGATCGCCGTCGAGCAGCTCGGCGTCACCGACATCCGGCTCACCGGCGGCGAACCGCTGCTGCGGCCGGGCCTCGAGGACATCATCGCGCGGGTCACGGCCCTGGAGCCGCGGCCGCGGCTGTCCATGACCACCAACGGGATCGGGCTCGCCAAGCGCGCGGCCGGGCTCGCGGCGGCCGGGCTGAACCGGATCAACGTCTCGCTCGACACCGTCGACCCCGAGACGTTCAAGACGATCACCCGGCGCGACCGGCTTTCGCACGTGGTCGCGGGCCTCGCGGCGGCGCGGGACGCCGGGATGACGCCGGTGAAGGTCAACGCCGTGCTGATCCGCGGGGTCAACGAGACCGAAGCCGTGCCACTGCTGAAGTTCTGCCTCGACGAGGGCTACCACCTGCGGTTCATCGAGCAGATGCCGCTGGACGCCCAGCACGGCTGGAACCGCGGCGAGATGATCACCGCGGCGGAGATCCTTCAGATGCTCGGCGAGTCGTTCACGCTGACGCCGTTCCCGGCCGCCCGCGGCGGCGCGCCGGCCGAGCGCTGGCTGGTGGACGGCGGACCCGGCGACGTCGGCGTGATCGCGTCGGTGACCCGGCCGTTCTGCTCGGCGTGCGAGCGGACGCGCCTGACGGCCGACGGCGCGGTGCGCTCGTGCCTCTTCAGCAACGACGAGACGGACTTGCGCTCTCTCGCGCGCGCGGGCGCGCGCGATGAAGAGATCGCGGACGCGTGGCGGGCGACCATGTGGGGCAAGCTCGCCGGACACGAGATCAACGACGCCGGGTTCGCGCAGCCGATCCGGCCGATGAGCGCGATCGGCGGCTGAGATGTCGACTCTGACCATCGTGGTGCGGTACTTCGCCTCGGCGCGAGCCGCGGCGGGCGAAGAAGAGGAGAAGGTCCAGCTCCCGGCGGGCGCTTCGGTGGCCGACGCGGTGGCCGAGCTGCGGCGGCTGCACCCGGCGGGGCTGCCGCGGGTCCTCGACGCCGCCAGCTACCTGCTCGACGGGGTAGCGGTGCGGGACCCGGCCCGGTCGTTGCGCGATGGCTCCGAACTGGACGTCCTCCCGCCCTTCGCGGGCGGCTGAGCCCGGCTTCGCCCTTCCTGTAGACAGGCGACCGCTCACGCGTCGCCGCCGACCGCTCGGCGAACCGCGTTTCCGCCCCGGCGTGGCGCGTCATCAATTCCGGCTGTTCGCGAGAAGCTGATCCCGCTCCGCGACCACGCCTTCCGGTGACGCGTTTCGCCTGCTCCGTCGCGGTGCGTGGCCTCAACCGGGCGTCCGCACGGATCCGCACGGTTCCGGCGGTGTCGCCAAACCCCACGAACAGGTGGGACTGTTGTGACTCAAGGGGCACATGAGGCACTCTTGTCAAGTCTGGCGCCGTCCGGCGAGCAGTCATAAGATGCGCGCTTCAATCGGCGACCGGGCGTCGCCAATGGCCCATTCGCTGCGCAAAACACGTGATCCAAGCCTCACGATCCGTGTTTTATCTCGGCAAGGAAACGGGCAGATAACGGCCCGCTGACCTGCGCAAACACCCACATCGACGGGGGTTGCGTGTCGTTACTGTGACGTAGGTCACGCCCCGAATAATTTCCGATCACGGCTCTCGTTACGTACCGTCGCTTTTCGGTTGGCCCCGACCAACCAGCACGACCGGGAATCCGTAGCGCCTAGCCCTGTCCAACGGATCCCCGGACCCATACCCCGAGCGAAAGCATTTCCGGACAGGGACGAGGGGACGACGAAGACGCGCCGTGCGTCGGACTCGCCCGCCGGCCTGAGACGGCCGGCGCCAGGACCCCGATCCTGACCCTCAGCACCAGCTCGTAGGCGCAGGAAAACCGAGAAGCATCCAAATGTCTTACCGAGGCAAGCACCGCAAGATGTCCGCTGCCACCCGCACCGTCGCTCGCGTCGCCATCGCGGGCATCGCGGTCGGCGCTCCCCTCGCGATCGCCGCGACCCCCGCGTCGGCGACCAACTGGGACGCCATCGCGCAGTGTGAGAGCGGCGGCAACTGGAGCACCAGCACCGGCAACGGCTACTACGGCGGCCTGCAGTTCACGCAGAGCACCTGGAAGGCCTACGGCGGCACCGGCAGCCCGCAGAACGCGTCCCGCGAGCAGCAGATCGCCGTGGCCGAGCGCGTCCTGCAGGGTCAGGGCATCGGCGCGTGGCCGGTGTGTGGCAAGAAGGGCGGCGGCTCGTCGGCCCCCAAGGCCACCCACAAGTCGACCACCACCACCAAGAAGTCGACCGCCCCGAAGAAGACCACCGCCCCGAAGGTGGCGGCGGCTCCGGCGGCGACCGGCGTGGCGTCCTCGAACCCGGCTGGTGACTACACCGTCGTGGCGGGCGACACCCTGTCCAAGATCGCCAAGCAGTTCAACGTCCAGGGCGGCTACCAGAAGCTGCAGGAGCTGAACGCGAAGTACATCCCGAACGCGGACCTGATCCTCGTCGGCCAGAAGATCGCCACCAAGTGACGATCTCGCGCAGCGATGCGTAAGTCCGGCCTCGAGCCGTGACTGCCAAGCCCTCCACCGCCGATCCCCCGGGCGGTGGAGGGCTTTGGCGTTCGCCGGCGGGCGCGGCCGCCGGCGTCTTCGGCGGTTACGGCGAGTTGACCCACTCGTCCGTGCCGTCGGTGAAGTGCTGGTGCTTCCAGACCGGCAGCCGCGCCTTCACCTCGTCCACCAGGTCCGAGCACGCCGAGAACGCCTGGCCGCGGTGCTCGGCCGCCACCGCGCACGCCAGCGCCACGTCGCCGATCGCCAGGTGACCGACGCGGTGGCTCACGGCCACCGCGCGGACGCCGGCCCACCGCGTCGACAAATCGGCCACGACCTCGGCGATCACGTCACCCGCGCTCGGGTGGCCTTCGTACGTCAGGTCACGCACGCCCTTGCCGCCGTCGTGGTCGCGGACCACGCCGGCGAACGTCACCACCGCGCCCGCCGCGTCGTCCTCGACCAGCCGCGCGTGCTCCTCGACCGACAGCGTCTCCTCGGTCACCAGGGCCCGCGCCACGCGCACCGGAACCGCCGTGGCGGCCGGCCGCGGGTGGTCGCCGCCGGCGAGCTGGTCGACCGCGTGGTCCAGGATGCCGTCCAGCACGCCCAGGCCGTCCTTCACGCCGCCGCTGGACCCCGGGAGGTTCACGACCAGGGTCCGGCCCGCCACGCCCGCGACGCCGCGCGAGAGCACCGCCGTCGGCACCTTGGGCAGCCCGGCCGCGCGGATCGCGTCCGCGACCCCCGGCAGCTCGTGGTCGAGGACCGCGCGCGTGACGTCCGGGGTGCGGTCGGTCGGCGAGATGCCGGTGCCGCCGGTGGTGAGCACGACGGCGACGTCGTCGGCCAGCGCGGCCCGCAGCGCGACCCCGACCGGGTCGCCGTCCTCGACGACGACCGGGGCCGGCACGTCGTAGCCGCGCCCGGCCAGCCAGGCGACGATCACCGGGCCGGTCTTGTCCTCGTAGACACCCTTCGCGGCGCGGTTGGACGCCACGATCACGCGTGCGGTGCGCTTCACGGCCGCTCCCAGGTCCCGGTCTTGCCGCCGTCCTTGCGGAGCAGGCGGACGTCGTCCAGCGTCGCGGCCGGGTCGACGGCCTTGATCATGTCGTGCAGCGTCAGCCCGGCCACGGCGACCGCGGTCAGCGCCTCCATCTCGACGCCGGTGACGTCGGTGGTCTTCGCGGTCGCGCGGATGCCGACCTCGGCCTCGCCGAGGGCGAACTCGACCTTGACCCCGGACAGCGCGATCTGGTGGCACAGGGGGATCAGGTCGGGGACGCGCTTGGCGCCCATGATCCCGGCGATGCGCGCGGTGGCGAGGGCATCGCCCTTGGGGAGGCCGTCGGTGGCGAGCAGCCGGAGCACCTCGGCGGTGGTCCGCACGGTGCCGGCGGCGAGCGCGGTGCGCGCGGTGGCGGTCTTGCCGGAGACGTCGACCATCCGGGCGGCGCCGGTCTCGTCGACGTGGCTGAGTTCACTCACATGCCGAGGCTACTTCCGAGCACGCGCAGCCCGGCGGTGGGCACCGCCCGGGCCGGTTCCGCCGCGCAGGCGAGATCCCGCGCCGGGCGGACGCCGGTGGCCAGGAACGCCGTCGCCGCGTCGTTCGCACACGTGTTGGCGTTGAAGTAGACGCCGTGGCCGCCCTGGTCGGCGGTGACCATCCGGGCCCGGGATCCGAAGGCCTGGCGCAGCCGGAGCGCGCCCGCCAGCGGCGTCGCCGGGTCGCGGAGGTTCTGCAGCAGCAGCACGTCCGACGGGCCGCGGTCGCCGATCCGCACCGGCGGCTCCACCGGGTCCGACGGCCAGAACGCGCACGGCCAGACGTTGGCCGCCGCCGCGCCGAACATCGGGTGGCGGACCCGGTCGACCGCGACGTTCTTCTGGTACGTCCCCACCGATTCCGGCCAGTCGGAGTCGCCGCAGACCACGTACAGCTGGCTCGACAGCAGGTTCTCGATGCCGGGGATCGCGCCGCCGGGCAGGGGCGGGACCGGCTGCCCGGTGTCGAGCGCGTGCCACGCCGTGGCCAGGTACGGCAGGGTCGCGTCGTTGTAGAACATGCCGAACGTGATCTGCCGGAACAGCTTGCCGTCGACGCCTTGCGGGTTCGGCGCGGCGTCCAGCCGCGCCGCCAGGTCGAAGTACTTCGCCCGCACCTGGGCCGGGGTCGTGCCGAGCGCGTACTCCGGGTGCGCCACGGCGAACTCCGCGAAGTCCGGGAACCGGTCTTCGAAGCCCTGGGCGAACATCCGCGAGCCGGTGACGTCGAGGCCGCCCGGGCCGACGTTGCTGTCGAGCAGGATCCGGTCGCCGCGCCGCGGGAACATCGTCGTGTACACCGCGCCGAGGTAGGTGCCGTACGAGATCCCGTAGTACGACAGCTTCGGCTCGCCCAGCGCGGCGCGGATGCGGTCCATGTCACGGGCGGTGTTCGCCGTGGTGACGTACGGCAGCAGCCACGCCGTCCGCGAAGCGCCGCACTGCCGCGCGATCCCCTTCGCGTACTCCGCGCGCGCCGCGACGTCGGCCGGGTTCAGCGCGTACGGCGGCACGTTGCTCACCTGCTGCGCGGGCGCCAGATCGCAGGTCACCGGCGTGCTGTGGCCCACGCCGCGCGGGTCGAACCCGATGATGTCGTAGGCGTCCAGGACGCTCTGCGGCAGCCCGGCGAGCTTGAGGAGCCCCGGCAGGTTCAGGCCGGGACCGCCGGGGCCGCCCGGGTTGGTCAGCAGCACGCCGCGACGCAGGCCCGGGTGCGCGCTCTTCAGCCGCGAGAGCGCGACCTGGATCCGCGGGCCGCCCGGTTTCCGGTAGTCCAGCGGGACGTCGAGCGCCGAGCACTCCAGGCCCGGCGCGGTGACGTCCGCCGGGCACGCGCCCCACGCGAGCCCGCCGGGCGCCGCCTCGGCGGCACCCGGTACCACCGAGGCCACCACGACGGCCACGGCCGCGACGAGCGAAATCCTCCGCATTCCGGCTTCCCCCCAACCGTGTCGGGAGTCAGCCTAGGACGACGGAGGAGTCCGGTCGTCCGCCGAAAGCGCGACTCAGCCCTGCTCGGCGCGCACGGCCTTCCGCACGGCCTCGGCGACCGCCGGCGCCACCGCGCTGTCGAACACGCTCGGCACGATGAACGAGGCGTTGAGCTTGCCGTTGTCGACGACGTCGGCGATCGCGTCGGCCGCCGCGAGGAGCATCGAGTCGTCGATGTTGTGCGCGTGCGCGTCCAGCAGGCCGCGGAAGACGCCCGGGAACGCCAGGACGTTGTTGATCTGGTTCGGGAAGTCGCTGCGGCCGGTCGCGACGACGGCGGCGTGCTTCTGCGCTTCCAGCGGGTCGATCTCCGGGTCCGGGTTGGCCAGCGCGAAGACGACGGCGTCCTTGTTCATGGTGGCGACTTGCTCGGCGCCGAACAGGTTCGGCGCGGAGACGCCGATGAACACGTCCGCGCCGTTCAGCGCCTCGTGCAGGGTGCCGCTGACCTGCTGCTTGTTCGTGTGCGACGCGATCCAGGCCAGGTTGTCGTCGAGGTTGCCGCGCGCGGAGTGGACGACGCCGTCGATGTCCGCGGCGACGATGTCGGCCGGGTTCTTGTGCAGCAGCAGGCGGATGATCGCGGACCCGGCCGCGCCGACGCCGCTGACCACGATCTTGCAGTCCTCGATGCTCTTCCCGACCACCCGCAGGGCATTGCGCAGCGCGGCGACGACGACGATCGCGGTGCCGTGCTGGTCGTCGTGGAACACCGGGATGTCGAGCTGCTCGCGCAGGCGCTTTTCGATCTCGAAGCAGCGCGGCGCGGCGATGTCTTCGAGGTTGATGCCCGCGTACACCGGCGCCAGCGCTTTGGCGATCATGATGATCTCTTCGGTGTCCTGGGTGTCCAGGCAGACCGGCCACGCGTCGACGTCGGCGAACTTCTTGAACAACGCCGCCTTGCCCTCCATCACCGGCAGCGCGGCGGCCGGGCCGATGTTGCCGAGGCCGAGGACCGCGGAGCCGTCGGTGAGCACCGCGACGGTGTTGCGCTTGATGGTCAGCCGGCGCGCGTCCTCGGGGTTGTTCGCGATCGCCTGGCAGACGCGCGCGACACCCGGGGTGTAGGCGCGGGAGAGGTCGTCACGGTTGCGGAGCGCGACCTTGGGCGTGACCTCGATCTTGCCGCCGAGGTGGATCAGGAACGTCCGGTCGGAGACCTTGCGGACCTTGACGCCGGGCAGCGAGTCCAGCGTCTGCGTGATGTCGTTCGCGTGGTTCTCCGACAGCGCGTTGGCGCTGATGTCGACCACGATCGAGTCGGAGTGGGACTCGACGACGTCGAACGCGGTCAGGACGCCGCCGACGCGCCCTACGGCGGTGGTGAGGTCGCCGGCCGCGCTGGACGAGGCCGGGGCCTCGACCCGGACGGTGATCGAGTATCCGGGACCGGGAACCGGCATGGCACTTACCCCCGCATGGGAAAGGTCGGGCAGGACGGGAGCGAACCTACTCCCGTGACCGCCCTCACGAGGGGCCGATACCGGTACTGACCAGTAACTATGCTGCTAGCGGTTGATCTCGGTCTCCGGGTGCACGTAGGGCACCGAGTCGAGCGGGAACGTGATGTCACCGAACGGCGACAGCGAGCCCTGGCGGTCCGACGCGAGCTCCGTCACGGGGTGCTCGCCGGCCTCGCCCGGCCACGTCGGGTCGATGCCGTTGTTCTTCTTCTCACCCTTGGCCACAACGTCCTCCACAGCCGATCCACGTTCTCGCCACACAGTCTGCCCGAGCCCGGGCGGACTGGCGCAACCGCCCGGTATCCTGGCCTTCTATGCCCGCGACCTCCTTGGCGGACTGGCTGCGCGCGGAGTCCGACGCCGCACTCGAAGAGCTGCTCCGCACGCGGCGCGACCTGTCCACGCCGCCGCCCTCCGACAGCACGGTGCTGGCCACCCGCGCCGGCACACCGGGCTCGGTCGCGCGCGCCTGCGAAGACCTCGACACGGTCACCCTGTCCGTGCTCGAAGCGTGCCTGCTGGCCGGCGCCGACCGCGACCCGGTGCCCGTCGCCGAAGTCACCGGGCTCGTCGGCGCCGACGTCACCGCGCCGCTGGCCCGGCTGCGCGCGCGGGCGCTGGCCTGGGGCCCGGACGACGCCCTGCGCGTGCCGCCCGCGGTCCGGGAGGCGCTCGGGCCGTTCCCGGCCGGGCTGGGCGCCTCGTCGCCGTCGCTCGCCGGCGAGGACCTCGCGGCGCGGCTCGCCGAGCTGCCCGAAGACGAACGCGGCGTGCTGAACGCCCTCGCCGCCGGCCCGCCCATCGGCCGCACCCGCGACGCCGGGCTCGACCTGACGCTCGAGAAGGCCACGACCCCGGTGCAGAAGCTGCTGGCGCGCGGGCTGCTGCTGCGCCGCGACGACCAGACCGTCGAGCTGCCGCGCGAGCTCGGCATCGCGGTGCGCGGCGGCGTCTTCGCCCCGGGCGCGCTCACCGAACCCGCGCTGCCGGTCCACCCGCACCAGACGTCCACTTTGGACAAGGCGGCGGCCGGTGAGGCGATGGAGTTCCTGCGCCACACCGAATCCCTGCTGCGCTCGTGGTCGGCGTCTCCGCCGCCGGTGCTCAAGTCGGGCGGGCTCGGCGTGCGCGAGCTGAAGAAGCTGGCCAAGGACCTCGAGATCGACGAGACCCAGGCGGTGCTGCTGGCCGAGCTGGCCGTCGGCGCCGGGCTCGTCGCGGACAGCGAGACGACCGCGCCCGAGTGGGTGCCGACGACGCTGACCGACTCGTGGCTCGCGTCGCCGACCGCCCAGCGCTGGATGACGCTCGCCCAGGCGTGGCTGGAGCTGCCGCGGCTGCCCGGGATGGCCGGCGGGCGCGACGCGAAGGACAAGCCGATCGCACCGCTGTCGGAGGACCTGCGCCGCCCGCTGGCGCCGGTCACCCGACGGCGGGTGCTCTCGGCGCTGGCCGACCTGCCCGAGGGCGCCGGCGTGAAGAGCGTCGACGAGCTCGTCGCGGTGCTGGCCTGGCGGGCCCCGCGGCGCGGCGGGCGGCTGCGGGACGAGACCGTCCGGTGGACGATGGCCGAGGCGTCCGCGCTGGGGCTCGTCGGGCTCGGCGGTGTCACGACCGCGACGCGTGCGCTGCTGGCCGACGACCGCCCGGGCGCCGTCGAAGCCATCCTGGACGCACTGCCGGCGCCGGTGGACCACGTGCTGCTGCAGGCCGACCTCACGGTCGTCGCGCCGGGACCGCTGGAGCCGGAGCTGGCGACGGAGATGGCCGCGGTGGCGGACGTCGAATCGGCCGGGCACGCGACGGTCTACCGGATCACCGAGGCGTCCGTGCGGCGGGCGCTGGACACCGGCCGGACCGCGGACGAGCTGCACGCGCTGTTCAAGAAGAAGTCCGCGACGCCGGTCCCGCAGGCGCTGAGCTACCTGGTCGACGACGTCGCCCGCCGGCACGGCCGGTTGCGCGGCGGCGCGGCGGCGTCGTTCCTGCGGTGCGACGACGAGGCGCTGCTGGCGGAAGTGCTGGCCAACCCGGTCGCGGCGGAGCACGACCTGCGCCTGATCGCCCCGACGGTCGTGGTCAGCCCGGACCCGCTGCACGAGGTACTGGCCGGGCTGCGCGCGGCGGGGTTCGCCCCGGCGGCGGAGGGCCCGGACGGCCGGGTCGTCGACATCCGCCCGGGCGGTCGCCGGCTCCCGGCCAAGGCGCGCGGGCCCAAGCGCAGCCCGGGTGAGCAGGCGGTGCTGACGCCGGACCAGGCGGCCCGGATCGTCTCGAACCTGCGCGCCGGGGACGCGGCGTCCGCACGACGCCGGGGCTCGGCGGTGCGGGCACCGGTGGGCGGCGGCGCGGACACCTCGGCGACGCTGGAACTGCTGTCGCGGGCGACGCTGGAGCGGCGTGAGGTGTGGATCGGCTTCGTCGACTCGCGCGGGACGGCCAGCCAGCGAGTGGTCCGCCCGATCCGCGTCGGCGGCGGCATCCTCGAAGGCGACAACAACGAGCGGTACTCCCTGCACCGCATCACGTCCGCGGCGCTGGTCGAAGACTAGAGCGCCCGCAGGCCGGCCAGGACGCGCTCCATGAACTCGCGGGACGAGCGGTCCCCGAGGATCAGCTCCGTCTGGTGGATCAGAACCAGCCCGATGTCGGACATGTCACCCACCAGCACCTTCACCACGCCCAGCGGCAGCCGCAGGTGCGCCGCGATCTCGGCCACCGAACGCGTGTCCAGGCACAGGTCGCAGATGCGGCGGTGCTCGACCGACCGCACGCCGCGGTAGCGGCGGCCGTCGTCGGACGTCGAGACCAGGGCCTCCAGGGCCAGGTTGTGGTCGGACCTCGTGCGGCCGCCCGTGCGCGTGTACGGGCGGACCCGCGACCCCGACGGGGCGACGGGCGCCGCGACGCGGGCCGGTTCCTCCCACGGCTCGGGCTGCGGGATCCAGCGGGTCTCCGGGTCCGGCGGGGGCGTCCAGCCGGTGCGCGGGTCGATCGGCGGGGCCCACGACGGCGGGGGCGCCGCCGGCGTTCTGGACACCGGGGGTCTCGGTGCCGGCGGCCGGGGCGCCGGCGGGCCCGGCGGCGCGGGCGGACGCGGCGGGGCCTGCGGGCGGGCGCCGCGCGGAGGCGTCCAGGCCGGCTCGAGCGGCGGGGGCTCCGGCTCGTAGCGCTCCTCGTCCTGCCACTCCGGCTCGGCGGGGTCGTAACCGTCGTCGTCGTAGTCGTCGTCGGACGACGAACCCCACTCGCGGGTGTCTTCGTCGGTGTAGCCCTGCGGGTCCGGCTGGGGGCGCGCCGGCTTGCGCTTGGGCATGATCATCGACAGCGTCGACATGTCGAACTTGCTGGGCGAATCGAAACCCTCGCGCTCGGTGCCGCGGTGCAGCGCGTCCCAGCCGCTGGAGTCCGGATCGTCGAATCCCGAAATCCTCATCTTGTCCTACCCACGCACGCCGCCCTGCAGCTGCGCGCGCAGCTCGGGGGTGATCTGCTGGCCCACGCGCTCGACGAGCAGCGTCATTTCGTACGCGACCGTGCCGATGTCGCACGTCGGCGCGGCGAGCACCGCCAGCGACGAACCGTCCGAGACCGACATCAGGAACAGGTAGCCGCGTTCCATCTCCACCACGGTCTGGTTGACGCCGCCCGCCTCGAAGCAGCGCGCGGCACCTTGCGTCAGGCTGATCAGCCCGGACGCGACCGCCGAGAGCTGCTCGGCGCGTTCCTGGGGCAGCCCTTCCGACGGCGCCAGGAGCAGCCCGTCCGCGGACACCAGAACGGCGTGCGCGGCGCCGGGTACCCGGCGCACGAAGTCCGTGATGAGCCAGCCGAACGAACCCTGGCCGGAAGCCGTCACTACTGCCCCTCCTTGCTCCTGCGACGCCGCGCGCCGCACTCCGGAGTGGCCGGCACGGCCCACGCTCAAGCGTATTCGCCCCGCCGGAAGTGTCGAGTCGACCACCGGCCGGCCGCTGCGCACCCTACGTGTGCGCCCGGCCGCGCTCCGCGCCGGCCCGGTCCGGGCGACGCGGGCGGAGCTCACCCCCCGACCCACTTCGGCGGCCTGTCCGCGCAGGTCAGACCGGCGGACGGCGGGCCGCGCCGTCACGGGTACCGGACAGCGGCCGCCGTTCCGTCCTCCGGACGGCGGCAACGCTCCCCGAAGTGGGTGAAGCCCGTGGAGTTCACTCCAACGGCCGCATCCGCTCCGGGGCGTCATACCCTCAGCCCGCGCGCAGCGCCGTATCGTGCGCGATCGCGTGCTGGACGACGGAGATCAGCACCTGCTTGGCGGATTCGCGCTCACGCGCGTCGCACGCCATGATCGGGACCGACGGCGCGATGGTGAGCGCGTGCCGGACGTCCTCGATCTGGTGGTGCAGGAGCCGGTCGAAGCAGTTGATCGCCACGACGTAGGGCAGCTTCCGGTTCTCGAAGAAGTCGATCGACGGGAACGCGTCGGCGAGCCGCCGCGTGTCCACCAGCACGACCGCCCCGATGGCGCCGACCGCGAGGTCGTCCCACATGAACCAGAACCGGTGCTGACCCGGCGTGCCGAAGACGTACAGCACCAGGTCCGAGTCCAGCGAGATGCGCCCGAAGTCCATGGCCACGGTCGTGGTGGTCTTGTTGGGCGTGGCCGAGGTGTCGTCGTGTCCGACGCTCGCCTCGGTCATCATGGCCTCGGTGGTCAGCGGGTCGATCTCGGAGATCGCCCCGACCAGCGTTGTCTTCCCCGAACCGAACCCGCCGGCGACCACGATCTTGGCCGACGAGGTCGGACCCGTCACCTGCGGCGCGTTCGCGTCGGAGTCAAATTCTCCGAAGCCCACTGAGCACCCTTTCCATGAACTCGATACTCGGGCGGTCGCCCACGGTCGGGCTGCTGGAGTGCACCAGCACCAGCCCGAGGCCCGCCACGTCACCAATCAACACCCGCACCACGCCGAGCGGCAGGCGCAGCAGCGCCGCCACTTCGGCCACCGACCGGGTGTCGAGGCACAGGTCGCAGATCGACCGGTGCTCGGGCACCCGGACCCGGTCGAGCATCCGGCCCTGTTCGCTGGTCGAGATCAGCGCCTCGATCGCCAGGTCGAGCGTCGCCTTCGTCCGCCCCCGGGTCCGGAAGTACGGCCGGACCAGGCCGGACGTCTCCATCTCCGTCGGCGGCGGCGCGTCGACGTACTCCTGGTGGGCCTGCTGCGGCAGCGCCGCGGCCAGCTCACCGGAGTCCGGCCCCGCCCCGAAGTCGCGCTCGGTGCTGTACGCGGCGAAGTCGCGCGCGTCGTACAGCGGCCCGCTCGACCCGCCGAACAGCTCCGCACCCGGTCCGCCGAGCAGCCGGTCGCGGTACTCACCGGTCCCCGCGATCGGCCGGATCGGCTCCTGACCGGCATTGCTGTCGGTCAGCCAGTTCGGCGGTTCCCGCACGGGGTCGCTGTCGGACGCCTGCACCCGGCGCGACCGCCACTCGCGGTCGACCCGGTCCCGGAACGACTGCCAGTCCTCCCGGCCGTCGTCCGAGTGCTCGGACCACCCACCGGAGAAGTCGTCACCGAGCCGGCCATCGCCCCTCAAGCGCCCGTCGTCCACGGCTCTCTCCTCGGTTCCCGGGTCCTCAGCGGCGGATCGCCGCACCCTGCAGTTGCGCCCGCATCTCCGGAGTCAGCTGCTGGCCGACCCGCTCCACCAGCAGGGTCATCTCGTAGACGACCAAGCCGATGTCACTCTCCGGCGAACCGAGGACCGCCAGGCAAGAACCGTCGGAAACCGACATGAGGAAGAGGAAGCCGTTGGCCATCTCGACGACGGTCTGCGCGACCGTGCCACCTTCGAACACCTTGGCCGCGCCGCGCGCGAGGCTGGTGAGCCCCGACGCCACCGCGGCCAGCTGGTCCGCCCGGTCCTTCGGCAAGCCACGCGAAGCCGCCAGGAGCAGGCCGTCGGCCGACACCACGACCGCGTGGGCCGCGCCGGGCACCCGGTGCACGAAATCCGTGATCAGCCAAGCGAAGCTGCCGGCATTGTTCGCCTTGGCATGCGCCTGGCCGTTCGGCTGCGCGGAGCCACCCGGCTGCATTGCACCCGCCCGTGTCACTTTCACTCCTCACTGCTGTCTGTGGTGTTGCCACGCCCCGGCACCCTGCTGCTTTCCAGCTGGTCTTCGGCCGGGAGTTCCTTCAAGGCGTGCCGTCCCGAGGTGTAGCCCCGCTGGAAGCTTGCCATCCGGCTCCGCGCCGCGGACGCCGAGCGGGTGATCGCACCCGTTCCGGGCATCCCCGCGGTGTTGTCCGCGAAGCTGTTCTGCGCCGGCGCTTCGACCGAAGGACTGCTGATCGACCCCGGGACCAGGTACTGGTTCGGGACGCGCTTGGGCAGCCCGGCCGGGGTGATCTCCTCGTTCTTGGACTCCAGCAGCGACTGCGCCGCCTGCCAGCCGTCGTCGGAGGCGCTGTGCCAGCCGTCGTCGGCGGGGAGGAGCGGGTGCCGGGTCGCGGCGGTCGGCTGCAGCTCGTCGACGTGCTCCTGGCGCCGCGCGGCCGGTTCGGCCGCCGGCTCGTCGGAGCCGGTGAGGGGCGGCAGGTTCGGGTCTTCACCCTCGCTCTGCGGCTGCACCGGGTCGGCAGCCGAGTCGTCGCCCTCACTGAACCAGCGTGACAGCACCGACTGGTAAATGGGCAGCCGCCGGGTGGGTACATCGTCCTCGAGAGCCGACGACCCGACCTCCGCCGCGGGCGGCGGTGGCGGCGGTGGCGGCTCCTCCGGCGGCACGTACTTCGGCTCGCGCTTCGGCAGGACCAGCGGGGCGAACTGCGTGTCACCCGCCCGCGAGCTGGCGCCGTCGCCGTTCGCCTGCGGTGCCAGCGGCGCGAGGTCCTCGGCGGTCGGCCAGGCCGGCGCCTCGGGCTTCGGCAGCTCGGGCGACAGGAACGGGCCCGCCGCGCGGCCGCCGCTGACCAGGTCGTCCAGGCTGATCGGCTGGTCGAGCGGGACCAGCCCGCCCTGGTTCGCCACCGGCTCGGGGGCCGGCGGTGGCGGTGGTGGCGGCGGCGGCGCCATGGGCGGCACCGGCGTGTGCGTCTGGGTCTGGTCGAAGTCCGAGCGCGCGGCCGGGATCGGGATGCTCGGCAGCGACATCGACGTCTCGGACCGGTTCGCCGGCGGCGGGGTCTGCCGCGCCATGCCCGGGCGCAGCGGCGTGAGCAGCTCGGCCGGCACGACGACGCGGGCGATCACGCCACCCTCGATGTCCTCGTTCTCGCGCAGCCGGACCTCGATGCCGTGGCGCTTGGCCAGGCGCGAGACCACGTACAGACCCATTCGCCGGGTCACCGACACGTCCAGGTCCGGCGGCTCGGCCAGGCGCGAGTTGACCTGGGTCAGCTGCTCGTCGCTCATGCCGACACCGTGGTCGGTGACCTGGATGGCGAGCGCCTTCCGGCGGGTCACCACGGCCCGGACGATGACCTTCGTCTCCGGCTCGGAGAAGTAGGTCGCGTTGTCGAGCAGCTCGGCGAGGACGTGCACGAGGTCGTGGATCGCGAGGCCCTGGACCGCGACGTCGGGCACGATGCCGACCTCGATCCGGGCGTACTGCTCGATCTCCGACACCGCGGCGCCGATGACGTCGGCGGCGGGCACCGGCTTGGGCACCGACTTGGCCAGGCCGGCGCCGGAGAGCACCAGCAGGGACTCACCGTTGCGCCGCAGCCGCGTGGCCAGGTGGTCGAGCTCGAACAGGCTGGCCAAGTGGTCCGGGTCCTGCTCGTCGGCCTCGAGGCGGTCGATGACGCCGAGCTGGCGTTCCACCAGCCGCTGCGACCGCCGGGAGAGGTTCACGAAGATGCCGTTGACGTTCTCGCGCAGGAGGGCCTGCTCGGCGGCCATCTTGACGGCCTGTTCGTGGACGATGTCGAACGACCGCGCGACCTCGCCGATCTCGTCGCGGGAGGTGACGGGCACCGGCTGGACGGCCTTCTTGGAGGCGCCGACCGGGTCCGGGTCGTCGAGGATCGCCTGCACGGTCTCGGGCAGCCGGGTGTAGGCGACGTCCAGCGCGCTCTTCCGCAGCACCCGCAGCGGGCGCAGCATCAGGCGGGCGACGACGAGCATCAGCGCGATCGCGGCGGCCAGCGCGGCGAGCACCACGGCACCGCCGATCCACGCGGAGTTGACCGCCTGCGTGGCCAGGTCGTCGGCCCGGGTCTTGAGCTGGGCCAGCAGGTTCGACTCGACCGCGTGCAGCTTGTCCGCCGACACGGTGCTGTCCTTGCCGAGCGCGGTGGTGTCGATGCTCGGGGCATCACCCTGCTGGGCGAAGGCGAACGCCGCGGTCTGGATCCGGCGGCGGTCGTCGACCTCGGGGCCGGAGTAGGTGTCGTTGTAGAGCTGGCGCTGGTCGTCGTCGGCGTTCGCGAGGAACGAGGCGACGGAGGCGTCCGCGCTGGAGGCCGAGGCGCGCGTCTGGTCCAGCAGGTCGCCGGGGAAGTTGCCGCGGAACGCGGCGATCTGCAGCTCGGCGTCGGCGCGGGTGGTGAACTCCTTGGCCTCGCTGATCGCCTGCGTGCTCGTGCCCAGCCGGAGCACGTCCCGGTCGGTGACCGCGGTGGTGACCTCGCGGCCGAGCTCGATGAGCGAGTCGAGGATGCCCGAGTAGGCCGTCATCACCGTGATGTCGGGCAGGCCGCTCGAGGTGTTGAACGCCGCCCGCAGCGGACGCAGGGCGTCGAGGCGCTGGAGACCGCGGGTGTAGCGGTCCTTGGTCGCCTGGTCGTCGTAGTTGAGGGTCGCCGCCGCCGAGCGCAGGCTGGTGACCTCGCGGTCGACCTTGGCGATCTGCGCGTCCAGCCCGGTCTGCAGCAGCTGGTTGTTGGACGAGATCCGCGCGACGGCCAGCGAGCGTTCGTTCTGCAGCTCGTGGACCACCGTGGTGACCTTGACGGCGAACGCGACCTGGTCGGCCGTCCGCTGAAACTCGGCCGCTTCCCGGGCGTCGTCGACTACGCGCAGCGTGCCCAGCACGAGCGCGGTCAGCGTCGGGATGAGGAGGATCGCGGCCAGCTTCGAGCGCAGCCGCCAGTCGCGCATGCCGGAGAACAGCCCGGCCTTCCTGCCCGGAGCATCTCCGGGCGACTGCGCAGGGGCCCCTCCTACCCCCGCGGCGTCTTCGTTCGGCACCGCCGCACCACCATCATCGTTCGTGCTCGTGAAACCCTGCTCGGTCCAGCGCCCGCCAGGGCGCATCGCGTTCTCCTCAACCACTCGTCAGCACGCTCCCGGCGTTCCGGCTCGGCGGCCGGTCAGCAGGAACCAGCGCGAGACGCTACCCGTACGGGTGAAAAGATCGTCTTCGACGGGGGTTCCTGAACCCCGTCCGGCCGGACGGAATCGGTTCAGCTCGAGCATCACGGTCGGGTCCCTGCGCTGGTCTGCATCGGTCTGTTTGGTCGGTTCAGCCCACCGGCACGGCGGCTGAGCACGGCCAGGCAGTGGTCTCTGCGGGGGAGAATCTCTCAGGAAAAGCACAGTGAGCCCTGGTACACCGAAGTGGTCCTTCTTGATCGGCCATCCAGGCACTCTCTCTCACTACATCGGAGGTTGATACCTCCCCGCAGGTGCAGAGGGTAGCGAACGGCCGGGGAAGATGTAACCCTCCCGACGCTTCGTGCCCGATGTTGCACAGCGTTCGCTCAGTCGGCACACAGCTGGTCATCCCATATTCAGGATGTAGGCCCTACGCTGGGTGAACCGCTACGGCGAGTGGAGCAGTGGGTCTAGACCAGAGGCCGAATGAGTGACGTGCGCCACCCTCTAGGGTATTGATCCCACCCGTTGTGAGCGAGCTGTCACCGCCTCTACAGTGGCCCGCGGGACTCTCCCGAGAATGAGTCACGTACTTCCCCGGGATTCGGTCCGTCAACCGTCAATTTTTTCACCCAAGGAGCAGGCCTTGCTTGGAAACGCCATGAGCAGTGGCCGGGTTCGCACTCGCCGCGCCGCGCTCGGGCTCGCCCTCACCGTCGCAGCCGCCACGGCCCTCACCGGCTGCAGTGCGCTCGGCTCGGACGACTCGAGCGCCTCGTCGAACGGGGGCGGCCTGGAGAAGTCGAAGATCAAGGTCTCGATCATGCCCACCACCGACCTGGCGCCGTTCTGGCTGGCCCAGGACGGCGGTTACTTCAAGGCCGAGGGCCTCGAGGTGGAGCAGATCATCGCCAACAGCGGCCAGGCGTCGATGACGAAGGCGATCTCCGGTGAAGCGGACATCGCGCTCTCGACCTACACGCCGTTCTTCGTCGCCAAGAGCACCGGCGCCGCGGACGTCCAGCTGGTCGCCGACGGCACGTCGGTCAACGCCAAGAGCAACGCGATCGTCACGGTGCCGAACTCGACGGTGAAGACGGTCAACGACCTCGCCGGCAAGCGCATCGCGATCACGGCGAAGAACACCGCGTCCGACATCCTCACGAAGTCCGTCATGAAGGACCACGGCGTCGACTTCACCAAGGTCAACTGGGTCACGATGCCCCTGCCGAACATGGCGGCGGCGCTGCAGCAGGGCCAGGTCGACGCGGCCTACATGCCGGAACCGCAGCTCTCCCAGGCGGCGAAGATCGCCGGCGCGACCCCGGTCATCGACATCAACACCGGCGCCAGCCAGGACTTCCCGCTGACCGGCTACGGCGCAGCGACGAAGTGGGTGCAGGCGAACCCGAAGACCCTCGCGGCCTTCCAGCGCGCGATGAAGAAGGCCACCCTCGACGCGATCAACGACCGCTCGAAGGTCGAGCCGCTGCTGGTCAAGTACGCGAAGATCGACGAGGACACGGCCAAGCTGCTCACCCTGCCCGGGTACGGGTCCACTCTGGACGCCCGGCGCCTGCAGCGGGTGCCCGACCTGCTGCTGCAGATGGGCGTCATCACCAGCAAGGTCGACGCCGCGGCGATGATCGCCCCGCAGGCGACCAGCTGACGTGAAGAAACTGCTTCGTGGCCTGGCCGGCCTGGTCGGCTTCCTCCTGCTCTGGGAGGTCGTCGTCCAGGTCGGCCTGGTGAGCAAGACTTTCACGCCGCCGCCGAGCGTCGTCCTGGTCACGGTCGGGGACCTGCTGGGCGACCCGGCCTTCATCCGCGACATCGTCGCGACCATGCTGGCCTGGCTGATCGCCATCGCGATCGCGATCGCCATCGGCGTGCCCGCCGGGCTGCTGCTGGGCAGCGTCCCGGTGCTGCGCACGGCCACCGCCGCGATCGTCGAGTTCCTCCGCCCCATCCCGGTCACCGCGCTGGTGCCGCTGGTGCTGCTGGTGATCGGCTCCGGCCCGGAGGCGAAGATCACCCTCGCGGTGTACGCCTCGCTGTGGCCGATCATGTTCAACACCATCTACGGCATGGGCGAGATCGACCCGGTGCTGATGGAGACCGCACGCGCGTGCGGGACCAGCCGGTTCCGCATGCTCTCGTCGGTCGCGCTGCCGCAGACCGCGCCGTTCGTCTTCACCGGCGTCCGGCTGTCGGCGACGATCTCGCTGATCGCCGTCGTCAGCGTCGAGTTCCTCGCCGGTTCCGAGGTCGGCCTCGGCAGCTTCATCCTGGTCGCCGGCACCGGTTCGATCCGGTTCGACCTGGTGCTGGCCGGTACCGTGGTCGCGGGGGTGCTGGGCTACCTGATCAACGAAGGACTCGAGCAGCTGGGCAAGCGGCTGTTCCGGTGGAGCACCGTCGACCGGGAGGCGATCGCATGAGCACGGCGACCCTTTCCGGCCGGGTGGGCAGGCGCGCCGCCCGCGGTGCCGCGACCGTCGTCCGCAACTGGCTGCTGTTCGCGATCCTCGTGGTCGTGTGGGAGTTCGCCGCCCGGGCCGGCGGCAGCAAGTTCTTCCCGCCGCCGACCGAGATCGCGACCGCCGCCGCGAAGCTGTGGTTCACCGGGCCCGCGTCGCACCTGTTCCTCACCGACGCGGTGTTCGACAACGTGTTCCCCAGCCTCGGGCGGACGCTCGGCGGCTGGGCGCTGGCCGCGGTCGTCGGGGTCGTCCTCGGCGTGCTGCTCGGCCGGTCCAAGACGGCGATGGACTACGTCGGCCCGCTGTTCGCGTTCTTCCGCTCGATCCCGCCGCCCACGCTGATCCCGGTGTTCGCGGTGCTGTTCGGGCTGAGCTCGGGCATGCAGATCGGGTCGATCATCTTCGGCGCGGTGTGGCCGGTGCTGCTCAACGCGGTCGACGGCGTCCGGTCGGTCGACCAGGTGAAGGTGGAGACGGCGCGGTCGTTCCGGACCCCCCAGCGGTACTGGATCGGCATGGTCGTGCTGCCCGCGGCGGCGCCGAAGATCTTCGCCGGGCTGCGGGTGAGCCTGTCCATCTCGCTGCTGCTGATGGTGGTCTCCGAGCTGGTCGGCGCGTACAACGGCATCGGGCGGTCGCTGCTGAACGCCCAGCAGGACTTCGACTTCCCGAACATGTGGTCGTGGCTGGTGCTGCTGGGCATCCTCGGCTACGTCTTCAACACGATCTTCCTGGCCGCGGAGCGGCGGGTGCTGGCCTGGCAGCCGGCCCGCCTCGGCCGCGACTGACGCTGGAAAGGCCTCTCCCCATGTCAACCATGCTCGAAGTGTCCGGCCTCAGCCACCGCTACGGCACGGGCGCGAAGGCGCACACCGCGGTGAACGACCTGTCGTTCACCGTCGAGGCCGGGCAGCTGGCCAGCATCGTCGGCCCGTCGGGCTGCGGGAAGTCGACGCTGCTGCGCTGCGTCGCCGGGCTGACCCCGCCGACCGAGGGCAAGGTGAGCCTGCACGGCGACCGCGTCTCGGGCGTGCCGGACGACCTCGCCGTCGTGTTCCAGGACTACAGCCGTTCGCTGTTCCCGTGGCTTTCGGTGCAGAAGAACGTCGAGTTCCCGTTGCGCTGGCGGCAGATCTCCCGGTCCGAGCGGCGTACGCGGGCCGCCGAGGCGTTGGAGCAGGTCGGGCTTTCGGGCGTCGGCGGCAAGTTCCCGTGGCAGCTCTCGGGCGGCATGCAGCAGCGGGTGTCGATCGCCCGCGCGCTGGCCAGCCGTCCGGCGCTGCTGCTGATGGACGAGCCGTTCGCGTCGGTCGACGCCCAGACGCGGTTCGAGCTGGAGGACCTGACCCGGCGCGTGCAGCGGGAGCAGGGCAGCACGATCCTGGTCGTCACGCACGACATCGACGAGAGCGTCTACCTGTCCGACCGGGTGCTGGTGCTGTCGAAGTCGCCGGCGTCGATCGTGGCGGACCTGCCGGTCGGGCTGCCCGCCGAGCGGGATCAGATCACGACGCGCGAGTCGGCTGAGTTCGTGACGCTGCGCGGCGAAGTGGCGCGGCTGCTGCACGGCGGCAGCCCCGCCGAGGCCGCCACGGCGGCGTCCGACGCCGCGGAATGGGAGCTGGCGGAGCAGTCTTCGGACGTGACGGAGAGCAGCAAGACCGGCAGCTGAGTCCACTTCGGACAGTCAACGCCGCGGCGGACCGCCTTGGTCCGCCGCGGCTTTTCGGTACAGCGTCCTATCAGTACAGCGTCCGGTCAGTACAGCGTCCGCTCGGACGCGGCGACGCGGACGTGCACCAGGGTCGGGCGCTTGTCCGCCAAGGCCGCCGTCAGGCCCGGGACCAGGCCCGACGGCTCGGTGATCGTCACGCCCTGGCAACCCATGCTCGAGGCCAGCACCGCGAAGTCGATGCCGCCCAGCTCGGTGCCCGGGAGCTTCGCGCCGCCGATCGTCTCGCCGAGGATGCGGACCGCCGCGTACTCCGAGTTGTCGAGGATCAGGATCGTCAGCGGGACGTCGTGGCGTGCGGCCGTCCAGAGGGCCTGGATGCCGTACATGCTGGAACCGTCGCCGACGACCCCGATGACCTGGCGATCGGGGCGGGCGAGCGCCGCGCCCACCGTGCCCGGGACGCCGTAGCCGAGCGTCCCGCTGGCTATCGTCAGGAAACCGGTGTCGGTCGCCGTGATGGGCAGGTGGTCGTGCAGGATGCCGCGGTGGCTGGGCGCCTCCTCCACGACGATCGCGTTGTCCGGCAACAGGTCCGCGAGCGTCGAGTAGACGAATTCGGCGGTGAGCTTCCCGTCGGCGGGCTTCGCGGGACGCTCCAGCGGCGCCGGCGCGGGGCGGCCGTTGCGGTCGACGACGTTCAGCAGCGCGCGGATGCCCAGCTTCGGCGTCGCGCGGATTCCGGTGCCTTCGAAGGCGCGCGCGAGGATCTGCTCGTCGTCGCTGACGATGAACAGCGGCGGCATCGGAGCTTCGCCGCGGCCGCGGTCGACGTGGTAGGTGAAGGCGGGCGCGCCGAGGACGAGGACGAGGTCGTGCGCGGCGAGCTTGTCCGAGACGACACCGCGTTCGGGGTCGAGGAAGCCGTGGAACAGCGGGTGGTTTTCGGGGAACGAGCACCGGAACGACATCGGTGCGACGTACACGGCGGCGTTGAGCCGTTCGGCGAGGGCGACGGTTTCGACGACGGCGGCGTCCTGGTCGACGGCTCCGCCGACGACGATGGCCGGCCGTTCGCTGGCGTCGAGCGCGGCGGCGAGTTCGTCGATGGCTTCGGGGTCGGGTGCGAACCCGCGGATGCGCGGACGGCTGATGATCGGCCGTTCGGTGGTGGCGCTCCAGTCGTCGGCGGGCACGGAGACGAAGACCGGACCGGAGGGCGCCTGCGTCGCGACGTGGTAAGCGCGGGCGAGCGCGGCCGGGACGTCTTCGGCGGTGGCGGGCTCGACGGCCCACTTGACGTACGGCTTCGGGAACTCCGGCGCGTCGACCGCGCCGAGGAAGGGGTCATGCGGCAGGAGGTTCCGCGTCTGCTGCCCGGCGACGACGATCAGCGGCGTCCGGTTCCGGTAGGCGGTGAACAGGCTGCCGAGCCCGTGCCCGACACCACCGGCGGAGTGCAGGTTGACCAGCACGGCCTGACGCGAGGCCTGGGCGAAGGCATCGGCCATCGCCACGACGGAGGACTCCTGCAAGCCGAGGACGTAGTCGAAATCGTCCGGCCAGTCGGTGAGGAAGGGGACCTCGGTGGTGCCGGGATTGCCGAAGACCGTGGTGAGGCCGAGTTCGCGGAGGAGCTCGCGGGTGGCGTCCAGCACCGTGCGCTTGATCATGCCCCCAGACTAATGCTTAGTCTTGCGAAGGAAAGCCCGCCAAGTGGCCGCAGTGACGATCAGCGTGCCCCCGGAGCGGTTCTTGGTGTCACGGATCTGCGACACCGGGCCGAGGCGCACCTCGACGCAGTTCTCCTCGGTCCCGCTGTAGCTGGACTTACGCCACATCACGCCTCCAACTCGGTGATCACCTCCCGAACGAGTGCGCAAGATTCCTGCTCGCTCAGGGCCAAGGTCGCCATCATCCGACGGGCTGCCTGGTAGTCGGCGACCTGTTGTTCATCGTAGAGGTAAGCACTTCCCCGGTACTGCTCCAGAAAGATGATCGGGGGCAGGTCTGCGAAGTCGAAGATCACGAAGGAGCCGTTGAGACCCGGGTGGAACTCCTCGTTGTCCGGCAAAACCCGGAGACTCACGTTGCGCCGCTGCGCCATCTCGTCGAGGTGCCGCAGTTGCGGCGCCATGATCTCGGGGCCGCCGCGCCGCTGGCGCAGCGCGGTCTCGGCGAGGAACACGGTGTAGGGCAACGGATCCCGGCCGGTCAGCACCTCCTGCCGCAGCAGGCGCACCTTGATGCGCAGCTCTTCCTCCGCGCGCGGCCGCCCGGCGGCCGCGAGGATCGTCCGCACGTAGTCGGGAGTCTGCAGCAGCCCGGGGATCAGCAGCGGCTCCCAGGCGAAGATCGCCGAGGCGGTGCGCTCGTACTCGATGAAAGCCGAGAGCCTCGGCGAGATGCCCGGGATACTGCGCTCGAGCCAGTTGGGTTCGCGCGCGTACTCCGCCAGTTCCAGCAAGCGTTGCCGCTCGACCGGCTCCACCCGCACCGCGCCGAGCAACAGCCCCACCTGCGCGATCTTCGGCACCCGCGTGCCGATCTCCCAATGGGAGAGCTCCTGCGGGCGCACATCGACCATCCGGGCCAGTTCGCGCATGCCGAGACCGCGCGCCACCCTGGCCGTGCGCAGGCCGAAACCCAATGCCCGGGACCTCGGCGTCGCTACTCGTGTTGACATGTGCGCAGTGTGTCACCGGTCACCGGCGAAAACGGGAACCGGGGCCGTCGCGAAAGCGCGACAGCCCCGGCCCACCGCGAACCTCAGCCGATCAGGCCCGACAGCCCACTCCCCTTGAACGAACCCCAGCCCGTCACCTGGTCGTACCCGGTACCGGCGCTGAAGCCCGTCGTCCCGTGCAGGGTGTTGGTGCCCGTCGTCACGTCGTGGAAACCAGTCCCGTACGAAGACCCGTTGCCGATCGAGTAGAACTTCGGGTTCAGGTTGCCCAGCCCGCCGCCGTGCACCTGGTTCTGCAGCGTCGCGAACGCCGCCCACAGCGGGGCCGCGCCCGAGGTGCCGCCGACGGTTTCCCACGTGCCCGCGCTGTAGATGTAGTAACCCGACGTCGGCGAGGCGTCGGCCGACACGTCCGGCACCTTGCGGTACGTCGTGCTCTGCGAAGACTGCCACGAGGGCGCCGTGAAGACCGTCGAGATGCCGCCGCCGGTGGAGCCGCCGCTGTTGCCGTCGTTCCAGGTCGCCTCGCTGCTGTAGCCGTTGGACGACGTCACGGTCAGCTTCGTGCCGCCGACGCCCGTCACGTTCGGGCTGGACGCCGGGAAGTCGACCGCCTTCGCCGTCGAGCCCGTCTGGCGGTAGCAGTCGGTCGTGCCGTCGTCGCCCGCGGCCGCGAAGTACGAGATGCCCTCCGCCGTGCCCGTCGCGATCGCGTTGCTGACGCTCTTCGCCGCGCTCGAACCCTCGGCGGATTCGCAAGCGCCCCAGGAGATCGAGACGACGTTCACCGTGTGGTCCGACGCGATCTTCTGGTACATCGCCAGTTCGCCGGCGCTGCTGTTCGGGGCCTCGTACACGTAGTCGTTCGCCGCGGCCGCCAGCGCGTGCACGACCTCGATGTCCAGCTCGACCTCGATCTGGCCGTCGCCCGGCGACGAGTCGTAGTTCGCGCCGCTGACCGGGACGGTCGTCACCGAGCCCGCCGAAAGGCCGTACGTGCTGTCGTACTTGGCGATGTTGGACTTCTGGTAGCCGTCGAACTCGACGAAGCCGACCTTCACACCACTGCCGGTCGCCGACAGACCACTGGTGCCGTAAGCGGTCTTGAGCACCGGCGGGGTCACCGACTTGACGACGTTGGGCTTCGCGACGGCCCGCGCGTGCGTCCGCAGCGCGTGGTCGTCCAGGCCGACGACGTTGCCCACGACCCCGGACACGTCCGCCGGCACGGTCGGCGCGGCGTCGTTGGCGAAGAAGTCCCGGCCCGACACCTGGTCGTGGTAGGTCCCGATGCGGGTGTGGAACGCCGATTCCAGCTGGGCGGCCGACCCCGTGAACGTGATGGCCTGGCGGTTGCCGGAAACCTCGATCCCGGTCGCGCCCGATTTCTCCAGGAATGAGACCGCCTTGCTCACATCGGCCTGAGTCGGGCCGAACTCGGCGGTGAACTGCGCCGGGGTGAGAAAGTGGTGGTATTGCGGTGACGCGGGGTTCTGGACGTCGGCGAGAAACTTTTCCAGCGCCTGCTGGTTGTGCAGTTTCAGCGCCAGCGCGGCGGTGATCCGCTGCCCGCCCGCGACGTCGCCGGTGCGGGCGCTGTTGACGAGCGGAGCGGCGTTGTCAGCCAGTGTGACCAGGGGTTCCGTCGCCGCGGCGGCCGGGACGGCCACGGCGAGGCCGAGCAACGCCGGCAGCGGCACGGCGGCCGCGACGAGCTTGCGCAAGCGCATGGGAGATTTCCTCTCGGCGGTGGGGACCGGGCCTGCGGTGCAATACCCGCCGCAGGTTGCCGAGAAGCATAAGAACCCGTCCGTCGGGTCAGGAACCTACTTTTGGCTGCCGTTTCACGGGTCCCATTTTCATTTTCCGGGACGTTTACCTTTCCATGATCATCAGATTATCGTCCGGATTGTCCGAGATCGTCGACGCGGTCGACGATCTCCTGTGCGTCCGCGTTGCCGGAAAACCGCCGGGCGGCCGCGGACAGCGAGTGCAGCCGCTGGCGCGTGCGCGGCGACCGCAGGGCGCCCGCGAGCTCGATCGCTTCCTCACCGACGGCGGTGGCGACGTCGAGGTCGCCGTCCAGCGCGTGCACGGTGGCCAGCCAGATCAGGGTCAGCGACCGGCTGCGCGTCATGCCGCCGCCGTCGCGGTACCCGGCGATCGCCTCGGTGAGCGCGGGGATGCCGTCGCGGCCGTGCCGGATGTCGACCACCTGGGCCAGTTCGCCGTGCACGGTGCCGACCATCGCGGCCATGTCGGTGGGCCCGAAGAACGCGTCCCACGGCGACGGTTCGCGACCCTCGGCCTCCGCGAACTCCTGGCGGGCGCGGCGCAGGTAGGTCAGCGCCTCGGTGACGTCGGCCTTCTTGGCGTGCGCCCACGCCTGGTTGGCCGACAGGATCGCCTGCGCGAGCTTGGAATGGGCCAGCAGCGCCGCTTCCCGGCCTCGCGCGAACTCGGCCAGCGCCGCGTCGACGGCGCCGTAGTGCAGGTGCAGCCGCCCGATCCGGTAGCGGACGTTGGCCTGCAGGTCGTCGTTCCCGGCTTCGACGGCCAGCTCCAGCGCCCGCCCGAACGCCTCCAGCGCGGCGGCCGGGCGGTCCTGGTCGAAGTTGGTCCAGCCGGCCAGGTTGTAGAGGTCGGCGACCGCGGTGCAGAGCCGCGCCAGCACGACGGTCTTGGTCACGCCGTCCAGCAGCGCCACGGCGGCGGGCAGCCGCGACTCGACGGCCGTCCGGCAGGCGCCACCGCCGTAGCGGTAGTCCAGGCCCCTGAGCTCCGCGACGACGTCCTCGAGCCGGCGCACGTCGGCGAAACCCACGCGCGTGCCGCGCACGTCGTCCCGCCCTCCACTGCCTGTCATGGCAGCCCTCCGTCCGTAGAGAGCTGCCGGGCAGCTCCGTTCATTCCCCGCCGGGCCAGGCCGGAGCCCGCTCCTTCGAGGGACTGGCACCGGGAAGTACCCCGGCGGCGGTGAGCACCACACCTGTGGCGGTTTCCGCGATCTTGACGGCGGCCAGCAGGCCGGTGAGGGCGAGCGAGCCGCCGAGCCCCAGCTTCGCAAACTCGTCTTCGGAGGTTTCGGTTCCGCGTTGCCGCGGTATCGCGCCGGTCACGATTCGACCTTCCGGCCCGTCGCGGACACACCCGGACGGTCGCCGCGCGGAATCAGCCGCTCCCACGCGGCGGAAATCCACCGGATGGACGACATCCTGGTTTCCTGATGGCTTCTCATCGAATTGACCGCGAACCGAATACGCGCGCCCACAGCGACGCCTCCCGCGCTAGCCGAACAATTCTTGACACCATCCGGGTGAACGACGACACGCCCGTCGCAGTTCTCCCGCGCCGCAACTCGAGCCGGCGTTTTACGACTTCAGACCACGATAGCCAGCACCTGCCGGGCCATCAGCCCCCAAGCAGCCCAACCACGGTAATGCACGTGCACCTGCACAAGCGATGGCAGGCCCGCATTCGCACAACCCGAATGCAAATTCACCATAACGATTCAAAAGTGGCGAATACTGGTATAACCGGCAGCCGGATCGCGCAATTGTCGGCCGGCCTGCTGCGGATCGGGATACGGTGTCCGATATCGCGTACGGGTTCCGCAGTCGATCAGTTTTTGACGAGATCCACCCACGTGCGCACCGTTCCGGCGTCGACCGGCGACTGCCACCCGCCGGGCCGGACCGCGCTCCCGACATGGAACCCGCGCACCCCGCCCGCGCGCAAGAGGTGCACCTGCTGCGCGCGCAGGCCGCCGCCGACGAGCAGCTCCGGCCCGCCGTCGCGCTGAGCGAGCCGCTGCAGCACGGAAAGCCCACTGGCTACCCCGTTGGGGTGGCCCGCCGCGAGCACCGTGTCACACCCGAGCGCGGCCAGTTGTTCGTAGGCGCGCAAGGGATCCCGGGTGCGGTCGATGGCGCGGTGGAACGTCCACGGCAGACCGTCGATCTCCTTGATCAGCGCTTCGCAGGCGTCCAGGTCGATCTCGCTGTCGATGTTCAGGAACCCGAAGACGAACTCGCGCGCGCCCGCGTCGATCAGCCGGGCGGTGTCCGCGCGCAGCCCTTCGAGATCACCGACGGCGAAGGAACCGTTGTCCCGCAGCATGACCCGCACCGGGAGGTCGGTCGCCGAAAGCACGTCGCGCAGCGTTTCCACGGTCGGGGTCAGGCCGTCCTGCGCCATGTCCGTCACCAGTTCGAGGCGGTCGGCCCCGCCCGCCTGCGCGCCTTCGGCGTCCGCCGCGTCCAGCGCGATCACTTCCAGCAGGGGCGTCTTCGAGCTCATGCCTCAATCCGTTTCACTGGTTCCGGGTGTCGTCCCCCCTCGCATGACGCCCTCGCCGGAAACCGCCTTGAAGGCTCGTCATCCGCTCGCGCACCGCTTCCGGGGAAAGTGAGAGTATCGGCCGCTGCTCAGGCACCGCTCCCGGCCCGGCGGCCACGTCGTCGGTCTGCAGGAACGGCCAGGTGTCCTCGGCGCCGTCTTCCTGCTCCAGCTCGGCCGGGGTCGGCCACTCGTAGGCGGGCTCGATCGCGGCGGGCGGGGTCACGGGCGCGAACTGCGGATCGGTGTCCTCGTCATCCGGGTTCGGCTCGGGCGCCACCGGCGGCGGGGGCGGCGGGGGCGGCGGGGCCGCGGCCAGCGCGTGGCGCGGCTGCGGTTCGGCGGGCCGGGGCTCCTGCGCCACCGGGAGCGGCTCGGCGGCCGGCCGCTCGGGCGCCGCCGCGGGCGCGGCCGCCGCGTCGAACCAGCGCGACAGGACGTCGCGGTAGGCGGGCATCCGCTCGGTCGGGGCGTCGAGGTCCAGGTGCGAGTCGTCGTCCGCGGTCGGCCACTCCGGGACGTGCTCGCGGGCCACCACGGGCGCCCGGCGAGGCGGGCCCGCCTCGATCGACGGCGGAGTCAGTTCCTCCGGCTCCGGTTCGGGCTCCGGCTCGGGGTCCGCCGGCGCGAGCGGGGCCAGCGGCGCCAGCAGTTCCGGCTCGGGCGCGGCGGCGGCCTCGGCGGGCGGCGGCGGGCCCGGCATCGGCGGCAGCTCGACGATCAGGGCGGTGGGCACCAGCACCGTCGCGACGAGCCCGCCGTCCGCGCCCGGGCTCAGGCTGACGTCGATGCGGTGGCGCGTGGCCAGCGTCGCGACCACGAACAGGCCCATCCGGCGCGAGACCTCGACGTCGACGTCCGGCGGGTGCGCGAGCCGCGCGTTGGTGCGGTCGATCTCGGCCTGCGGCATGCCGGCGCCGTGGTCGATGATCTCGATCTGCCAGTCGCCGTCGTGGGTCTCGGCGCTCGCGACCGTGACCGTCGCGGTGCCGGAGTAGCGCGTCGCGTTCTCCAGCAGCTCCGAGATGACGTGCACGAGGTCGTTGACGGCTTCCCCGCGGACGGCGACCTGCGGCGCCGGGCCGAGTTCGATCCGCTGGTAGTGCTCGACTTCCGAGAGCGCGGCGCCGATGATCTCGTCGGCCGAGACGGCGCCGGCGTCCTCGCGGGCGGAGTCGTGGCCGGACAGGACCAGCAGGTTCTCGCTGTTGCGCCGCATCCGCGTCGCGAGGTGGTCTAACTCGAAGAGGCCGGCGAGGGTGTCCGGGTCCTGCTCGTCGGCCTCCATCCGGTCGAGCACCGTCAGCTGCCGCTCGACGAGGTCCTGGCTGCGCTGAGAGAGGTTGACGAACATCGCGTTGACGTTCTCGCGCAGCATCGCCTGCTCGCCCGCCAGCCGGACGGCTTCGCCGTGCACCGCGTCGAACGCCCGCGCGACCTGGCCGAGCTCCTCGCGGGTGAACACCGGGACGGGCGCGACGGCCAGCCGTTTCCGCAGGCTCTCCGGGGCGGGCTCGGGGTCGGTGAGCAGGTTCTGCACGGCGGCGGGCAGCCGGTGCTCGGCGACCTCGAGGGCCGTGCGGCGCAGGATCCGCAGCGGGCGCAACAGCGAACGCGCGATGACCACCGACAGCACGCCCGCGACGAGCAGGACGCCGAGCACGACACCGCCGTCCCAGATCGCCGCCGTGCGCGCCTGCGCGGCCAGGGAGTCCGTGCGTTCCTGCAACTGGACGAGCAGGGCCTGCTGCACCTGGTGGGCGAGGTTGACCGTGTGCGTCGCCGAGACGTCCCACTGGTTCGGGTCGAGGCCGTTGAGGTTCTGGCCGTTCTCGGTGCGGGTCAGCGCCGACTCGACCATGTCGTTGCCGATGTCGACGACCAGGCCGATCACCGTGTCGTCGAACATCCGCTGCTGTTCGGGCGTCGCGAAGGTGCGGTAGTCGTTGCGCGCGGCGTTGAGCTCGGCTTCGGCGCCGAGCAGCGCGCGCGTGCGGTCGCGGTTGAGGCTGCCCGCGGCGAGCGCCTCGGCCAGCACCGCGCGCTTGACCGACATCTGGTCCTTGATCCGGGCGAGCGCGTTGCCGGCCAGGCGCAGCCGCGCGAGCTCGGGGTCCGAGACGTCGGCGGCGGCCGAGTCGCTGATGTCGAGGAGGCCGGAGATCAGCTCGCTGTACGAGCGCAGGACGGCGTCGGCGGGGAACGCCGAATGCTCCGCGGAGAACCGGAGGCCGCCGAGCACGCGCAGCCGGTCGTCGGTCTGCTGCAGGCTTTCCGCCGCCTTGGCGTCGAGCCGGGGTTTACTGTCGGCGAGGGTCCGTTCGAATGTGCCGATCGCCTGGTCGACGCGTTTGCGCTGGCCGGTCAGGTCGGCGGTGTCGCCCTGGCGGTCCTGGGCGACGAACCGGACGGTGAGGTCGCGTTCGCGCTGCAGCTCGTGGATGGCTTCGGCGACGGTGCTGTCGACGCGGCCGCGGGTGGCGAACTCCGCGAGCTGCCGGGCGTCGCGCAGGTCCGAGCTGATCCGCAGGCCGACGAGCGCGATCACCGCCAGCGCGGGGATGAGGAGGACGGCGAAGAGCTTCGTGCCGAGACGCCAGTTGCGGAGCCGCCAGCGGCCGCCGGCCGGACGTGGGTCCGCCGCGTCGCCGCCCTTGCGGGGACGCTGGTCGCGACGGGTCACCTGGTTTCCTTTTCCGCCGCGGGCGGGAACCCGCGGATCTGACAGCACCTCGAACCTACTGAACGGTAGCCCGCCCCATGAAGATCCGAAAGCCGCGCTGGCGCGATACGGCCCTGCCCGCGATCGTATGGGGCGCGGACCATACGATCCAGCACGAGAACCAGATTCTCGCGGTAGGTGAAGGTTCATGATCAGACGCGGAATGCTGATTCCGCTGGTAGCGGCGTTTCTGGCGACCGCGGGCTGTGGCGTGTTCGCATCCGGTTCGGCGGCCCCGCCACCGCCATTGGAACGGACCACCTTGCGCGTCGGTGTGGGCAACGCCATCGACACGGCCCCGCTGCGGATCGCCGTCGCGGGCGGGAAGTTCGGCGCCGTGGGGCTGAACGTGCAGCTCGTCGAGCTCGGCGGGGAGGACGGGCTGGCCAAGCTGACCGCGGGCGATCTCGACGTGACGTTCGGGTCCGACATCGCGTTGTTCCGCGCCGCGGCCGGCGGGACGGCCCTGCAGCTGCAGGGCGAGGCCTACACGTCCGGCCCGAACACGATGGCGCTGGTCACCCTGCCCGGCTCCGACTACACCGTGCCGACGTCGAAGAAGTCGCCCCGGATCGCGGTGAACATGCTGGACGACGTCGGCGCGCTCGCCGCGCGTTCGGTGCTCGGGACGGCGGGCGTCGACGTGACGAAGATCAAGTTCAAGCAGGTGGCCTTCGACGGGATGCCGCAGGCACTGCAGGCCGGTGACGTCGATGCGGCGCTGATGATCGAGCCGTACATCACCCGCGCCGAGAAGGACCTCGGCGCCCACATCCTCGCCGACGGCGCCCGCGGGGCGACGCTCGACTTCCCGCTGTCCGGGTACGCCTCGGCCAAGCCGTTCGCGCAGGCCAACCCGCGCACGCTCGCGGCGTTCCGCACGGCACTGGGCGCGGCCCAGCAGAGCGCGGCCGACCCGGCGATCGTCCGCGACGCGCTGCCGAAGTTCTCCGACATCGACACGACCACGGCGGCGCTGATCTCGCTCGGCTCGTACCCGGCGTCGCTCAACGGGATCCGGCTGCAGCGGGTCGCCGACCTCATGCACAACTCGGGGCTGCTGGCGGACCGCCTCGACGTCCAAAGCCTGCTCCCCGACCAGAACGGTATTTAGCTTCCACCAGACTTGCACTCGGTCTACTTTTGCACTCAGTCTACTTGAGGAGTGCGTGATGACCGACGTCCTGATCGCCGGCGCCGGCCCGACCGGGCTGATGCTCGCCGCCGAACTCGCCTTGGCCGGGGTCGAGGTGACCGTCCTCGACCGGCGCGACGGGCCGGGGCTCCCGCGGCCGGTCGGGCTCCAGCCCCGCACCGCGGAGCTGTTCGACCTGCGCGGCCTGGACACCGGTCCCGAGGTCGACGGGCCGAGCGGGCACTTCGCCGGCCTGCCGGTCACCCTGGACCACAGCGTCTGGCGGACCCGCCACCCCCGGGTGCGCAACCGCACGCAGGACGATGTCGAGGTGGTGCTCGCCGGCCACGCGGCCGAGCACGGCGCGGTCATCGAGCGCGGCCACGAGATCACCGCCGTCGACGTCGACGCGGACGGTGTCACGGTGGACGGTGTCCGGGCCCGCTGGCTCGTGGCCTGCGACGGCGCGCACAGCACCGTCCGCCGGCTGCTCGCCCTGCCCTTCCCGGGCCGCACCGAGACCTACGTCGCCACGCTCGCGCACATCCGGCTCGCCGCCGCGTCCGACCTCGTCCCGGCCCGTGCCGCGCACTTCAGCCAGGTGACGCGGCAGGCGAACGGCTACTGGGCGCGCGCCGTACAGCTCGCCCAGTCGCGTCTCGGCGCCGTTCAGGGCCATCAGGGCTTCGGTGACTTCGGTGTCCGACACGGGCGCGTCGCGACCCGTCGCGGTTCAACGACGCGACGCGGCAGCTGGAGCGCTACCGGCACGGCCGCGTCCTGTTCGCCGGCGACGCCGCCCACATCCACCCCCCGCTCGGCGGGCAGGGGCTCAACCTCGGCGTCCAGGACGCGGTGAACCTCGGCTGGAAGCTGGCCGCGACGGTCCGCGGCACGGCGCCGGCCGGGCTGCTCGACAGCTACCACGACGAACGCCACCCGGCCGCCGCGCGCGTGCTGCGCCACACGGCTGCCCAGCGCGTGTTCACAGCGCCCGAACGCGGCGAGAACGTCGAGGCCCTGCGCGAGATCGTCGTCGACCTGATGCGGACGCCGGACGGCAACCGCTACTTCAGCGGGCTGCTGTCCGGGCTCGCGCTGAGCTACCCCGGCGCCCACCGCGTCCCCGACCTCGACCTGACGACAGCGGACGGCCCGACCCGGCTCTCGGCGCTGCTGCACGACGGCCGCGGCCTGCTCCTCGACCTGGGCGACCACGCCACGCCGGCGGGCTTCCGCGGCCAGGTCGGCCTCGTCCGCGCGGCGACGGACGACGACGAGTTCCGCGGCCGGCTGCTGCTCCTGCGCCCGGACGGGTACGCCGTCGACCCCGCGGAGCTGACCCGCTGGTTCGGCTAGCGCGGCCGGAGGCCGTCCATCAGGAGGGCGCACAGGCGACCGGCCTGGGCATCACGGCCGGGCCGGGGTGCCACGGTGAAGATGCCGATGAGGGAGGCGGCGACGTCTTCCGCGGTGACGTCGGGACGGAGGTCGCCCGCCGCGCGGCCGGCGTCGAGGATCGCGGTGATGGCCGCCAGCAGCTCGGTCCGCGTCCGCGCGTGCGCGATCTCGCCCGCCTCGATCATCGTGAGCAGCGTTTCGAGCATGCCGTTCTTGGTCGCGATCCAGTCCCCGAACAGGTCCATCCAGCGCCGCATCGCGGCGGCCGGCGGCAGCTCGTCGAGCAGTTCGCGGGCGCCGGCGGTCAGCCGCGCGACCTGGTCCCGGTAGACGGCGTCGACGAGCGACTCGCGGGTCGGGAAGTGCCGGTAGAGCGTGGCGATGCCGACCCCGGCCTCGCGGGCGATCGCCCGCATCGACGGCTCGGCGTCGGCCGAGACGAACATCCGGGTCGCCACCGCGAGCAGCTGGTCGCGGTTGCGGGTCGCGTCCGCGCGCATCGGCACGTCGGTCAAAACGGATCACGCTCCGGTTGTTGTGTTAGGGTCGAGAACAGAAACGGAGCATAGTCCGTTTCACATCCGGAGGAGACTCATGCGGGAACACGGGAGCAGGGCGGTCCGGCTCGAGGCGTTCGGCGGCCCGGAAGTGCTCGACGTCCAGGAGGTCCCGGCGCCGCAGGCCGCGCCGGGGCAGGTCCGGGTGCGGGTCACCGCGGCCGGGCTGAACCCGATGGACTGGATCATGACCGCCGACGCGGACACCGCGGCCCGGTTCGGCCTGCGCCTCCCGGCGGGGTTCGGGACGGACTACGCGGGAGCGGTCGACCAGGTCGGCGCCGGGGTGACCGGCTTCGCCCCCGGCGACCGGGTGTTCGGGGGCGCGTTGTCCCGCGCGGTCGCCGACTTCGTGGTGGTCGACGCGACCGGGGAGACCCCGGCGAACGAGGCCCACCACATTCCCGACGGCGTCGACGACCGCACCGCCGCCACCCTCTCGATCGCCGGCCGCACGGCGTCCGCCGCCCTCGCCGTGGTCGCCCCGGGCCCGGACGACACGGTGCTGATCGGCGGCGCGGCGGGCGGGGTGGGGGTGTTCGCGGTCCAGCTGGCCGTGCTCGCGGGAGCGCGCGTGCTCGGGACGGGATCGGCGTCGTCGTTCGATTTCCTGCGCGACCTCGGCGCCGAGCCGGTGGCCTACGGCGACGGCCTGGCCGGCCGGGTCCGGGCCCTCGCGCCCGGCGGGGTCACCGCGGCCGTCGACCTGCACGGGACGGAGACGGCGCACACCGCACGCGAACTGGGCGTCCCGGACAGCCGCATCTGCACCATCGCCGCGCAGGTCGAGGGCGTCCCGGGCGGCAACGGCGCGAACGCCGCTCCCGGCGCCCTGGCCGAGATCGCCCGCCTGGTCGCGGCGGGTCGGGTGCGGGTGCCGATCGCGGCGAGCTTCCCGGTCGAGCGGATCCGCGAGGCGGCCGAGCTGCAGGCCGGCCGGCACGTGCACGGCAAGGTCGTCGTCGACCTCCGGGCCGGCTAGATGCTCTCGCCCGGCGGGGCCAGGCACAGCGTGCGCGACGGCGGGCCGCCGTAGGACAGCACCTTGTCGGCGCGCTCGCAGTCGTCCTCGCGCCCGTACCCGGACAGGATCTGGACGCGCTCCTGCACCGTGGGGTCGGTGCAGCTCACCTTCGCGACGGTCGTCTCGTCGTCGAGGCCGCGCAGGCAGTCGCCGGACCGGACGTTCAACGCCAGGCACAGCGTCCCGCCGGCGCTCAGGCGGAACCGCACGTAGTCGCCGGACGCGCACGAGACGGCCCCGCGGTACTTGTTCTCGACCTTGTACGTCGCGCGGTCGGAGCTGCAGCCGGCGTTGTGGTAGGCGATCCGGTCGCCGCTCTCCCGGCTCAGGTACAGGCAGTCGCCGTCAGCCGGGGTGCCGTAGCGGCCGGCCTGGCTGATGCCCCACGCGGCCAGCGAGCCCAGTGCCAGCGCGAGGACGACGCACCCGATGAGCACGGCCCGCACCTTCGGGGTGAACCAGTGCGGGATGGGCCGCTGGCCCGGTGCCAGGGGCATCGGGGCGGGCGCCGCGGCGTAGCTCGGCGTCCGGAACGGGTTGTCGTCGGACGGTGGTGTGGTCAAAGTGCCCTCCCGTGATCCCCTCGGCACCTCGTCCCACCGGCGGCGCCGCGAGCGAGGCACGTATAACAGTAGTTGTGACTGATGGCCCGCTGATCGTCCAGTCCGACAAGACCGTGCTCCTGGAGGTCGACCACCCCCAGGCCGATGACGCGCGGATCGCGATCGCGCCGTTCGCCGAGCTCGAACGCGCGCCCGAGCACGTCCACACCTACCGGATCACGCCGCTGGCCTTGTGGAACGCACGCGCCGCCGGCCACGACGCCGAGCAGGTCGTCGACGCGCTGACGACGTACTCCCGCTTCCCGGTGCCGCAGCCGCTGCTGATCGACGTCGTCGACGTGATGGGCCGGTTCGGGCGGCTGCAGATCGCCAACCACCCGGCGCACGGCCTCGTCATGTCGACCACCGACCGCGCGGTGCTGACCGAGGTCGTCCGGAACAAGAAGATCAGCCCGATGCTCGGGGCGCGGATCGACGACGACACCGTCGTCGTGCACCCGTCCGAGCGCGGGCGGCTCAAGCAGGCGCTGCTGAAGGTCGGCTGGCCCGCCGAGGACCTCGCCGGGTACGTCGACGGCGAGGCGCACCCGATCGCGCTCGAGGAGACCGACTGGCAGCTGCGCGACTACCAGCGCCAGGCCGCGGAGGCGTTCTGGGCGGGCGGCTCCGGCGTCGTCGTGCTGCCGTGCGGCGCGGGGAAGACGATGGTCGGCGCGGCGGCGATGGCCAAGGCGGCGGCGACCACGCTGATCCTGGTGACCAACACGGTCGCCGGGCGGCAGTGGAAGCGCGAGCTGATCGCGCGGACGTCGCTGACCGAGGAGGAGATCGGCGAGTACTCCGGCGAGAAGAAGGAGATCCGGCCGGTCACCATCGCGACCTACCAGGTGATCACCCGCAAGACCAAGGGCGAGTACAAGCACCTGGAGCTGTTCGACTCCCGCGACTGGGGCCTGGTCGTCTACGACGAGGTCCACCTGCTGCCGGCGCCGGTGTTCCGGATGACGGCGGACCTGCAGTCCCGGCGGCGCCTCGGCCTGACCGCGACGCTGGTGCGCGAGGACGGCCGTGAAGGCGACGTCTTCTCGCTGATCGGCCCGAAGCGCTACGACGTGCCGTGGCGCGACATCGAGGCGCAGGGCTGGATCGCGCCGGCGAAGTGCACCGAGGTCCGCGTGACGCTGACGGACGCGGAACGCCTCGGGTACGCGACGGCCGAGGCCGACGAGCGGTACAAGCTCGCGGCGACGGCGATGACGAAGACGCCGGTGATCAAGTCCATTGTGGAGCGGCACGCGGGCGAGCCGACGCTGGTGATCGGCGCGTACCTCGACCAGCTGGAGATGCTCGGCGACGAGCTCGACGCCCCGGTGATCCAGGGCGCCACCCGCAACAAGGAGCGCGAGGAGCTGTTCGACAGGTTCCGCCGCGGCGAGATCCGCACGCTCGTGGTGTCGAAGGTGGCGAACTTCTCGATCGACCTGCCCGAGGCGTCGGTGGCGATCCAGATCTCGGGAACGTTCGGCTCCCGCCAGGAGGAGGCCCAGCGGCTGGGCCGGCTGCTGCGCCCGAAGGGCGACGGCCGTCAGGCGCACTTCTACTCGATCGTCTCGCGCGACACGGTCGACACGGAGTACGCGGCGCACCGGCAGCGGTTCCTCGCGGAGCAGGGGTACGCGTACCACATCGTCGACGCGGACGACCTGCTCCGGCCGCTCTGATGGCCCTTCTCGACGACCTCGCGACGGCGTCCGCCGCCACGAGCGCACTGCTCGACGCGATCGGGCCCGGGCAGTGGGCGGCGCC
Organism: Amycolatopsis sp. NPDC003865; assembly: GCF_053605345.1. Lineage (NCBI taxonomy): Bacteria > Bacillati > Actinomycetota > Actinomycetes > Pseudonocardiales > Pseudonocardiaceae > Amycolatopsis > Amycolatopsis sp. NPDC003865. The sequence goes on along the minus strand of NZ_JBSGJA010000015.1, from coordinate 34,253 downwards.
CACCCCGTGCGACGAGTGGACCGTGCGGGACCTGACCGGCCACCTGGTCGGCATGGACCTCGTGGTCACCGCGATGCTGTCGGACACCCCGCCACCCGACCGCGCCGCCGACCACCTCGGCACCGACCCCGCCGCGGCGTTCCGCCGGTCGTCCGCGGCGCTTCGGGCCGCCGCGTCCCGGCCGGGGGTCCTCGACCGCGTCCGGACGACGCCGGTGGGCACCACGACCGGCACCGAACGGCTGCGCTGGCGGATCGCGGACCTGCTGGCGCACTGCTGGGACCTCGGGCAGGCCACCGGCCGCTCGCCGAACCCGCCGGACGACCTGGTCGAGCGGGCTCTCGCCTTCACACAGGACCGACTGCCGTCGCAGCAGCGGGGCGGCCGGTTCGCCGAACCGCGGCCGGTCCCCGCCGACGCCCCCGCGCTCGACCGGCTGGCGGCGTTCACGGGCCGCGTCGTCCCGTGGCACCCGGCGTCCTGATCCGGACACGGAAGTGCGGGCCACGCCCCCTCGACGTGGCCCGCACTCCGCGCGCTCAGTAGTTCGTCAGCTGGAAGTCGCCCACGCCACCGGTCTGCTCGACCCAAGTCCCGTACGGGCCGCCGTCCTTGACCGCCAGCGAACCGTCCGCGCGCAGTACGCCCACGCGGCCCGTCGGGGCGTCGACCTCGATCTTCGCCGCGCCGGGGAGCTGGTTGACCCAGCCCGCGTAGAGGTTGCCCTGCTTGACCGAGGCGAGGCCGCTGGTGAACACGACGCCGAGGTAGTCCCCGGACAGGTCGACCTGCCGCACGCCCGACGTCTGCTCGACCCAGGTGCCGTAGAGGCCGCCTTCCTTGACCGCCAGCGAACCGTCGGTGCGCACGACCGCGAGCCGGCCCGTGCTCGCGTCCACCTCCACGTCGGCGCCGCCGCTCAGCTCGGGAACCCAGCCCGCGTACAGGTTGCCCTGCTTGGCGAACACCGCGCCGTTGTTGTCGACGACGGCGATGTAGTCGCCCGAGAGCTCGACTTCCTTGGCGTTGCTGGTTTCCTCGACCCAAATACCCTGCAGGCCGCCCTCCTTGACCGCGACGGTGCCGTCGGTGCGCAGGACGGCGACGCGGCCGGCCGCCGACTCGAGCGCGAAGTCCTTGACGCCGCTCGCCTGGTGGACCCACTGCTGGTAGAGGTTGCCCTGCTTGACGAACAGGTCGCCCGTGCTCGTGAGCACGCCGACCATGTCACCGTGCACTTCGGACTTGACGGCGCCGCCGCCGTACACGTTCGTCCAGCCCTCGAAGAGGTTTCCTTCCTTCACCTGCACCGAGCTGTCCCCGAACCGGACGCCGAGGCGCGGGGTGACGGGCTTCCCGGGCTCGGACAGCCCGACCGGGCTGACGAACGCGGAGATCTGCTGGCCGGCGAGGTACTGGCCGACCCGGCCGGGCCCGGTCCCGAACTCGACGCTGGTGGTGCCGGGACCGCCGGTGCCCCAGTTGCCGTTGATCGTGCGGATCGTGCCGTCGGTGTTGACCGTGTCGACCATCCCGACGTGGTCGGCGTACCCGTTGCCCTGGTAGTTGAAGACGACTGCGTCACCCACCTGCGGGACGTAGCCGGGATCGGTGTGCAGCGTGCCCTTCTGCTGGCCGTAAAGGTAGAAGCTGCCCGCCGCGGCGGTCAGCCGGTCGACGTTGAGGTTCCGGTTGCCCCACACCCATCTGACGAAGTCGGCGCACCACGCCCACTGCATCCGGCAGCTGTCCATGAACCCGGTGCCGCCGAGGCTGTTCGTGCTGCAGGTCTGCTTGTGCAGGTTCGCCGCGGCGAGGTCACGGACGTCGGTCCGCGTGTCGGCGTGGGCCGGGACCGCGCCCAGCAGGGCGAGAACGGCGGTGGCGAGGACGGTCGTGGTGGCGCGTTTGAACGACATGGCTTTCTCCTCCAAGGCAAACGGGGTCAGCGGGTGCAGTTGACGGCGCCGTCGGCGACGGGCAGCGAGCCGCCGTTGAAGTAGGCGAGCGCCTTCTTGTAGTCCGCGCAGCGGTTGAGCGACTCGGTCGGGTCGAGGTCGTAGGAGTAGCCGATCGCGCGGCCCACCGCGCCCATGTCGTAGTTGTCCGCGGCGGCGTTGATGTTGCGGGAGCCCCAGTACCAGCGGGCGACCTTGGCGCTCCAGTCGAGCGTCGCGGCGTCGTCCGGGTGGTTCAGGAAGTCGTGGCCGAGCGCGTTGCCCGCGGACTGGTAGTTGAAGTCGCCGGTCAGCTGGATGAACCCACGGCCCCGGTACGGCTCCGTGTGGCCCGCTTCGCCCGCGTTGTAGCGGAAACCGCTCTCGTGCTTGAGCGTGGCGAGCAGCGCGGCCTTGCGGCTCGGCGTGGTGATGGCCCCGGCCGTCATCTCGGCGTTGAGGCTCGGCAGCCCGGCCGCGACCGTGTCGGTGGCGTAGGTGGAGCCGTAGACGGCGGTGATGTCGGCCAGCGACACCTGGCCACCCGTCGAGGGCGTGCCGGCGGCGGCGAGGGCCAGCTGCTGGACGCCGCCGATCTGCTCGACCCACGTCCCGTAGAGGCCGCCGTCCTTGACGGTGACGCTCCCGTCGGTGCGCAGCACGCCGATGCGGTCACCGGCGATCTGCAGGTTCGCGGCGTTCGGGAGCTGGTTCACCCAGCCCGCGTAGAGGTTGCCCTCCTTGACGGTCGCCAGCCCGTTGTCGAGCACGACGCCGATCCGGCTGCCGGAAAGCTTCAGCTGCTTGACGCCGGAAGTCTCTTCGACCCAGTTCGACCAGAGGTTGGACTCCTTGACCGCGACGGTTCCGTCGGTGCGCAGGACCCCGATGCGGTCGGCGGAGAGCTCGAGGTCGGCGACCGAACCCAGCTGGTCGACCCACGGCGAGAAGAGGTTGCCTTCCTTCACCGTCGCCAGCCCGTTCTCGAAGACCACACCGACCCGGTTCGGGGTCAGCTCCAGGTCCTTGACGCCGCTGGTCTGCTCGACCCACGCGGCGTCCAGCGCGCCGTCCTTGACCGTGGCGGTGCCGTCGGTGCGGACGACGCCGATCCGGTTGCCGGCGAGCCGGAAGTCGCGGACGCCGCCGGCTTCCTCGACCCAGTTCGTCCAGAGGTTGCCTTCCTTGACCAGCAGGCGCGAGTCCGCGGTCAGCACGCCGATCCGGTCGCCCGCGATCTCGAACTTCTTCACCCCGTCGATCTCCGGGACCCAGGAGTCGTAGAGGTTCCCCTCCTTGACGAGCAGCTGCCCGCCGGCCAGCACGCCGACGCGCTGGGCTCCGGGTGGCAGCTCCCCGGCCGACGCGGTCGCCTGCAGCCCGCCGGCCGCGATGCCCGCGACGAGCGCCGCGGTGGTCAACGTGATCCTGACCGAAGACATGGTTGGTCCCTTCATCACCGTGGGAAAGATCCGCGATGCCCCGAATGCGGTGCGACCCACCGCCCCCTGTTCCTCCTCGGGACGGGGAACAGCGTCTCCCGGCGGGGTCAAAGAAACCTGAAAGCCGTTCTTCAGCTGCCGACCGGACGGACCGCGTTCGCGAGCCGTCGTGGTTCGCGCGCCTCACGGCTGCCGTGCAGCCGGAAGATGCCCTCGGCCTCCGTCCACGCCGCTTCGGCGCCCGCCGTCTCGCCGAGGGCGTCGAGCGTCGTGGCGAGATCGCGCAGGGCGCGGGCCCGCCAGACCGGGAGCACGAGCGCGTCCCACCACTGGACCGACCGCTCGAGGTGGGCGCGCGCCTCGCGGAACCGCCCGGCGGCGAGCTCCAGCTCGCCGAGGGTGCGCAACATCAGGCCCTGGCCGAAGCCGTCCTGCATCTCGTGGCACGTCGCGAGGCACTTGAACACCTCGTCGCGCACCTCGTCACCGCGGCCCTGGCGGATGCGGACCTTGGCGAGCGCCTGCACGGCGTACGCGGACATCAGCGGGTCGTCGACGCCGCGCAGCAGGTCCACCGCCTCCTGGCTGTAGCGGGCCGCTTCGCCGAGGCGCCCGGCGGCGCGGTGCACGAGGCTCAGCGAACGCACGGCGACCGCCCGGCTGGTCGCGTCCGCGTACCCCGCCACCGCGGCTTCGGCGGCGCCGAGCGCGTCGGCCAGCTCGCCCTGTTCGGTGAGGACGCGGCCGAGCCCGTGCAGCGCCTGGACCACCGCCTGCTCCTCACCCAGCTCGCGCAGTTCGGGAAGCGCGAGGTCGAGGGAGTGCCGCGCCTGCGCGAACTGGCCGTACTCGCACTGCACGGTGCTGAGGTCGAGCAGGCTCATGGCCTGCCCGCGCCGGTCGCCGCCGAGCTCGTACGCGGCGAGGGCCTGCTCGTGGTACGCGATCGACTCGTCGAAGCGGTCCTGCTCGTAGCGCAGCCAGCCCAGGCCCGACAGCAGCCGTGCCTCCCCGGTGCGGTCCCCGGTCCGGCGCGCGGCCGCGAGCGCCGCGTTGTGCGTGCGCCACCACTGGCCGAACAGGTTGCGCACGGCGAAAACCGACGAGCACAGCGCCGCGGCCAGCCGGGTGGCGACGTCGGTGAGGTCCAGCCCGCTGACGCGCTCGACCACGCCGACGAGGCCGGTCTGCTCGGCGTCGAACCACGCTTCGGGGTCGGTCAGGATCTCGTCGATCCGCGCCGGGTCGAGGTACCGGACCAGCGAGCCCGTCTCGGCTGGAACGTGCGGCGCCCGGCGGCCCGCGAGCTCGACCAGCTCGAGCCAGCACTCGGCGGCCCGCGCGGTGACCGCCTTGACGTCGGCCGCGGACTCCTCGGCCTCCCCGCGTTCGCGGGCGAAAGCGCGCGTCAGGTCGTGGATCTGGTAACGCACCGCGCCGCCGTCGTCCACTGTGGACACGTCGAGCAGCTGGGCATCGACGAGCCGCTCGACGACCTCCTCCGCCTCGTGGCCGTCGCAGTCGAGCAGCGGCGCCGCGACCCACGAGCCGAACGAGGAGACGTCGAGCAGGCCGAGCCGGCGCAGCGCGGCGCGCTCCCGCTCGTCCAGGTCGTCGTAGCTGAGCGCGAGGCTGCCGCGCACCTCCAGGTCGCCGAGGGTGAGCTCCTGCAGGATCCGGTGCTGCACGCGCAGGCGTTCGGTGAGCTTGCCGACCGGCCACCGCGGCCGCGCGGCGAGCCGGGCGCCGGCGATCCGCACGGCGAGCGGCAGGTTGCCGCACAGCCGCACCAGCTCACGGGCGGCCGCGGGCTCTTCGGCCACGCGCGTGCCGCCGACGACCCGGCTCAGCAGCTCCAGCGCTTCCGCCTCGTCCAGCACGGGCAGGTGCAGGTGGCCGGCGCCGCCGACCGCGCCGAGGCGTTCCCGGCTGGTCACCAGCGCGGCGCAGGTGTGTCCGCCGGGCAGCAGCGGGCGGACCTGGCGTTCGTCGGAGGCGTCGTCGAGCACGACCAGGATGCGCCGGTCGGCGAGCATCGTGCGGTAGAGCTGGGCGCGCTCCTCCGCGCGCGCCGGGATGTCCTGGTCCGCCACGCCGAGCGCGCGCAGGAACCCGGCCAGCACTTCGGCCGGGTCGGCGCGGACGGCCTGCACGCCGCGCAGCGAGGCGTAGAGCTGGCCGTCGGGGAAGTGCTCGCGCACGCGGTGCGCGACGTGCGCGGCGACGGTGCTCTTGCCCGAGCCGGGCTTGCCGTAGACGGCGCACAGCCGCGACCCGCCGGCCGGTTCGGCCAGTTTCCCGGCCAGCTCCGCGACTTCGCGCGCGCGTCCGGTGAAGTCGGCGATGTCGAAGGGGAGCTGGCTCGGGACCCGCTGGGCTTCCCGCCGTGGCCGGCCGGCCGGCGTCCCGGGTTCGTCGCGCAGCACGCGTTCGTGGGCGGTCCGCAGCACCGGCCCGGGTTCCAGCCCCAGTTCGTCGAGGAGCGTCGCGCGGGCGTCCTGGTAGCAGGCGAGCGCGTCGGCCCGCCGGCCGCTCTGCTGCAGCGCGAGCATGAGCTGCGCGCGCAGGCGTTCGCGGAGCGGGTGCGCGGCGACGGCCGAGGTCAGTTCCGGGACCAGGGACTCCCCTGCACCGGTCTCGAGTTCGACGTCGACGCGGTCCTCCAGCGCGGCCACGCGCAGTTCTTCGAGCCGGGCCCGTTCGTTCTCCGCCCACCGGCCCTGCGTGCCGCCCAGCGCGGTCCCCCGCCACGCCGCGAGGGCGTCCCGGATGAGGGCGATCGCGCGGGTGGGCTCACCGGCGGCCCGCGCGCGGCGGCCCGCCGACAGGGCGCGGGTGAAGACGTGCAGGTCGACCTGGTCGAGGTCGACGGCCAGCCGGTAGCCGCCCCCGCTGCGCGTGAGGACGTCGGCGTCACCGCCGGCCGCCAGCGCCCGCCGCAATGCCGAGACGTAGGTGTAGACGGCGGCGCGGGCCTGGTCCGGTGGCTCCTCGCCCCAGATCGCGTCGATGACCTGCTCGAGCGGGACGACGTGCCCCGCGTGCACGGCCAGCAGGGCGAGCAGGGTGCGCGGCTTGGGGCCGCCGAGGCCGATGGCCCGGCCGTCGACCGCCACCTCGACCTGGCCCAGCACGTGGAACTCCATGCACCCCCTCCGATGCCCGTTGTCCTGGACGAGCCTGGCAATCGATCACCGCCGAGGCAAGATCCGCGCCGGTGACCGGTCTGTCGGGTTCGTCTCGTCGCGCCGGGCCACCCCTTCGGCGCAGTGGCGTGTCTCAGCAACACCTTGTGTCACACGGGCATCAGCAACGCGCTGACCTGCGATTTTGCTGATTCACTCGAACGGATGAGCGGCCGGATCGCTGGAAATTGTCGGACCCTCGAACTACTGTTCGAGGTGCAGCAGCCGAACACAAGTTCGAGGGGACGTCCATGACGATCGCACCGCTCCGCCCCGGTACGCCCGCGCCGCCGGTCCAGACCCTGCCACCGGGGTCGTGGCACGGCCGGCTGTGGGTGTCCGACCTGCCGCTGACCCGGCCCGAGCGTTACCTGGGCTGCGTGGCCGAATTCGACCGGTCCGGCCTGTGGCCGGTGCTGATCCCCCACGACCAGCGGTTCGCGGCGAACGGCGAGGACTGGATAGACGACCGCGGCCGCCTGGCCCCGGCGGGCCACCGGGTGGCGACGGCCGACCCGGCGGGCGCGCTGGACCGCTGGTGGGACGGTTCGTGCTGCGACGGAGCATGCCTCCGCCCGTTCGGCGCACGGTTCCCCGGGCTGGCGAAGAAGAGCCCACGCAAGTCGGACCCGCTGGCGGAGGCGGGCAACACGGGATCGATCCTGGCGAACCGGGCCCCGCACCGGCTGGGTCTGGTCCAGACCGAGCGCCCGGCGGACATCCCGGCGCTGCTGGGCTGGACGGGGATGATCAAGTGCACGGACCAGGTGGCGGAGCTGTCGGCGGTGCTGAGGAGCTGGGAGGACCGCTTCGGGGCAACGCTGGTGGTACTGGGCTTCGATTCGCTCGAGCTGGCGGTGTCGGCACCGCCGAGGAACCAGGCGCGAGCATTGACGGTGGCGGCAGAGCACCGAGCATTCAGCTTGCCGACATTCGCAGGCCAGCCGGGAAACCTGAGGGAGTACGCATCGGGTTTGGTGCAGTCAAGGCTGTGGAGGTTCTCCTGGGCATAGCCCAGCACAGCACAGCGCCGCGCGGCAAACCCAGCGTCCGAGGCCACCCCGGCCCCCGGCCCGGGCCCCGGCCCGGCCCGGCCCCCGCAAAAGAGCTGGGTGGTCATCCCGTCGCCTGAGGCCGTCAAATCACTTTGAGCCGGGCCCGCAACACAGAGACCAACGCGAGAGAACAACGCAGGCTTGCGGGCCCGGCTCAAAGTGATAGGCCTCGTTCAGGCGACGGGATGACCACCCAGCGACCCACCCGCAAAGGCGAGAGGACAGCGAAACCGAGGGTCATCCCAGAGCCTGCCCGTCCGGCGAGGACAAGTCTTTCAACGAGAGCCCACACCAGAAAGGAGCCCATGGCCAAACATCACAAAGGCCCCCTGAGACGCCCGTCCCCAAGATCAGGTCACCCGTCCCACCGCCCAGCCCACCAGTCCCGCCCCACCAGCGTTTGGCCCCGCCCCACCCCGGGAATCTCCCCCCGCGGAAAGGCGGTGAGAGCAATCGCCGAAATCCGGATCGGCACCTCGGGCTGGCGCTACCCACCCTGGCGCGGAGTCTTCTACCCACCGGGTCTCGCCCACCGACGAGAGCTCGAATACCTCTCGCGGCGGATGAACGCGGTCGAAATCAACGGGTCCTTCTACTCCCTCCAACGCCCCGAGCGATACCGCGCGTGGTTCGACGAGACCCCGTCGGACTTCCTCTTCGCCGTCAAAGGCGGCCGCTTCATCACCCACATGAAGCAGCTCCGCGACGTCGAAACCGCGCTGGCGAACTTCTACGCGTCCGGCGTCCTCGCCCTCGGCGCCAAACTCGGCCCGTTCCTCTGGCAACTGCCACCCAGGCTCACGTTCGACCCCGACCGGCTCGCGAACTTCTTCGCCCTCCTGCCCCGCACGACGACCGACGCCGCACAGCTCGCCGCCAAACACGACGACAAGCTCAAGGGCGCGCCCTACCTCGACGCCGGGCCGCGGACCCCCTTGAAGCACGCCCTGGAAGTCCGGCACCCCAGCTTCGCCGAACCCGCGGCCAAGGAGCTGCTCCGGAAGCACCGGATCGCCCTGGTCACCGCCGACACCGCGGGCAAGTGGCCGTTCCTGGAGGACCAGACCGCCGACTTCGCCTACGTCCGCCTCCACGGCGACGAGGAGCTCTACGTCAGCGGCTATTCCGACCGGTCCCTGCGGACCTGGGCCGAGAAGATCCGGGCCTGGCACGACGGCGGGAAGCGTGACGTCCACGTCTACTTCGACAACGACGTCAAGGTCGAAGCTCCCCGCAACGCCGAGACCTTGGCCGACCTGCTCGGCGTGGCGCCCCGGACGAGACAGTGAGTGGACAGTGAGCGCGATCGGCTTGAGTGGACACGCGGGCCGGACCGGCTTGCGTGCTGTCGCTGGGGGTCGGCACGCGGGCGGTCCGCCCAGCCCTCACCCCCCGGCTGCCACCAACGCCGCCAGCTTCGCGCGGACGTCGTCGGCGTCCGGGTGCCCGAGCTCGGTCAGCAACCGCACCGACCGGACCCAGCACTCCCTGGCCGGCGCCCGATCTCCGCGGCGCAGGTGGATCGTGCCCAGCTGAGCCAGCACGTCCGCCGCTTCGTACAGCTCGCCCATCTCGAAGAACATCGCGACCGACTCGCGGATGCCCGCGATCCCCTCGGCCACGCGACCCAGCCCCACCAGTGCCAGCCCGCGCGTGTGCAGGGTGAACCGCGTGTCCACCGGCTCCCCGTCCGGCCCCAGCACGGCCAGCGCCGCGTCCGCCAGCCGCAACGCCTGGTCGTGGTCGCCCATCGACGTGCAGATGTCGCCCAGCGCCCGCAGCACGCTCGCTTCGAACGCGCCCAGCCCCAGCTCGCGGACGATCTCCAGCGCCTGCATCCCGTGTTCGTACGCCCAGGCGTAGTCGTCGAGGTTGTGCGCCGCCATCGCCAGGTTGTACTGCGCCCGCGCCTCGCCCTCGCGCGCGCCGAGCTCGCGCTGGATCGCGAGCACCTGCTCCAGGTAGCGGCGGGACTCGTCGTACTCGCGCGCGACGCCGTTGACCACGCCGAGCCCGCTCAGGATGCCCGCCTCGCCCGGCCGGTGGCCGCTCGCCCGCGCGGCTTCGAGCGCCACCACGAACACCGAACGCCAGTCGTCGAGCCGCGAGCGCGTCACGAAGTAGCTCTGCAGCAGCCACGCGAGCTTCCAGCAGACGTCGTCCCGCCGGCGCCGCGCCAGGTGCACCGCGGCGATCAGGTTGCCCGACTCCTCGCCGAACCAGTCCAAGGCGTCGTGGTACCCGGCGAAGGACAGGCCGCCGCCGAGGTCGTCCAGCTCCAGCAGCCGGTAGTAGCGCTCCGGCCGCATCCGGCGTGACGCGTTCAGCGCCGACGCCAGGTACCAGTCCAGCAGCCGGTCCAAGGCCGCGTCGCGCTGCGAAGCCGTATCGACCTGCGAAGCGACTTCGCCCGCGTACGCGCGGATGAGGTCGTGGAACTGGTAGCGCCCGGGCTTCGGCTGGGCGAGCAGGTGCGCGGCGGCCAGGGTCTCCAGCTTCGGCCGGACCGCCGCGAGGTCCAGCCCGGCGACCGCGGCCGCCGCCGGCGCGGTGAAGTCGACGCCGGTGGGCAGCCCGAGCAGCCGCAGCAGCCGCGCCGTCGACGGCTCCAGCGCCTGGTAGGAGTACGAAAGCACCGACCGGATGTTGGTGCCTTCGCCGTCGGCGAGGTCGAACGCGCCGAGCAGGTCGGCGTCGAGGGAGTCGACGAACTCGTCGAGCGCCAGCTCGGGGAACTGCGCGGCCCGCACGGCCAGGATCCGGATCGCCAGCGGCAGCCCGCCGCAGTAGCGCACGAACCGCTCGGTCGCGGCGGGATCGCGCGAGACGCGGTCGAAGCCGATCGTGGAGGCGAGCAGCTCGACGGCGTCCTCTTCGCCCAGCTCCTCCAGCGCGAACCGGCGCGCGCCGTGCGTCGCCACCAGCGCCCGCAGCTGCCAGCGGCTCGTGATGACGACGAAACAGCCCGGCCCGGGCAGCAGCGGGCGCACCTGCTCGGTGCGGTTGGCGTTGTCGAGCAGGACGAGCAGCCGCCGCCCCGCGGTGTGCGTCCGCCAGCTCGCCGCGCGCCCGTCGAGGTCGGCGGGAACGGCCTCGCCCGGCACGCCGAGCGCGGCCAGCATCGCCTCCAGCGCCGCCGACGGCTCGACCGGCTCGCCGGGCCCGTAGCCGCGCAGGTTGAGGTAGACCTGCCCGCCGGGGAACCGGTCGGCGATCTCGTGCGCGAAGTGCACGGCCAGCGTCGTCTTGCCGATGCCGCCCATGCCCTCGACCGACGCGATCGGCGTCGACGTGCCGGCGTCGATCGCCTCCGGCAGCAGCGCGTGCAACGCCTTGAGGTCGCCCTCGCGCCCGGAGAAGGTCCGCAGGTCGGCGGGCAGCTGGTGCGGCACCTGCGGCTCGGCGCCGAGCCGGTAGCGCCCCGGGCCGGTGTGCTCGTCGCCGGTCCCGGTCAGGATCGCCTGGCGGGTGCGCTGCAGCGCCGGCCCGGGGTCGAGCCCGAGCTCTTCGGCCAGCACGCCGCTGATCCGGCCGTAGACGTCGAGCGCCTCCGCCTGCCGGCCCGACCGGTACAGCGCGACCATCAGCTGCTCGTGCAGCCGCTCCCGCAGCGGGTTTTCCCTGGTCAGCCGGGTCAGTTCGGGCACGATGGTGCCGTACTCGCCGACGTCGAGCAGCGCGTCGGCCCACTGCTCGCGCACGCGCAGCCGTTCTTCGGCGAGCTGGCCGACCTCGTCGCGGTGCAGCGCGTCCGACTCGACGTTCAGCAGCGCCGGGCCGCGCCACTGCGCGAGCGCGTCCGCGAAGTGCGTGGCCGCCTGCCGGCTTTCGCCGCGGTCCACCGCGGCTTTGCCCCGGGTGGCGAGGGCGCGGAACCGGGAGAGGTCGAGGCGGTCGTCGTCGAGCTCGATCAGGTAGCCGCCGCTCTCGGTGCGGATCGCGACCTGGTCGCCCAGCGCCCGACGCAGGCGCAGCACGTACGTCTGGAGCGCGCCCTTGGAGCGGCGGCGGTCGTCGTTCCAGAGCCAGCGGCCCAGCTCGTCGACCGGCACGACCCGGTTCGCGCGCAGCAAAAGCCCGGCCAGCACGATCAGCGGCCGGCTGCCCCCGAGCGGCACCGGGTGGCCGTCTGCCGTGACCTCGGCCGGACCCAGCACGCGGAAGTCGAGGACCACGGAAACATTCTGTCCGGAAACGCGCTGTTCGGCAGCGGTTCGGCCCAAGTCGGGATGGCATGATCGGCGGCGATGAAGGTCTACGCGATCCCCCTGCGCAACCGTTTTCGCGGCATCACCGTCCGGGAAGGCGTGCTGCTGCCCGGCCCGGCGGGCTGGGGCGAGTTCTGCCCGTTCGCCGACTATTCGGACGCCGAGAGCGTGCCGTGGCTGCACGCGGCGCTGGAAGCGAGCGAGTCGGGCTGGCCGGCGCCGGTCCGCGACCGGGTCGAGGTGAACACGACGGTCCCGGTCGTCGGCCCCGAAAAGGCGTATGAGCTGGTCCGCGCGTCCGGCTGCCGCACGGCCAAGGTGAAGGTGGCGGACCCGCGCTCGTCCCTGGCCGACGACTGCGACCGGGTGGCGGCGGTCCGCGACGCGCTCGGCCCGTCCGGCGCGGTCCGCGTCGACGCGAACACGGCGTGGGACGTCGACACGGCGGTCCGCGCGATCACGGAGCTCGACAAGGCGGCGGGCGGGCTGGAGTACGCGGAGCAGCCCTGCCCGACGATCGACGAGCTGGCCGCGGTCCGCCGGCGGGTGGCGGTCCGCGTCGCGGCCGACGAGTCGATCCGCCGCGCGGAAGACCCGCTGAAGGTGGCGGTCGCGGGCGCGGCGGACATCGCGGTGCTGAAGGTGTCCCCACTGGGCGGCGTGCGGCGGGCGCTGGAGGTCGCCGAGGCGTGCGGCCTGCCGTGCGTGGTGTCGTCGGCGGTGGAGACGAGCGTCGGCTTGGCGGCGGGGCTCGCGTTGGCGGGGGCGTTGCCGTCGTTGGAGTTCGCGTGTGGACTGGGGACGATTTCGTTGCTGGAGGGGGACGTCTGCGAATCTCCACTGTCCCCTGTGGACGGATACCTGCCGGTGCCGGCGCGGGCTCCGGAACCGACGGACGCGTACCCGGCTTCGGCCGAGGTGGCGGCGGCTTGGGAAGACCGGCTGGCCCGGGTTCGCGCCCTGGCCTGACCCCGAGGGCAAGTTCAGGGTCGGGGTCCGGGCCGTTCCCGATGTGGGCGCACCCCGCCCGGAGCCACTATTGAGCCATGACGAACAGCGTGTACACCCCGGAAACCACCAAGAAGCTCCGCCGCAGCAAGAGCGACAAGATGCTCACCGGTGTCTGCGGTGGCTGGGCCACCTACCTCGGCATCGACGCCAGCGTCCTGCGCATCGGCATGGTCGCCGCCGTTTTCCTCTCCGTCGGCATCGCCATCCCGGTCTACGTCGCCGCCGCGATCCTGACGCCCGAAGAGGACTCCTGACGCCGGGCGGGCACCGGCTCGCAGGGGGAGCCGGTGCCCGCCGGAAGCCGGGGTGCACCAAGAGCCGTTGTCGGGGGACGCGGCGGACGAACGGCCCGGACGCCCAGGGGAGCGTCCGGGCCGTTCGGCGTACACCCTTCCTCCGACCAGCCCAAAAGCTCGACGTGAACCCCGGACGAGGGGTTAGGGTTCGCGGTCGTGGATCAAGGCAGCAGAACGGCGGCGAAGATCGTCGTCGGGATTCTGGGTGGGCTCTACCTGATCGCCGGACTGGGGCTGACCGCCTACGCCGCGTTCCTCGCGCTCGACGATCCCGGCAGCCGGTCCGCAACGAAGGTCGTGCTCTACAGCGCCGCCGCGCTCGCGATCTGGGTGCTGCTCACCGGCATCGGCGCGGTCGTCCTCGCGATGGAAGCCGAAGAAACGAGCACGGCCTGGCTCGGGGGTCTGTTCGTGCTCGCGCTCGGCGTCGTCATCCTCGGCGCGTTCGCCGTGTGGTTCTTCACCCGGCCATAAAGAAAGCCCGGCCCGCCGAAGCGGACCGGGCTTCCCGGAAAGCAGCCGGACTCAGAAGTCCATGCCACCCATGCCACCGGACGGGTCGGCCGGAGCGGCAGCAGCCTTCTCCGGCTTGTCCGCCACGACAGCCTCGGTGGTCAGGAACAGCGCCGCGATCGAAGCGGCGTTCTGCAGCGCGGAGCGGGTGACCTTCGTCGGGTCCGGCACGCCGGCGGCGAGCAGGTCCTCGTAGACACCCGTGGCGGCGTTGAGGCCGTGACCCTGCGGCAGGCCCTTGACCTTCTCCACCACGACGCCGCCCTCGAGGCCGGCGTTGATCGCGATCTGCTTGAGCGGGGCCTCGACGGCCACCTTGACGATGTTGGCGCCAGTGGCCTCGTCGCCCTCGAGCTTCAGGCCCGCGAACGCGGCCTCGGCGGCCTGGATCAGGGCCACGCCACCACCGGCGACGATGCCCTCTTCCACGGCGGCCTTCGCGTTGCGCACCGCGTCCTCGATGCGGTGCTTGCGCTCCTTGAGCTCGACCTCGGTCGCGGCGCCGGCCTTGATGACGGCCACGCCGCCTGCCAGCTTCGCGAGCCGCTCCTGCAGCTTCTCGCGGTCGTAGTCCGAGTCCGAGTTGTCGATCTCGGCGCGGATCTGGTTGACGCGACCCTGGATCTGGTCGGCGTCGCCCGCACCCTCGACGATGGTCGTCTCGTCCTTGGTGATGACGGCCTTGCGGGCCTTGCCCAGCAGGGACAGGTCCGCGTTCTCCAGCTTGAGGCCGACGTCCTCGGAGATGACCTGGCCACCGGTCAGGATCGCGATGTCCTGCAGGATCGCCTTGCGGCGGTCACCGAAGCCCGGGGCCTTGACGGCGACGGACTTGAAGGTGCCGCGCATCTTGTTGACGATGAGGGTGGCCAGGGCCTCGCCCTCGACGTCCTCGGCGATGATCAGCAGCGGCTTGCCGGACTGGATGACCTTCTCCAGCAGCGGCAGGACGTCCTTGACGGTGGAGATCTTGGAGCCGAAGAGGAGGATGTACGGGTCCTCGAGCTCGGCTTCCTGACGCTCCGGGTCGGTCACGAAGTAACCGGAGATGTAGCCCTTGTCGAAGCGCATGCCCTCGGTGAGCTCGAGCTCGAGGCCGAAGGTGTTGCTCTCCTCGACGGTGACGACGCCTTCCTTGCCGACCTTGTCCAGCGCCTCGGCGATCAGCTCGCCGATGGTGCGGTCAGCGGCCGAGATCGAGGCGGTAGCAGCGATCTGCTCCTTGGTCTCGATCTGGACGGCGGCCTTGTGCAGCTGCTCGGTGACGGCCTCGACGGCCGCCTCGATGCCACGCTTGAGGGAGATGGGGTCGGCGCCGGCGGCGACGTTGCGCAGCCCCTCGCGGACGAGGGCCTGGGCGAGCACGGTGGCGGTGGTGGTGCCGTCACCCGCGACGTCGTCGGTCTTCTTGGCGACCTCCTTGACGAGCTCGGCCCCGATCTTCTCCCACGGGTCCTCGAGCTCGATCTCCTTGGCGATGGAGACACCGTCGTTGGTGATCGTCGGCGCGCCCCACTTCTTTTCGAGCACGACGTTCCGGCCCCGCGGGCCGAGGGTCACCTTGACGGCTTCGGCGAGGGTGTTCAAGCCGCGCTCGAGACCGCGGCGGGCGTCCTCGTCGAACGCGATCAGTTTGGCCATTGCGGTGTGGTCCTCCGGTATTGGGCGCAGCCGCCGCGCTGTAACTCGTGCAGCGGCGGCAGCAGGACTCTTCCTCGGCCAGGCTCGGTGCCCGCGACGGACGACTGGACCCGGGTGGGGGTCAGCCTCACCGTCCCGACCTTTGGCACTCGACGGCGTCGAGTGCCAACACCGTGTTTAGCACTCTCGGGTGGAGAGTGCAAGAAGACCTGCTCAGCGCCGCACGATCAGTTGCCCGGCTTGATGGAGATCGACGTCGGAGGTGCGTTCAGCGACGACGTCGGGTTGCCCTGCGAGTCGCCCGGGCCGACCGGGATGTTCGGCGCCGTCGTCGTGCCGCCGCCTCCGCTGCCGCCGTCGCTGAACAGGAAGATCGCGCCCACGATCAGCCCCGCCACGACGACCAAGCCGAGGGCGATGAAGATCCACTTCTTGCCGCCACCGCTCTTCGGCTGGTGGAACGCGCCCGCGCCGCCCGCGGGCATCGGCGGGCGCAGGCGCATCGGGTCCTGGCCGTAGCCCTGCGGGGGCATGCCCTGCGGCGGCATCCCCGGCTGCTGGGGGTAGCCGTAACCGGGGGGCGGGCCCTGCGGCGGCATGCCCTGCTGCTGCGGGTAGCCGTAACCGGGCGGCGGGCCCTGCGGCGGCATCCCCGGCGGACCGGGCGGCGGCCCCTGCGGCCCGGGCTGCTGGCCGTAGCCGGGCTGCTGCTGTCCTCCGTACGGGTGCACGGGGGCCCCCTCTCCCTGCGGTGCGCTGTTCTGGTGCGGCCCCTGTTGTACCTGACCATGGCGCTGCGGCGCGGGGATTCCACCCGAATTGGACCCCGGCGGCCCCGGTGGGGTGTCCGACGACGCCTGCGCGCCGAGCGCGCGGCGGGCGGCCGCGACCATCTCGACGCAGCTGGGGTAGCGGTCGGCCGGGTTCTTCGCCATGCCGCGGCGGATCACCTCGTCGATCGCCGGCGGCAGCGCGACCACCCGGGAGATCGACGGCGGGTCGCCGTTGAGGTGACCTTTGATCACCGTCGGGACGTCGCCCTTGAACGGCGGGCTGCCGGTCAGGCACGCGAAGAGGACGCACGTCAGCGCGTACTGGTCGGTGCGCCCGTCCAGCGGCTCGCCGCGCAGGTGCTCGGGCGCCGCGTACGTCGGCGAGCCGAGGAAGTCACCGCCGCGCGTGCGGTGCCCCGTCGCGCCGCGGCGCGTCAGCCCGAAGTCGGCGACGTACACGTGCTCGCGCGAGGTCTCCTTCTTCGTCACGAGCACGTTCGCCGGCTTGACGTCCAGGTGGACCAGACCACGGTTGTGCAGCGTGTCGAGGGCGTCCGCGACCTGGTCGAGCATCGTCAGGGCGCGCGCGGGGGCGATCGGGCCGCCGGAGATCAGGCCGGCGAGATCGCCGCCGTCGACCATGCGCATGGCGATGTAGAGCATGCCGTCGAGCTCGCCGAAGTCGTACAGCGGCACGACGTTGGCGTGGTCGATCGCGGACGTGTTGCGCGCCTCGTCGACGAACCGCTCGCGGAACTCGGCGTCGGCCCCGAGGTGGTCACCGATGACCTTCAGCGCCACCTTGCGGCCGAGACGCACGTCCGTGGCCTTGTAGGTGACGCTCATGCCGCCTTTGCCGAGCACCCCGTCGATGCGGTAGTTGCCCAGCCGGCGACCGGTGAGGTCCCCCGACACATCGCCTGTCACGCCCGGCAGCCTAACGTCCCAGGTTCGCAGGCTGCCGGGGGTTCGCCAATCGGGTGATCGAGGTGGTTAGGACACCTTGCGCACGTCGGCCGCCTGACTCCGCCCGTCACGCCCGGACTGGACTTCGAACTCGACGCGGTCGCCTTCGTCCAAAGTGCGGAATCCTTCGGCCTGGATGGCCGAATAGTGGACGAACACGTCCGGACCGTCGGTGGATTCGATGAACCCGTAGCCCTTTTCCGAGTTGAACCATTTGACGGTGCCGACAGCCACGGCGCCCTCCCTCAGCACAAAGGATCCGCTGGCCCGAGCGGATGCCAGCGGCGGAAGTGCCAATCACGCTACCGGAATTATTGCCCTCGGCAATGGGCAATTCGTTTGAAGATCACGTTGAAGAAAGGCGTCTGTTCCGCGCCTGCACGAGCACCGTCCCCGGCCCCGCGAAGTCGACCGCGAGCCCCTCGCCCGTGCGCAGCGACTGCGGCCCGCCGGGATCGAGCGCCCGCAGGCGGCACTGGACGCTGTCGGGGTAGGCCAGCAGGTAGTCCGGCCGGACCGTGACCAGCTCGCCCTGGCCGAGCTCGAACGCGTCCACCGGGCCCGGCGCGGCCAGCACGAGCGGCCCGGTTCCGCTGTAGTGCTCGAGGAACCCGGAGTCGGCGCCGAAGAGCTGCTGCAGCGGCGCCCAGCCGGCGTCGTGCCGGACCGACGACGGCCGGACCAGCACGGCGTCGCGGTGCACCGACCAGCCGGTGCCGCCGCCGAGGTCGAGCGGGTAGACGTCGCCAGGGCGCAGCGGCGCGAAGTCGAGCCAGCCGCCGTCGGCGGGGGCGGTGTAGACGGTCGCCGCGGACTTGCCGGCGCGGACGCCGCCGCGGCCGGCCGGCGCCTCGGTGACGCCGAACCGGCTGGCGAGCAGCGTGTCGGGCGCGGCCTGGACCGACTCGCCCGGGTCCAGCAGGACGCGGGCGACGCCGAAGCCGGGCGTGTGCCGGGTCTGGACGCGCATCAGCGGGACGGGACGTGGGAGATGATCCAGCTGATCAGCGCGGACGGGTTGCGCGTCTGCGTCATGATCTGGCCGGGGCCGACGAAGTCGAAGACGAGGCCTTCACCGCTCTTCATGGACTGGATGATGCCGGTGGCGACCTTCCGGATCTGGTACTGCACGGTGTCGGCGTACGCGACGACGTGCCCGGTGTCGATGGTCACCATCTCGCCCTGCTGCAGCGTGATCGTCTCGACGGCGCCGTAGCAGGACACGAGCAGCTGGCCCTGGCCGGTGGCGTGGGTCAGGAACCCGCCTTCGCCGCCCATCAGGTTCTTCATCCCGCCCCACTTGGTCTCGGTCTGCACGCCATGCGACGACGCGAGCCAGCAGCCGCGGGTGACGGCCCAGCCGGTCCGGCCGTCGAGGGTGATCACCTGGATGTCGCCGGGCAGGTTGGCCGCGACGTCGACCCAGCCGCCGTTCTGCGGCGCGGTGAAGGTGGAGATGAAGAAGGACTCGCCGGAGAGGAAGGCGCGCCCGAGGCCCTTCATGATCCCGCCCTGGGCCTGCGACTGCACCTGCACGCCGTAGCTGGTGGCCATCATGGCGCCGGACTCGACCTGGCACGGCTCCCCGGGCGCCAGCATCAGCCGGGCGACGGCGAACGAGGGCTGTTGACGGACTCCGACCTGCATGCGTGCTCCCCTACTGCGTGCCTGTGACGGGCAGAGTCTTGCACGCCCCGGAAACCAGGAGAGGATGGTCCGGTGATCTCCGTCGACGACTACCGCGACAAGGTGGCCGCGCTCCTGGGCACCGCCCCCGCGACCGCCCTGCCCCTCGCCGCCGCGGCCGGCCTCGTGCTCGCCGAGGACGTGCGGGCCGGCGTGTCCCTCCCGCCCTTCGACAACTCCGCGATGGACGGCTACGCGGTCCGCGCCGCCGACGTCACCGCGGTCCCGGTGACCTTGCCGGTCGCCGACGACATCCCGGCGGGCCGGGTCGACGTCCGGCCGCTCGAACCGGGCACCGCGCACCGGATCATGACCGGCGCGCCGCTGCCGCCGGGCGCGGACGCCGTCGTGATGGTCGAGGCCACCGACGGCGGCACCGAGACCGTGACCATCTCCACCGCCGCCCAGGAGGGCGCGCACATCCGGCGGACCGGCGAGGACGTCGTCGCCGGCAGCACCGCGCTGCACGCCGGGACGGTCCTCGGCCACTCCCAGCTCGGCCTGGCGGCCGCGGTCGGGCTCGCCGAGGTGCGGGTGCACCGGCCGCTGCGGGTGCTGGTCGCCTCCACCGGCACCGAGCTGGTCGACGCGCCCGCGCCGCTGCGGCACGGCCAGATCTACGAGTCCAACAGCGTGATGCTCGCCGCGGCGATCCGCGGCCTCGGCTGCAAGGTCGAGGTGGTCCGCAGCGTCGTCGACGACGTCGAGGAGTTCCGCAAGGTCATCGAGCCGAAGCTCGCCGACGCCGACCTGCTGGTCACCTCCGGCGGGGTCAGCGCGGGCGCGTACGAAGTGGTGAAGGACGCGCTGTCCGGCCAGGGCGTCGAGTTCGCGAAGATCGCGATGCAGCCGGGCGGGCCGCAGGGCTGCGGGCGCTGGCAGGGCGTGCCGGTCGTGACCCTGCCCGGCAACCCCGTCAGCGTGCTCGTGTCGTTCGAAGCGTTCCTGCGCCCGGCGCTGCTGACGGCCATGGGCCACACGGACGTCTCGCGCCGGCGCGTGCGGGCCCGGCTGCTGGAGGCGATGTCCTCGCCGGCCGGGCGCCGCCAGTACCGCCGGGGCGTGTTCACGCCGTCCGAGGGCGAGGTCACCGGGGTCGTCGGGCCGCGCGGCGGGCCGGGCTCGCACCTGCTGGCCGCGTTCACGCAGGCCAACTGCCTGATCGTGCTGCCGGAGGACGTCACGTCGGCAGCGGAAGGCGACGAGGTGGACGTCCTTCTGCTCTAGCCGGGAACTCCCGCAGCTTGCGGAACGGCGCGAGGACCGGCAGCGCGGCGACCAGCACGACGGAGGCCACCCACAGCGTCTCGCGCACGCCGATCACCTCGCCGAGCACGCCGCCGAGGACCCCGGCCAGCGGGATCGTGCCGTAGGCGGCGAGCGAGGCGCTCGAGGTGATCCGGCTGAACAGCTCCGGCGGGCAGTACGCCTGCCGGAA
Source organism: Amycolatopsis sp. NPDC003865 (assembly GCF_053605345.1). NCBI lineage: Bacteria > Bacillati > Actinomycetota > Actinomycetes > Pseudonocardiales > Pseudonocardiaceae > Amycolatopsis > Amycolatopsis sp. NPDC003865. The sequence goes on along the minus strand of NZ_JBSGJA010000015.1, from coordinate 14,102 downwards.
CGTCGTGGTGAGCACGTTCGAGGCGACGACGCCCGCGCAGACGCCGAACACGCCGAGGACGAACAGCGACAGCCGCCAGCCCGGTCCGCTCAGGGGCCCGAGCACCATCATCGGTGCCGCGGCGACCTCGCACAGCAGGAACGCGCGGGCGGTGCCGAAGCGCGCGCCGAGCCGTCCGGCCAGTGCCGCGCCGAGGATCCCGCCGGCCGCGGCGAGCGCGAGCACCAGGCCGACCAGGCCCGGCGCGGCACCGAGCGTGCGGGACAGGAAGACGATCTGGATGGAGCTGTAGCCGGTCAGCGCGAGGTTCGACACCGCGCTGAACACCATCAGCGACCGCAGGTACCGGTCGCCCATGACGAACCGCAGTCCTTCGGCGATCTGGCTGCGCAACGGCGTCCGCGCCGCCGGGACCACGGTCTCGCGCGCCCGGATCGCCCGCACGCACAACACGGAGACACCGAAACTGACCGCGTCGGCGAGGATGCCGCTGACCGGGCCGAACGCCTGCGCCAGCAGGCCGGCCAGGCCCGGCCCGCCGACCTGGGTCGCCGACTCGCTGCCCTGCAGCTTCGCGTTGGCTTCCAGGAGGTCGTCCCGTCGAGGAGGGCGGGCAGATAAGCCCGGTAGGCGAGGGTGAAGAACACCTTGGCGACGCCGCCGAGCAGCGCGGCGGCAGCAACGGCATGGTCAGCGCCCCGAAGGCCGCGGCGAGCGGGACGCCGCCGAACACCGCCATCGACACCGTGTTGCAGACCAGCATCACCGGCCGCTTCGGCAGCCGGTCGACCCAGGCGCCGGCGGGCAGGCCGACGAGCAGCCACGGCAACCAGGCGACCGCGGTCAGCAGCGCGACTTCGAAGGTGCTTGCCCGCAGCGTGACCACCGCGACCAGCGGCAACGCCGTGCTCGCGACCATGCTGCCGAGCATGCTCGTGGTTTCGCCGGTCCAGAGCAGCCGGAAGTCCCTGTTCCCCCAGAGCCCCTTCACGGCTGGCCCAGCGAAGCCCGCGCGGCGAAGAAGACCGGACGGCGCTCGACCCCGTCGCCCGGTTCGGTGCGGTTTTCGAACTCGTTGATCAGCAGGAAGATCCGCTCGTTGAGCTCGTCGAGCTCCGCGCGGGACAGCCGTACCCACGTGTCGATGCTGAACGGACCGCCGCGCCACTCCTCGGGGTAGGTCTCGCGGTTCGCGATCCAGTCGCGCGCGATCGCCATCTGGTGGTCGAGCACCAGCACCTCGGCGGCCTCGGCGACCGGGTCGCCGGGGAAGTCGGCCGCCGCCCACCGCAGCGTCTTCGCGCTGCGCTTCCACCAGCGTTCCCGCTGGTCACGGGCCAGCTCCGGGGCTTCTTCCACCAGTTTGGCGGCGGCCAGCACCTTCATGTGGTGGCTCACGTTGCCGACCGCTTGATCGGTCTTCGCCGCCAGCATCGAGGCGGTGGCGGGGCCGTCGAGGTGCAGCAGCTCCATCAGCCGCCGGCGGAGCTGGTGCGACATGGCCGCCAGCACCTTCGAATCCCGGATCTCCCGGATGTCGTCACTCATGACGCACAAGAGTAGTTGTACAAGAGTTCTTGTGCAATGATTCTTGTGCAAGCGCTCGCGTAAGCTCCCGCCATGGGATTCGTCGCATGGGTGATCTTCGGCGCGATCGTCGGCTGGGCCGCGAACCTCGTCGTCGGCGGCCGGGACCGGCGCCGGCAGGGCTGCCTGGTCAGCGTGCTGGTCGGCGTGGTCGGCGCGGCGCTGGGCGGGCTGCTCTACCGGCTCGCCACCGGCCAGTCGAAGACGTTCGACTTCGACTTCCCCAGCTTCGGCGTGGCCATCCTCGGCGCCGTCGTGCTGCTGGCGATCCTGCGGCTCGTAACCGGTGTCGGCCGCCGTCCGAGTGACCGTTCGTAACTTTTGGTCGGACATTCGGTGATCAACCGGCGATCAGCCGCTAAACTGTCTCCTCACGCGCATCTCCCGGTGGCCGGGTGCATGCGCCGTCGGGGGGCGGATGCACCCGGCCCCGGTTCCCCTTCTTCGCCTCGATCACCACGTCGACGGCGCGCAGCGGGTCCACCAGGGACGGCAGGGGTACTTCGTCGATCTCCGCTCGCCACGCCCCGAACAGCTCGTCGAGGCGGGCGTCGGCCGGCTCCCGGTGATCGGTCATGGTCCCCTCCCCCAGCTCGCGTGGCAGCGCCCCGAACGGCGTCAACTACTGAGAGTTGTCGCTGGATTCGACCAAGCGTTACCGGGATGTGGTCCCTCCCACCCGCTGCGGGGACACCCTCGCGAGGGAGCCGATCAGGGGCACGCGGCGAGCCCCACCTGGGGCAGCGGTAGCGTGGTGGCGCCCGTACGCGGCCGCCGGACCCGGCGCCGACACCTCCTTCCGACACGAAACCAGGGGACCCGACCATGAGCGGCACCCGGCCGGAGCCCGGCGCCAACCCCGTCGCACACGCCCTGCAGCTCGCCCGCGAGACGCTGCCGCCGATGCACCCGGCCGGCCGGCCGTTCGTGGCGGGCGGGATCGCCGCGACGCTGCTCGCGCGCCGGTTCTCCAAGCGCCTCGGGCTCGTCGGAGCGCTCGCGACCGTGGCCACCGCGGCGTTCTTCCGCGAGCCGAAGCGCGTGCCGCCGCCGCGTGCCGGCGTCGCGCTCGCCTCGGCCGACGGGCTCGTGTCGCTGATCGAGGAAGCCGTCCCGCCCGCCGAGCTGGGCCTGCCGGCCGAGCCGCGGATGCGCGTGTCGGTGTTCCTCTCGGTGTTCGACGTGCACGTCCAGCGCGTGCCGGCGAACGGCGTGATCGAGCGCGTCGCCTACCGGCCCGGCAAGTTCCTCTCCGCCGACCTGGACAAGGCCAGCGACGACAACGAACGCAACTCCGTGCTGATGCGCACCGAAGACGGCCACGAGCTCGTCGTCGTGCAGATCGCCGGGCTGGTCGCGCGCCGCATCCTCTGCGAGATCCGCGAGGGCGACAAGGTCGGCGCCGCTTCGACGTACGGCATCATCCGGTTCGGCTCGCGGGTCGACCTCTACCTTCCGCCGGGCTCGATGGTGCTGGTCAGCAAGGGCCAGCGCACGATCGGCGGCGAGACCGTGATCGCCGAACTCCCTGCCGCGCCTGCGAAAGGCTGATCGATGGTCCGCGTGACCACTCCGGGCGTCCGGCTGCTGCCCAACGCCATCACCGTGCTCGCGCTGTGCGCCGGGCTGTCGGCCGTGCAGTTCGCGCTGACGAAGAACTACGCGATGGCGATCGCCTCGATCGGCATCGCGGCGGTGCTCGACAGCCTGGACGGCCGGATCGCGCGCCTCCTGGACGCGACGTCGAAGATGGGCGCGGAGCTGGACTCGCTGTCCGACGGCATCTCCTTCGGCGTCGCGCCGGCGCTGGTCATCTACGTGTGGCAGACCGGCGCGGACCGGATCGGCTGGGTGGCGTCGCTGATCTTCGCCGTCTGCATGATCCTGCGGCTGGCCCGCTTCAACACGCTGCTGGACGACACCGAGCAGCCGCCTTACGCGAGCGAGTTCTTCGTCGGCGTCCCGGCGCCCGCGGGCGGCCTGCTCGCGATGCTGCCGCTGGTGGCCTACCTCCAGTGGGGCGAGGGGTGGTGGTCGTCGCAGTACGTCGTGTGGGCGTGGACGGTCGCCATCGCGGCCCTGCTGATCAGCCGCATCCCGACGCTGTCGCTGAAGACGGTCAAGGCCCCGGCCAAGGCGATCGCCCCCCTGCTGCTCGGCGTGGCCCTGCTGGCCGCGGCGATCATCCAGTTCCCGCTGGTCGCGCTGATCGTGGCGATGGTCCTGTACCTGGCGCACATCCCGTACTCGGTCTACCGGCACCGCTGGCTGGCCGCGCACCCGGAGGCCTGGATGGTCCCGCCGCGCGAGCGCCGCGCGATCCGCCGGGCCTCTCCGCGCCGCCTCGGCCTGCGGCGCCCGCTGCGCCGCCGGGTCGCGGGCGCGGCCATGCGCGCGGTCCGGCTCCCTCGCACCGGCGAGACGGTCCGCACCCCGCGTGGCACGTCGGAGAACGGCCAGGGGCCGCGGCGTCGTTCGTGGCGCCAGATCGGGTTGCGCCGGAAGTAGGCCCGGATCGCTAGGGTGAACGGCGTGAGCCACCCGCAGATCACGCTGACCGTCCGGCACACGCCGTCCGCGCTGGACACCCGCCGCGGCGTCGTCCGGCTGCACCCCGAGGTCCTCGACGCGCTCGGCCTGCGGGCCTGGGACGCCGTGCACCTCACCGGCGCCCGGGTCAGCGCCGCCCTCGCCGCGCCCACCGACGAGGCCGACGTGCCCGGGATCGTCCTCACCGACGACGTCACCATGTCGAACCTCGGCGTCACCGAGGGCGCCGAGATCGTGGTCGCCCCCGCCGACGTCGCCGCGGCCAAGACCGTCACCGTCGCCGGCTCGCGGCTGGCCAGCGTCTCGGTCAGCCCGCACATGCTGCGGCTCGCCCTCATCGGCAAGGTGCTCACCGTCGGCGACGCCGTCTCCCTGCTGCCGCAGGACCTCGCGCCGCAGCCGGGGTCCGACCCGGCCGGCCTGCGCGGCCAGCTGTCGCGGGCGATCGGCGCGACCTGGACCAACGAGCTGCTCACGGTCACCGCGACCGAGCCCGCCGGCACCGTCGCGGTCGGACCGTCCACAGTGGTCGTCTGGCGCGACGGCGCCCGGCCCGCCCCCGAACCCGCCACGCCGCGGACGGCGACCGCGCTCGTCCGGACCTCCGCCGTCACCGCGGCCGAGGAGTGGATCGACGCCGAGATCGTCGAGGACGAAGTCGCCGTGGTCGAGGAGACCGCCGAGCCGGTCGTCCCGCTGGCCGACCTGATCGGCGCCGAGGCGGCCGCGCGCAAGCTCGCCGAGTGGTTCGACCTGGCGTTCCACCGCCCCGAGCTGCTGGCCCGGCTGGGCGCGCCCGCCCACCTCGGCGTCCTGCTGTCCGGTCCCGAGGGCGTCGGCAAGGCGACGCTCGTGCGGTCGGTGGCGACCGAGGCCGACATCCGCGTGGTGCCGGTGGCCGCGCCGAACCTCGCCGTGCTGGACCCGAATGTCGCGGTCGCGCGCCTGCGCGAGGCCGTTCGCGACGCCGGCAAGCCGACGGTCCTCCTCCTCACCGACGTCGACGCGCTGCTGCCCGCGGCCACGCCGCCCCCGGTCGCGACCGTCGTGCTGGAGGAGCTGCGGACGGCGCTGCGGCGTGAGCGCTTCGCCGTCGTCGCGACGACGGCCCGCGCGGAGTCCGCCGATCCGCGGCTGCGCGCCGCCGACCTGCTGGACCGCGAGCTGTCCCTCGCCCTGCCGGACGCGAAGACGCGCCGCGAACTGCTGAACGTCCTGCTCCGCGACGTCCCGCTCGACACCGGCATCGACTGCGGCGTCCTGGCCGAAAAGACGCCGGGGTTCGTCGCGGCGGACCTGATCGCCCTGCGCCGCGACGCCGCGTTGCGGGCCGCGCTGCGCCAGCGTGACGCCGACGAGCCGCGCATCTCGCAGCAGGACCTGCTGGACGCGCTGGCCACCGTCCGGCCGGTGTCGATGTCCACTTCGGACAACCTGGCCACCGGCGGCCTGACCCTCGACGACGTCGGGAACATGGTCGACGTCAAGCAGTCGCTCACCGAGGCGGTGCTGTGGCCGCTGCGGTACCCGGATTCGTTCGCCCGTCTCGGCGTCGAGCCACCGCGCGGGGTGCTGCTGTACGGCCCGCCCGGCGGCGGCAAGACGTTCCTGGTGCGGGCGCTGGCCGGCACCGGCGCGCTGAACGTCTTCGCGGTCAAGGGCGCCGAGCTGATGGACAAGTGGGTCGGCGAGTCCGAGCGCGCGGTGCGCGAGCTGTTCCGCCGGGCCGCCGAGGCCGCGCCGTCGCTGATCTTCCTGGACGAGATCGACGCGCTGGCCCCGCGCCGCGGCCAGTCGTCGGACTCCGGCGTCGCCGACCGCGTGGTCGCGGCGCTGCTCACCGAGCTCGACGGCGTCGAGCCGATGCGCGAGGTCGTCGTGCTGGGCGCGACGAACCGGCCGGAGCTGGTCGACCCGGCGCTGCTGCGGCCGGGCCGGCTGGAGCGCCGCGTCTACGTGCCGCCGCCGGACGCCGAGGCCCGCGCCGCGATCCTCACGGCCACGTCGAAGAACACGCCGCTGGCGTCCGATGTGGACCTCGCCGAGGTGGCGTCCACTCTGGACGGCTACTCGGCGGCCGACTGCGCGGCGCTGATCCGCGAGGCGGCGCTGACGGCGATGCGCGAGTCGCTGGAGGCCCGCGAGGTCACCGCGGCGCACCTGGAGACGGCCCGCAAGACGGTCCGGCCGAGCCTGGACCCGGCCCAGCTCGCCGCGCTGGAGGCGTACGCGAAGACGCAGGTCAGCGAGTAGAGAGGAGGGGCCATCGGGTGATGGCCCCTCCGCGTCAGCTGCCCTTCTGGCCGGACTGGTATTCCTTGGTCACGATGACGATCACGCCGGGGCTCGCGCTCTCGATGCCCGGGAACCGCGGCTCGGCCTTGATGCCGAACTCCTGGGCGAGCTGCTTCGCGGCGGCTTCCTCGTCGGTGCCCGGCCGGTAGTACGCCGTCGTCGTCGGGATGATGCCCTGCGAGTAGTTGCTGACCTCGTTGACGTTCCAGCCGCCACCGCGGAAGTCCTCCGCCGCCCGGTCCGCCAAGCCCTTGATCGTCGAGTTGTTGAACACCCGCACGGTCACCCACTTGTTGGACGCCTGCTGGTCGCCGGGCCGGCCCGGCTGGCCGGGCTGTCCCTGCGTCGGCTGGCCGCCGGGTGCCGGGGTGGTCGACGCCGGCGGGGTCGGCGAAGCCGAGGTCGGGTTCGAGGGCGGGGTGGCCGTCGACGACGTGGCGGGCGGCGCCGACGTGCCGCCGGACGTGCCCGGCTGCGTCGGTGTGCCGCTCGGCCCGGCCTCGTTGGACCCGTTGTCCCCGCTCAGCGCGGAGATCCCCCCGATGACCGCGGCGATGATCGCCACGCCGACCAGGGCGACGCCCGCGGCCTTCATCGGCCGGGACATTCCCGAAAACACGCTCATTTCAGCTCGATCCCCAGTCGCCGGGCGCCTCGCTTGCGCTGGCGGGCGGCGCGGGTCTTGCGCAGCCGCTTCACCAGCATCGGGTCGGCTTCGATCGCCTCCGGCTTCTCCAGCAGCTTGTTGAGCAGCTGGTAGTAGCGCGTCGCAGACAAGTCGAAGCGTTCGCGGATGGCGTTCTCCTTCGCCCCGGCGTGTCGCCACCACTGGCGCTCGAAGGCGAGGATCTCGACCTCGCGTTCGGTCAGGCCGGGCACGGGCTTCGGCGGCGACGGCTGCGGCTCAGCCATCGACTCCGCGGCGTCCATCCGAGTCCCTCTCAATCGGGCGTCATGGCGAATCAGACCTAGCTCTTCCGCGGGCGCCATTCAACCACGGAAGCGGCCGCCGACGTGGGCATCGACCTCGGCGCGTCACGGTCTGATGCAGGTCTACCAGAGGGGTCCGACTAAACTGGCTCGCCGTGACCATCCACCCCATCGTTATCGCCGGCGAACCCGTGCTGCACCAGCCGACTCGGGAGATCACCGAGTTCGACGAGAAGCTGCGCACGCTCGTGGACGACATGTTCGAGACGATGTACGCCGCCGAGGGCGTCGGCCTCGCGGCCAACCAGATCGGCCTCGACCAGCGGGTGTTCGTCTACGACTGCCCGGACGACGAGGGCGTGCGGCACAAGGGCGTCGTCGTCAACCCGAAGCTCGAGACGTCGGAGATCCCGGAGACCATGCCGGACCCGGACGACGACTGGGAGGGCTGCCTGTCGGCGCCCGGTGAGTCGTACCCGACGGGCCGCGCGAAGTGGGCGAAGGTGACCGGCTCCGACATCGAGGGCAACCCGATCGAGGTCGAGGGCACGGGCTACTTCGCGCGCTGCCTGCAGCACGAGACCGACCACCTGGACGGGTACATCTACCTCGACCGCCTGGTCGGCCGCCACGCGCGCGCGGCGAAGAAGATGCTCAAGCACAACAAGTGGGGCGTCCCCGGCAACTCGTGGCTCCCGCCGAAGACCCCCGAGGACGACGGCGCCGTCATCTGAAACCACGAAGGGCCCCTCGATCGAGGGGCCCTTCGCCGTTTCGAGAGCGGTCAGCAGCCGAGGAAGTGGCAGCGGACCACCTTCGGCGTCTCCAGCACCGATCCCGCCTTGACGTCCCAGGCCAGCCGGACGTACTGCGCGTGCGTCCAGGCCAGCGGGGTCGCCGACGTGGTGGGCGTGCCGGCCGGGAAGCCGGTATGGCCCGACGGCGGGTTCTCGTCCCACACCTGCTCCGGCATGGTCTCCGCCGAGCTGCTCACCCGGCCGAGGTCACGCAGCCGCCGCGCGGCCGAGGCACTGTCGCCGAGCGTCAGCTCGTACTCGCCGCGCTCGCCGGCCAGCAGCGGCCACAGCCGGCCGTACGTCGTGCGGCTTTCGGCCGGGAACGTGTAGTCCCACGGCGAACCGTCGGCCTGCTCGCCGTAGCCGTCCTTGGTGTACCGGTGCCAGAACTGCCCGGTCGGCGTGGTGAACGCGATGTCGGAGTCGGTGACGCGAACGCTGTTCTTGATCACCGGGTCGTCCGCGCGGTAGACGCCGAGCCGCACCAAGTCGAGGAAGCCCGCGTCGGTGACCGCGCGCTGGTCCATCGTCACGCTCGAGTTGCCGAGGTTGTACGTCGTCCCGGCGTTCGCGTTGGCGTCCTTGGTCAAGCGGACGAAGTACGGGTCCTTCGACAGCGGCCCGTTCGTGGTGATCGTCTGCTTCGGCAGGTCGGCCTTCATCTTGTCGGCCGCGGCCAGGTACCGGGCGGCGTCGGCGGCCGCGCCGTTGTGCGACGCGATGTCCGCCGCGCAGACCAGCCCCGCGATCACCGACGCGATGGTCGACGGGGACCAGCCGTCCTGCTCTTCCCACCGCTCCTGCTGCGTGTACGGCGAAGGCTGCCCGTTGGGCCCCTGGTAGCCCAGGATGAAGTCGGCGGCCTTGCGAACGCCGGGCCACAGGTCGGTGCGGCCGAGCTGCTGGGCCAGCACGATCGGGAAAGCGGTTTCGTCGAGCTGGATCGATGTCCAGTACGGCACTCCGTCGACGCGGCTGTTCTGCGGCATGTGCCCGTCGGCCTGCTGCTGCGTGCCGAACATGTAGGACACCGCGCGGTTCGCGGCGGCCGTGTCGCCGCCGGCGGCCAGCCCGGTCGCGATCTGGTAGAGGTCACGCGGCCAGACCAGGTGGTAGGTGCCCGACGGCGACCACTCCGGGTCGTTGTTCCCGAACCGCCACGGCATGCTCGGCGACGCGATGAAGGCGCCCGGGTGGTGCTTGTCCTCGCTCGCGGCGAGCGTCAGCATCGACGCCTTGTAGAGGTCGCGCTCGGCGTCGGTCTTCAGCGACGACGGCGGCTTGCCCACCCCACGCAGGTACTCCTTCCACCCGCGGTCGTAGGCGCGCGTGATGTCGCGGACGCCGCGTCGCTGCGACGCCTGCGCGCTGCCGAGCGCGTCGGACGCCTTCGCGCCCATGCCGAGCGCGAGGGTGACGTGCCGGTTCCGCAGGCCGTCGGCGGTCGTCTGCCCGGTCAGCACGACGTTGCCCTTGGCGGCGGTGTCGTAGGAGGTCAGCTTGAAGGTCTTCGTGAGCTGGGTGTTCCCGTCGGACGCGCCCGCGTAGCCGACGCTCGTCTTCGTGAAGGCGGGCTTCGCGGTGAGCGCGGCGGCGTTGGTCGCGTCCTGCGCGGTGACGGCGTCGCCCTTCCGCGCGGCGGAGTCGTCGGAGCCGTCGTTGGTGAGGTCCGGGTCGGCGACCGCGTAGAGCTGGTAGGGCCGCCCGGTGAGCGACTGGAAGTCGACGTCCACCAGCACCGTCGTGGCGGCCGGGTCGGTGACGTACGTCTTGCGCAGCCGCCAGCGGTGCTGGTCGTCGGTGATGGTCTGCTCGTAGGTCAGGCTGTCGTCGTCGGTCCGCCGGACCTGCTGGGACTTCGCGGTGTAGTCGGCGACGGCGAAGCTCCGGCCGTCCGTGACGACGAAGTTCGTCGACCGGACGCTCGGTGTCGACAGGTCCGGGTAGTAGACCTCGGACAGCTGGCCACCTTGGAGGGTGAACCAGACGTTGCTGGACCGGTCGTGAGCCGTGCCGAAACCGGTCTTGTTCGCGGGCAGCCAGCTGGGATGGGCGCCCGGGGCGCCGGGAGCCTCGCCCTGGGCCACCGCGATCCCCGGGATCAGGCCGGTGACCAGCAGCCCGGCGAGGGCGCCGAACATGAGTTTGCGCATATCAACCCCACAGAAGATCGCTTCTGCACCGTTACAGAAGCGACTTGGGAGTCTGCCGCCGAATCTTCACCGGCGCATGGTCCGAACCGGTGAACCACTGACCGTCACTGGTCCGGTGAACCGGTTCACGGACAGCGAACTCCCGGTCTCGGTTTTCGGGCGCACACTTGTAGTACCTGCAACGGTGTAATCGAGGTGCCCTCATGGAAGACGCGATGGACGCCTACTCGCGCGCGGTCAGCACGGTCGCGAAGACCGTCACCCCGCACGTCGCCGGGGTGCAGCTCGCGCGCGGCAGCGGCTCGGCCGTCGTCTTCGCCGACGACGGCCACCTGCTCACCAACGCCCACGTCGTCGCCGACCACCGGCGCGGGGTCGCCACCTTCGCCGACGGCAGCGAAGTGCCCTTCGACGTCGTCGGCGCCGATCCGCTCTCCGACCTCGCCGTGCTGCGGGCGCGCGGCGAGACGCCGTCGGCCGCGGTGCTCGGCGACGCCGACCGGCTCGTCGTCGGGCAGCTCGTCGTGGCCATCGGGAGCCCGCTCGGCTTCTCCGGCACCGTCACCGCCGGCGTCGTCAGCGCGCTCGGCCGGGCGCTGCCGGTGCGCCACGGCCGCGCGGGACGGGTGATCGAAGACGTCATCCAGACCGACGCCGCCCTCAACCCCGGCAACTCCGGCGGCGCGCTCGCCGACTCCGCCGGGCGGGTCGTCGGCGTCAACACCGCCGTCGCCGGCCTCGGGCTCGGGCTCGCCGTCCCGATCAACGCCACCACGCGGCGGATCATCGACACGCTCGTCGTCGAGGGCCGGGTGCGGCGCGCGTACCTCGGCGTCGTCGGCGTGCCCGCGCCACTGCCGGACGACGTCGCCGAGCGCACCGGGCAGAGCGCCGGGCTGCGGGTGCGCGAAGTCGTCACCGGCGGCCCCGCCGACCGCGCGGGCCTCAAGGCGGGCGACCTCGTGCTGACCGTCGGCCGCACCCGGGTCTCGGACGCCCAGGGCATCCAGCGGCAGCTGTTCGCGGAGGTGATCGGCACCGCACTGCCGATCACCGTGCTGCGCAACGGAGCCATGGTCGACGTCTACGCCACTCCGGCCGAGTTGGTCGGCTGACTTGAGTATCGCGCTCCGGCGTGGCATGGTCGGGTTACAACACCAACGCGGGAGCTCGCGCCATGGCGGGCTGAGAGGGTGACTTGCGTTTCGCAGGCGTCACCGACCGCATGAACCTGACCGGGTAATGCCGGCGTAGGGAGTGAAAGTCGTTGACGACGCTTGAGAACAAGGACGTCTCCGTAACGACCGGGCCGATCACCGGCTCGCGCAAGGTGTACCACCAGACCGAATCCGGGCTCCGCGTTCCCGCGCGCCGGATCGATCTGTCGAACGGCGAGCACTTCGACGTCTACGACACTTCGGGCCCGTACACCGATCCCGAAGCTTCGATCGACGTCCACAGTGGACTGCACCGGCTGCGCGCCGGCTGGGCCGACGGCCGCGAGCACAACACCCAGCTGGGCTGGGCCAAACAGGGCGTCATCACCCGCGAAATGGAGTACATCGCCGCGCGCGAACGGGTTTCGCCCGAGTTCGTGCGCGACGAGGTGGCCCGCGGGCGTGCGGTGATCCCGGTCAACCGCAAGCACCCCGAGTCCGAGCCGATGATCATCGGCAAGAACTTCCTCGTGAAGATCAACGCCAACATGGGCAACTCGGCCGTCTGGTCGTCGGTCGAGGAAGAGGTCGACAAGATGGTCTGGGCGACCCGCTGGGGCGCCGACACGATCATGGACCTCTCCACCGGCAAGCGGATCCACGAGACGCGCGAGTGGATCATCCGCAACTCGCCGGTCCCGGTCGGCACCGTGCCGATCTACCAGGCACTGGAAAAGGTCGACGGCGAACCGGAAAAGCTGTCGTGGGAGATCTACCGCGACACGATCATCGAGCAGTGCGAGCAGGGCGTCGACTACGTCACCGTGCACGCCGGCGTGCTGCTGCGCTACATCCCGCTGACCGCGCGGCGCGTCACGGGCATCGTCAGCCGCGGCGGGTCGATCATGGCCGCGTGGTGCCTCGCGCACCACCAGGAGTCCTTTTTGTACACCCACTTCGAGGAACTCTGCGAGATCCTCCGCCAGTACGACGTCACGTTCTCCCTCGGCGACGGCCTGCGCCCCGGCTCGATCGCCGACGCCAACGACCGCGCGCAGTTCGCCGAGCTGGAAACCCTGGGCGAGCTGACGCACATCGCGCGCTCGCACGACGTCCAGGTGATGATCGAGGGCCCCGGCCACGTGCCGATGCACAAGATCAAGGAGAACGTCGAGCTCGAGGAAAAGCTCTGCGGCGAGGCGCCGTTCTACACCCTCGGTCCACTCGCGACGGACATCGCACCGGCGTACGACCACATCACGTCGGCCATCGGCGCGGCGCAGATCGGCTGGTACGGCACGGCGATGCTGTGTTACGTGACGCCGAAGGAGCACCTCGGCCTGCCGAACCGCGACGACGTCAAGACGGGCGTGATCACGTACAAGATCGCCGCGCACGCCGCCGACCTGGCCAAGGGGCACAAGTACGCGCAGGAATGGGACGACGAGCTGTCCAAGGCGCGTTTCGAGTTCCGCTGGAACGACCAGTTCAACCTCTCGCTGGACCCGGACACCGCCCGTTCGTTCCACGACGAGACGCTGCCCGCCGAACCGGCCAAGACCGCGCACTTCTGCTCGATGTGCGGGCCGAAGTTCTGCTCGATGCGGATCACGCAGGACGTCCGCAAGTACGCGGAAGAGCACGGACTGTCCACTGTGGAGGCAATCGAGGCCGGGATGGCGTCGAAGTCGGCGGAGTTCACCGAGTCCGGCAGCCAGGTGTACCTGCCGGTCGTGCAGCCGTGACACCGCCCACCGCCCTCACCATCGCCGGATCGGACTCCGGTGGTGGTGCGGGCATCCAGGCGGACCTGCGGACGTTCTTCGCCCACGGCGTGCACGGGCTGGTGGCGCTGACCGCGGTCACCGTGCAGAACTCGTTGGGCGTGCAGGGTTTCACGGAGATCCCGGTGGACGTCGTCACCGCGCAGATCAAGGCGGTGGCGTCGGACATGGGCGTCAACGCGGCGAAGACGGGCATGCTCGCGACGGCCGAGATCATCCGCGCGGTCGCGAAGACGCTCGACGAGACCGGGTTCGGCTTCCCCCTGGTGGTCGACCCGGTGGCGGCGTCGATGACCGGGCATTCCCTGCTGCGCGAGGACGCACTGGAGGCGATCCGCACGGAGCTGTTCCCGCGCGCGACGCTGATCACGCCGAACCTGGACGAGGTCGGCCTGCTGACCGGGATTTCGGTGTCCGACGAGGCCTCCCAGCGCGCGGCGGCGGACGCCCTGCTGGAGTTCGGATCCCGCTGGGTCCTGGTCAAGGGCGGCCACATGCAGGGAACACGGGACTGCGTGGACCTGCTGTCGGACGGCCGCGAGTACATCTCGTTGAGCGGCCCCCGCTTCGAGACGCAGAACACCCACGGCGGCGGCGACACGCTGGCGTCATCGATCACGTCGTGGCTGGCGAAGGGCGCTTCGGTGCCGGACGCGGTGGCGGCGGGGAAGAAGTTCATCGAGCGCTGCGTGGCGGAGGCCTACCCGCTGGGCGCGGGAGTAGGCCCGGTGTCCCCGTTCTGGGTGCTGGACAGCTAGGGCGTGTCTGACAATGCTTTGGTCCAGGTGATCACGGCGTGGAGGAGGACCGCGGCCCGGTAGACGATGGCAAGCTTGTCGTAGCGAGTTG